>NZ_CP009122.1:162500-464442 GCF_000803645.1 Sphingopyxis fribergensis | reverse complement strand
TTACCGAAGTCGTCTGTGCCCCCGACGCCGACGCCGATGCGCGCGCGGTGTTCGCGAAGAAGAAGAACCTGCGCCTGCTGCTGACCGGCGAGCTGCCCGATCCGGCGCGCGGCGGCCTGGTGATGAAGACGATCGCCGGCGGCTGGCTCGCGCAGAGCCGCGACAATGGCCGCATCACCCGCGCCGACCTGAAGGTCGTGACCGACCGCGCGCCGACCGAGGAAGAACTGACCGACGCACTGTTCGCGTGGACGGTCGCCAAGCATGTGAAATCGAACGCGATCGTCTATGCCAAGGGCGGTTCGACCGCGGGCATCGGCGCCGGCCAGATGAACCGCCGCGACAGCGCGCGCATCGCCGCGGTGAAGGCGCGCGAAGCTGCCGAGAACCACGGCTGGACGCAGCCGCGCACCGTCGGGAGCGCAGTCGCCAGCGACGCCTTCTTCCCCTTCGCCGACGGCCTGCTGGCGGCGGTCGAGGCGGGCGCGACCTGTGTGATCCAGCCGGGCGGATCGATCCGCGACGACGAGGTGATCGCGGCAGCGAATGAAGCGAACCTCGCGATGGTCTTCACCGGGATGCGACACTTCCGCCACTGACAGCGCGGCCGAGACGGACCAGCCGTTCGGCCTCGCTTTTGCAGTCGTACCGAAGTCCGGGCTCGTTGCAGAAATCGGGCCAGCGATCCTGGCGCCGCCAGAAATCAACGAGCCCGATCCGCGCCAGCTTGGCAAAAAACTGAGGGTCGCGGCGGAGCGGGGCGACCGAAGGCCAATAGAGAAGCGACCATTGGCCGTCAGTTTTGCGGATCGGCGCGCGCGCCAACCATGAGCGCGCCCTGGGCAGGTCGCCGAGCCGGGTAAAATGCGCGGCCATCAAGTAGGCGATCGACGGATAGCGCGCGAACTCGGCTTCGGCGGCGGCGTCGACCTCGCGCGATCCGATCGACGGGTCGGCGAATTGATGGACGAGCAGCATGTCGAATTCGCGCTGCTCCTCGGGCGCCGCGATGCGATAGACTTCGGCGGCCTCGTCCCGGCCGAGTTCAACCGCGAGACGTTGGCGATGCTCGGCCAGGTCGGGATGCCCCGGCCAGATCGCCTCCACTTCTGCGAACCGCTCCATCGCCTCGCGCATCTGTCCCGCCGCCGCATAACGCCGGACGACCCCCAAGGCCTTGTAGATCGACGTCGGGTCGGCGCGTGCCGCTCGTTCCGCCAGTTCTACACCGGCATGAACATAGCCGGCCTGGAACAGCCCGACCGCGCTCGTCATCAATGCGGCCGGATATTCGGGGTCGATCGCAAGTGCGCGATCGAGCAGCGGCAGCGCCTCGACCATGAACAATTCGCCGCCGCTCGTCTGCGACAAGGCCGTCAGGGCGGGGGCATTGTCGGGATCGATCGCAAGCGCGCGGCGCGCCGTTTCGACCGCCCTCGCGCTCTCGACCCGCAATTTGGCGGCATCCATATCGTGCGAGAGATGTTTGACGCGGGCCTGCGCCAACAATCCCAGCGTGTCAGCATCGCCCGGCCAGCGCCGAACGAGCTCCTCCATCAACCGGATCGCGCGGGGGCCGTCAAACGCCGTATCCGCATCGCAGATCGCAAAGATCAGCGATCGCCGATCAGCATCGGCGGCCAACAGGTCGTTCCGGCCGTTCAGCGTCAAGGCGCAATTGACCAACCCTGCCACTGCGAGCGCGGTCCGTTCGCGCAGCCGGCTGAGATCGTCGACGGGCGCAGCGAACCGGCTGGACCACAGGATCGCCCCGTTCAAACTGTCCACGATCCGCGACTCGCTGATGAACTGGCCGCCGTCGCGTTCGATCGCAACACGGACGACAAAATCGCCCACGCGTCCCGGCACTTTCCCGTCAAGGACGCGGACCGCACCCCCCGACGCCTTGGCAAAGCGCGCGAAATCGCCCGCCAGCGCATCGGCAAAACGGTCCTCGGCCGGATCGCTCCCCCGCAACTCGATCGGTTCGACGCGGACCATCGGCGCGTCGAAGGCCGCAACGGCAGATCGCGACCGCGGCGCATCGGCGCCCGTCAGCGCGAGGGCCAGCGCGGCTATGCCGAGGAACAGTGCGCGCCGCGGCGACAGGCTGGCGGCTGGACTGGCCGCCATGGAAGGCGCGGCGGCTGCGTGACGATCGAGCGGACAGGGCCCGATAGACAGGCGCTTATACAGCTCGGCGGTTTCGACCGAAGGCCTGCCGTCGATTCCGCGCGCGAGCGCATCTTCGATCCGCTGCCAGGCATGACGGACGCCATCGCTGTCGCCCACCGCCCAGCGCGCGCTCATCACCAGCCGCGCGGCATGTTCGCTGCAGGGATCGAAGCGTGTCACCTTGTCCGCCACTGCGAGAGCCTGTTCGGCATCGCCCGCCTGCAGCCGCCTTTCGGCCATGGCGAGCACCTCGCGAACGATCGCTTCGCCCTGACGCGTGCGTTCGACCGCCAGCCAGTCGTCCCACGCCTCGTCGATGCCGTCGAGATCGGCCAGCAACCCGACGTCATGGGCCGGCAGCCGGTCCAGGACCACCGCGACGTCGTCGACCGCGCAGGCGGCGTGAAGTAGCGAAATATCGTCGGCGACTTGCGTGCGATCGAGCGCGATGGTTTCGCGATCGGCGTGCAGCAACGGCGGCATCGCGCGCGTCCAGGGCTTCAGCTCGACGAGACATTGCCGCAGGCTGGCATGCGCCTGCGCGTCGGGGCGGCGGCTCCACAGCAGCGCGCTCAGCCGGTCGCGCGCCAGCGGTGCGTCGGCAAGGACGAGCCGGGCCAGAAGGGCGCGCGCTTTGCGGCCGGTGGGGAACAGGCCGGACGGCTCGACAGCGAAGTCGCCGAGGAGCCGTACTACCGGCATCGCGGCGGCGACCGGCCACCGCTCGTTTTTGGTGAATACAGAATTCACGGCGCGACCTCCTGAGTCGAGGGATAGCGGCCGTATGTTTTTCCCGAAGACCGAAATAACATCTTTTTGACGGATCAACGAACAATAAATTTCAACATTATGTATTTTGACGTATTTTTAATACAGAATTGACGCTCTTATCACGGCGGCCCGCATGTGCCGCCGCTACTCCCATCACATCCCAGCCTGCCGTTCGGCTGGAACATGATGAAAGGGAGTAATTCGATGCGTATCTTCATGGCTCTTCCCCTGTTGCTGCTCGGCGCAGCCCCCGCCTTTTCCCAGCCCATCGTCGCGACCGCACCGGCAGGTGAAATCGAGGTCGTAAAAGTCAGCTATGCCGACCTCAATCTCGACACCGATGCCGGCTGGGCGCGGCTCGACAGCCGCCTGCGCGCCGCAGCGCGCTCGGTGTGCGACGTCCGCCCCGAATTCGAATCGACCGTGCGCGAAATAGCCACCGGCCATTGCTTCCGGAGTGCGCTTTCGAGGGGCCGCGAAGCCGGCAAGGAGATTGTCGCGGCGCAACGGACCGGCGCGCCGTTGACGCTGGCCAGCGCGATCATGATCTCGCGGCGCTGAACCCGCTGGTCCGCGGATGGCGCGGACACGATGATGTCCCTTGCTCCCGTCTCTGATGGGAGCAACGCCGGAGCCGTTCGCGAGCGGCTTCGGCGTTTTGATCACGGCATGACCGGCTTCGGCTCGACTTCGCGTGACGTGAGCGGCATAGGGAGGTCGACGTCGCCACCGCAAGGACCAGCATGACCGCCACACCGCGTAACAAATCCATGATCCAGAATCTGTATAACTGGACCATGGAGAAATCCGCGCATCCGCACGCCGAGTTCTGGCTGGCGCTGGTGTCCTTCGTCGAAGCAAGCTTTTTCCCGATCCCGCCGCACCCGATGCTGGGGCTGATGTGCTTGGCCAATCCGAAGAAGGCGGTGCGCTATGCGATCATTTGCACCCTCGCCTCGGTATTGGGCGGGATGCTCGGTTATGGAATCGGCTTCTTCCTGTACGAGAGCGTCGGGCTGTGGCTGCTCGGCGTGCTCGGGCTTACCGATGCCTTCCCGCCGGCCGCCTGCTATCTTCGCGAATTCGGCGCCGAGATCATCCTGATCAAGGGGGCGACCCCAATCCCGTTCAAGCTGCTGACGATCACCGCCGGCTTCATCCACATGAATTTCTGGACCTTCCTGTGGGCGAGCCTTGCCAGCCGGGCCTTTTCCTTCATGCTCGTCGGCATTTTGTTCCGGCTGTTCGGGGCACCGATCAAGGCGTTTATCGACAAATATCTGATCTGGGTCACCGCCGCGTTTCTGGTCGCGGTGGTCGCGGGCTTCCTAGCGATCGGCGCGCTGTCGGGTGACGGCAAGAGCAAGGAAGCCGATAAGTGCAGCGGCGCGACGCTGGAGAGCATCGGGCTCGACAGGAAATAATCAAGCCACTTGTGCCCCTGCGAAGGCAGGGGTCCATCACCGGAGCTATACGCTCTCAGCTACGGTGGTTTAAAAAGTTGACGGCGGGAGATGGGCCCCTGCCTTCGCAGGGGCACGCAGCCTTTTACTCGTTCGCCGCGGTATGAAGCCAGTCGGCGTGGCGCGGGGCCTTTTTGGTCTGGCTCCATTCTTCGAGCATCAGCGGCGCGACGCGCTTCAGCTCGGCATATTGCGCCGCCGTGCCGATGTCGCACGCCAGTTCGACGCGGTGGCCGTTGGGGTCGAAGAAATAGATCGACTTGAAGATGCCGTGGTGCGTTGGGCCGAGCACGTCGACGCCCTCGCTTTCCAGATGCGCCTTCGCCGCGACGAGCTCGTCGAAGCTGCCGACCTTGAATGCGAGATGCTGGACCCACGCCGGGGTATTCTCGTCGCGGCCCATGACGGGCTGGTTCGGCAGCTCGAAAAAGGCGAGGATGTTGCCGTTGCCCGCCTCGAGGAAGACGTGCATATAGGGGTCATATTCGCCGGTCGACGGCACATGATCCTCGGCAAAGGCGGTGGTGTAGGTCATGCCGAGCATGCGCTCGTACCAATCGACCGTTTCCTTCGCATCCTTGCAGCGATAGGCGGCGTGGTGGACGCCGCCGAGTTTGATGGGGGATTGGCTGGTCATTCTACCAAACTCCGTTCGTGCTGAGCTTGTCGAAGCACCGTTCTTCTTCCCTCGCGCAAAGAAAAAGACAGCCCTTCGACAAGCTCAGGGCGAACGGTGAAGGGGTCAAGCGTTCTCTTTGATTTCCAAGGCTCCGCGGCGAATCTGGTCCATTTCCATCGATTTGAACAGCGCCGTAAAATTGCCCTCGCCGAAGCCTTCATCCTTCTTGCGCTGGATGAACTCGAAGAAGACGGGGCCGATGACGGTCTGGCCGAAAATCTGGAGCAGCAGGCGCGGGTCGCCTTCGGTGGTCGAACCGTCGAGCAGGATGCCGCGCGACTGGAGGCCCTCGACCGACTCGCCATGGCCCGGGAGGCGCTCTTCGAGCATCTCATAATAGGTCGCCGGCGGTGCGGGGGCGAAGGGGTTGCCGAGTGCCTTGAGCTTGTCCCACGCGGCGTAGAGATCGTCGCAGCTGAACGCGATATGCTGGATGCCCTCGCCATTATAGGCGCGCAGATATTCCTCGATCTGGCCCTTGCCGCCCGCGCCCTCTTCGTTGAGCGGGATGCGGATCTTGCCGTCGGGGGCGGTCATCGCTTTCGAAGTCAGGCCGGTATATTCGCCCTTGATGTCGAAATAGCGGATCTCGCGGAAACCCGCGATCCGCTCATAAAAGGCTGCCCAATGCGCCATGCGGCCGCCATAGACATTGTGCGTCAGGTGATCGATCAGCTGCATCCCCGCGCCGACCGGGTGGCGATCGACGCCATCCTCATAAACGAAATCGATGTCGTAAATGCTGAGGTCGTCGCCGTAACGGTCGATCAGGTAGATGATCGAGCCGCCGATACCGCGGATCGCGGGCAGCCGCAGCTCCATCGGGCCGGGATTTACCTCGACCGGCTCGGCGCCGCGCTCGATGGCTTCGCTATAGGCTTTCGCGGCGTCGCGGACGCGCCAGCCCATGCCGCACGCCGACGGGCCGTGCTCGGCGGCGAAATAGGCTGCGGGCGATTTGGGTTCGTAATTGGCGATCAGGTTGATCCCACCCTGGCGCCACAGCTGGACGTCCTTCGAACGGTGGTGCGCGATTTGCGTGAAGCCCATCGCTGCGAACACGGGTTCGAGAATGCCCTTTTCGGGCGCCGAAAATTCGACGAATTCAAAGCCGTCGAGGCCCAGCGGATTATCGAAAAGGTCGGCCATGTCGCATTCCCATCTAGTTTCAATTGAAACTATTATGATGGAATGGAGTGTGGGAGTCAATGCGGGTGAGCCCACAACAACTTGGTCATGCCGGACTTGATCCGGCATCCTTGGCCGCTTTGGAGGTCTGGACCCCGGATCAAGTCCGGGGTGACGAAGCTAGGACCGATAATCTAGGCCGCCGCTTTCTCAAACGCCTCCAGCGCTTCGCTCGCTGCCACCCAGCGTGCTTCGGCGGCTTCCTGCGCGGCGACGATCTTGCCGCGGCGCTGCGACAGCTCGCTCATCGTCAGGCCTTTGTATTCGCTCGCGGCGCCCTGCGGGTCGAACATCGCGCGGTCGATGGCGGACAGGACGACCTCATATTTGGCGAGATCTGCCTCGGCGTCCGAGACGTCCTTCTTGATCTTCGCGGCGGCCTCGCGCGCCGCGGCGGCGGCCTTGCGATCTTCCTTCTTGTCGGCTTTCGACACGCGGTCCTTCTGCGGCCCTTTGCCCAGGATCATGTCGACATAGTCGTCCATGCTGCCGTCATATTCGCGCGCGGTGCCGTCATCGACGAGCACGAGCCGGTCGGCAGTGAGTTCGAGCATGTGGCGGTCGTGGCTGACGAGAACCACCGCGCCCTCGAAGCCGTTGAGCGCCTGCACCAGAGCCTCGCGCGCATCGACGTCCAAATGGTTCGTCGGTTCGTCGAGGATGAGGAGATGCGGCGCGTCGCGCGTGATAAGCGCGAGCGCGAGCCGCGCGCGTTCGCCGCCCGACAGTTTCGCGACCTGCGTCACCGCCTTGTTGCCCGAAAAGCCGAAGCGACCGAGTTGCGCACGGACGGCGCCCTGCGTCTTGCCCTCCATCACGCGCGTCATATGCGCGAGCGGGGTGTCGCTGCCGTCGAGTTCCTCGACCTGATATTGGGTGAAATAGCCGACGCGCATCTTGCCCGATGCTGCCATCGCACCCGCCATCGGCGCGAGCTGCGCCGCGAGCAGGCGTGCGAGCGTCGTCTTGCCATTGCCGTTCCGGCCGAGCAGCGCGATCCGGTCGTCGGGATCGATGCGGAGGTTGAGCCGCTGGAGCACAGGCTTATCGGCGTAACCTACGCTCGCCAAATCAAGCGTGATCAGCGGCGGCTTGAGTTCGTCGGGGCTCGGAAAATCGAATGCGAGCGTCTGGTCCTCGGCGAGGGCGGCGATCGGCTGCATCCGCGCGAGCATCTTGGCGCGCGACTGCGCCTGTTTCGCGGTCGAGGCGCGCGCGCTGTTGCGCGCGACATAGTCCTGGAGTTTGGCGCGCTGTGCATCTTGCGACGCCTTGGCCGCGGCGAGCTGCGCCGCGCGTTCGGCGCGCTGGCGTTCGAACGCGTCATAGCCGCCCGCATAGAGCATCACCTTGCCGCCCTCAAGATGCAGGATATTGTCGACGACATTGTTGAGCAGGTCGCGCTCGTGGCTGATGACGACGAGCTGCCCCGGATAGGCGCGCAGGAAATTTTCGAGCCACAAGGTCGCTTCGAGGTCAAGGTGGTTCGATGGTTCGTCGAGCAGCAGCAGGTCGGGCTCAGAGAACAGCAGCGCCGCGAGCGCGACCCGCATCTTCCACCCGCCCGAGAAGCTGTCGAGCGGCTGAGCCTGCATTTCCTCGTCGAAACCCAGCCCGATCAGGATGCGCGCGGCGCGCGCGGGAGCGGTATAGGCGTCGATCGCGATCAGCCGCTCGTGAATGTCGCCAAGCTTGTCGGGGTCCTGTTCGGTCTCCGATGCGGCGAGCAATTCGGCCCGCTCGGTATCGGCGGCGAGCACGGTATCGAAAGGCGTCGCGGTGCCGTTCGGCGCTTCCTGCGCGATATAGCCGACGCGCGTCTTGCGCGGCATGTCGATGCTGCCCTCGTCGGCTTCGAGCTGGCCGATCATCACCTTCATCAGTGTCGATTTGCCCGCGCCGTTGCGCCCGATCAGCCCGACGCGGCTTTTCGCCGGCAGGCTCGCGGTGGCGCGTTCGAGGATGGCGCGCCCGCCAAGGCGTACAGTGATTCCGTTGATCGTCAGCATGGCCGCGCGCCTAGCATGTTGCGGCGCACAACCCAAGTCCCGGACTGGCATTCCGCGCGCAGGTACGGCAAATAGGGTGCATGACCGGTCTTGCCCCCTTTCACATCGCCTTTCCCGTCGACGATCTGGACGCCGCGCGACATTTTTACGGCACCGTCCTGGGCTGCCCCGAAGGACGCAGCGATCCCGACTGGATCGACTTCAACCTTTATGGGCATCAGATCGTTGCGCACCGCGTCGACTCTTCGCCCGCCGCCGCCGCGCATAATCCGGTCGATGGCCATGCGGTGCCGGTGCCGCATTTCGGCGTCGTGCTGCCGCCCGCCGAATGGCGGGCGCTCGCCGAGCGACTCAATGCCGCAGGCACCGAGTTCGTGATCGAACCGCACACGCGCTTTCCGGGTCAGCCGGGCGAACAGTCGACGATGTTCTTCCGCGATCCCGCCGGCAACGCGCTCGAGTTCAAGGCGTTCGCCGACCTCGGACAACTCTTCGCCAAATAAGGCTAGTGCCCGCCGCCCATCGAAATCTGTTTCGGGCGCGGCGCGAACCATACCGAGATCGCGGCGATCACGAAGACCACGCCCGACGCGAGAAACAAGTGCAGCACCCCCAATGTCGAGGCCTGCACCTCGACCAGCCGTTCGATCGCGGCGCGCGCCTGTTCGAGCGTGAGGCCGGCGCTTTGCAGCGAAGTCATCGCCGCTTCGGGATTGTTGAGCGCCGACACCAGTTCGGATCGCGAGGTCCGGCTGGCATCGTCCCACGCTGTCGTTGCCACCGCGGTGCCGATCGCTCCGCATAAGGTACGCAGGAAACTCATCAAACCGGCCGCCGAGGTCTGCAGATGCGGCGGCACCGAACTCAGCGCAAGCGCGGTGAGCCCCACAAAGAAGAACGGCATGCCGATCCCCTGCAGGATATGGGGCATCGCCAGCGTCCAATAGCCGACATCGGCGTTCCAGCTCGCGCGCAGGATCGACATGAAGGCCATCCAGAGGATCCCGGCGCAGATGGTGATGCGGACGTCGATTTTCGTAATCAGCCCCGCGGCGACGGGCGACAACAGCACCGCGAAGACGCCCAGCCAGGCGACGATGAAGCCTGTCTCGGTCGCGGTATAGCCGGCGACTTGCTGCAACCAGAGGGGCGTCAGCACGACCTGCGCAAAAAAGGCGCCGAAGCCGAGCGAGATCGCCATCGTCGCGAAGGTGAAGCCGCGAAAGCGGAAGATGCGCAGGTTGACCACGGGATTGGCTTCGGTCAGTTCCCAGATTACGAAGGCGGCAAAGCTGATCGCGGCGACGACCGCGAGCCCGATGATCCACACCGATCCGAACCAGTCATGCTCGCGTCCGGTGTCGAGCATGATCTGGAACGCGCCGACCGAGACGACGAGCAGGATCAGGCCGATGACGTCGATCCGCGCCTTGGCGCGCTTCGTCTCCAACGGCGTCAGCAACGTGAACACGCCAAAGGCGCAGATTGCAACGACGGGCAGGTTGATGAAAAAGATCCACGGCCAGGTCCAGTTGTCGCTGATCGTGCCGCCGAGGATCGGCCCGAGGATCGGCGCGGTGGTCGTCGTCATCGCCCAGATCGCGAGGCCGATCCCAGCCTTTTCCTTGGGAAAGATGCGCAGCAGCAGGATCTGCGACAGCGGCATCAGCGGGCCGCCGGCGAGGCCCTGCAGCACGCGGAAAAGCACCAGCGCATCGAGCGTGCGCGATACGCCGCAGAGGAAGGAGAAGATGCCGAAGCCGATGATCGAGATCATGAACCAGCGCACCGTGCCGAAGCGCATCGCGAGCCAGCCGGTGAGCGGCACGCTGATCGCGTCGGCGACCGCGTAGCTGGTGATCACCCATGTTCCCTGGGTGGGCGACACCGCAAGCCCGCCCGCGATATGCGGCACCGACACATTCGCGATCGTGGTATCGAGCACGACGACGAAATTGGCGAGCGCGAGCGCGAAGGCCGCCACGATCAGCCGAACACCGGTCAGTGGCTGCGGTTCTGCCGAGATAGCGGATGGAGGGAGAGCGGCGCTGGCCATGGGTCAGTTGCCGCGCGTGTCGATCGTGGCTTCCATCGACAGCCCGACGCGCAGCGGATGCTCCTTGAGCTGCTTCGGGTCGAGCGCGATGCGCACCGGCAGACGCTGGACGACCTTGACCCAATTGCCCGTCGCATTCTGCGCGGGGATCAGCGAGAAGGCTGCGCCGGTTCCGCCGGCGACGCCGACGACCTTGCCGCGAAAGACGACGTCGCCGCCATAATAGTCGGACACCAGCTCGACCGGCTGGCCGATGCGGATGTCCTCAAACTGGCTTTCCTTGAAATTGGCGTCGACATAGGCGGTGCTGATCGGGACGAGTATCATGATCGGCGCGCCCGCGGCGATCCGCTGGCCGACCTGCACCTGCCGATTGGTGACGATGCCGTCGACGGGCGCGCGCAGCACGGTGCGCGCAAGGTCGAGCTTCGCCTTTTCGAGCCGCGCCTCGGCGGCCGCGACGTCGGGGGCGGTGTCGACCGTCGTGCCGCGCACGACGGCTTCGGCGGCGCCAAGATCGCCGCTCGCCGATCCGCGCGTCGCTTCGGCCGAGGCGATGCCGGCGGCGGCAAGGTCGCGCGCTGCCGAAGCCGACGCGAGCGCTGCGCGCGCCGAGGTCAGCTCTTCGCCCGACACGGCGCCGGTGCCCGCAATGCTTTCGCGCCGCGCGAGTTCGGCGCGGGCGCGCTCGACCGTCGCATTGGCGTCGCGCAGCCGGGCACGCGCTTGCGCGATGTCGGCGCCGCGCGCCGAAACGCGGGCGCGGGCGGCGTCGGCGGTCGCGCTCGCCTGTCCGTAACGCTGGCGCGCTAGGCGCAGCGCGGCTTCGGCATCGGCGACCGCGATGCGCTGGTCGGCGTCGTCGAGGATGACGAGGATGTCGCCCTTCTTCACCGCCTGCGTGCCGCTGACGCGGACTTCTTTGACGGGACCGGAAACCAGCGCGGTGACCTGCGCCGAGTCGGCGCCGACATAGGCGTTGTCGGTGTGGACGCGCCCCGCCTGCGTCAGGAAATACCAGAGGCCCCACAGGACCGCGACCGTCACCACGACGATCGCGAGGATGCGCAGCAGCTTCTTGCGCTTGGCGCCGTTGGCTTCGGGAGTTGCTTCGGGAGCGCCAGTTTCGGCAGCAGCCGTTTCGTCGGCCATCATTCGTCTCCTGTCATATTGCTCGCCCGGTATCCGCCGCCGAGCGCGCGGATCAGGGCGATATCGAGTGTCATCTGGCGCGTTTCGAGGTCGGCGACGGCGCGGCTCAATGCGACCATGCTGTCCTCGGCGGTGAGCTGGACGATCTGGTTCGAGAGCCCGGCACGGTAGCGCAGCCGGGCGAGCTTCGAAGCTTGGGCCGCGGCGGTCAGTGCCTCGCGCCGCCCGACAAGCTGGCGTTCGGTCGCGGCGCGTTGCGCGACGATGTCGGCGACATCGCGCAGTGCGCCGATCAGCGTGCGGTCATAGGTTGCGACCGCGACATCATAGTCAGCGCGCGATCCGCGATAACGCCCTTGCAGCCGCCCACCCTCGAAGATCGGGAGGCTGATCGCAGCGCCGCCACTGCCATATTCGGACCCCGATTTGAACAGGTTCGACAGGCCGAGCGACTGGAGCCCGACGAGCGCCGACAAGCTGATATTCGGGTAAAAATCGGCGCGCGCGACGTCGATACGTTTGGCGGCAGCCTCGGAGCGCAGCCGCGCCGCGACGATATCGGGCCGGCGGCCGATCAGGTCGATTCCTGCATTTGCGGGCAGACCGAGCAACGGCCGTGCCATCTGCGGGCGCGCGATCGACAGGCCGCGATCGGGGCCGGCACCGATGAGGGCGGCGAGCCGGTTGCGCGTCGTCGCGATCGCTTCCTCGAGCGCGACGACGTCGGCGCGCGCCGACGCGGCGCGGCTTTCGGCCTGCCGCTGGCTCGCCTGATTCTCGATGCCCGCCCGCGCCCGTTCGCCCGACAGGTCGGCGCTCGCGGTGCGGACGCGCACCGCGTCATTGGCGACGTCGCGCGCATGATAATAGCCCGCCAGATCGGCGTAGGCCGACGCGATCCCGGTCGTGAGCATCAGCCGCGCCTGCGCCTCGTCGACGCGCGCCGCCTCGGCCTCAGATGTCGCCGCCGCGAGCGCCGCGCGGTTACGGCCCCATAGGTCGAGATCGAAGCTGAAGGTCGCGGCGATGTGGCCGGTGTCTCGGATGCCATCGGGCACGAAATCGGGCGGGATGCCCATATTCTTGCTCTGCTGGGTTCCCCCGACGCTGCCTTCGGCGCCGACACGCGGCAGCAGCGCGGCCCCCGCCTGCTGTGCCACCGCATCGGCGGCGCGGACACGCGCGGCGGCGATCACGACGCCGGGCGAGCCCTTCAGCCCCTCGGCGATCAGCGTATCGAGCTGGGCATCGCCGAAGCCTCGCCACCAGCCTTCGGCGGGCCATTGGCCCTCTGCCCCGACGAAAGTCGTGCGCGATTCAAGCGACTCGGCCGCCGCCGGAACCGGCTTCGGCCCGACGTCGGGGACGGTTGCGCAGCCCGCGAGCAGGCCGAAAACAGCGGTTGTGGCAAAAATCAAACGGGGCATGGCTTCCCACGATACTAGCTGGTATCATGCGCCAATGAGCCCCGGAGAATGCGTTGTCAATCGAAATGATACCAGATAGTACGGCAGCCTTGGACGATGCGACGGCGATGCGCCGCAAAGCCTTTGTCGATGCCGCGCGCGAGTTGTTCTTCGCCAACGGCTATGCCGGGACGACAATGTCGTCGATCGCCAGCAAGGTCGGCGGATCAAAAACGACGCTGTGGACCTATTTCCCGTCGAAGGAGGATCTGTTCGCCGCGGTCGTCGACGGCATCGTCGAACAATATGGCGACGCGCTGACGATCGAGCTGCCGCTCGACGAGCCCGTGACCGACGTCCTCCGCCGGTTCGGCAACATATTGATGACCAAGCTGACCGCGAAGCCCTTGCTGTCGCTCTATCGTCTCGTCGTCGGTGAAGCCGATCGCTTCCCGCATCTCGCCGAGACCTTCTATGACCGCGGCCCGCGCCGCGGGAAGGCACGCATGGCCGATTGGGTCGCCGAAAAGATGGTGCGCGGCGAGATCAGGATGGGCGATCCGATGCGCGCGATGCAGCAATTTTCTGGCCTGCTCCAGTCGGGCCTTTATCAATTTGCAGTCCTCAATCTTCCCGAAAGCCGCGACCTCAGCCGCTTGCAGGACGAAATCGACTCCGCGGTCGACACCTTCTATCGCGCCTGGGGTCCCGAAGCCTAAGAGCCCTGCCCAAACTTGCTCCGCCCGCCCTGCCGTGCAATAGGCGCCGCCCCCACCGGGGATCCCCAGCACAGGAGCATGTCATGGACAAGGCGGCCGCGAGCGCGCTCGGGCTCGATTTCGGCACGACGAATAGCGTCGTCGCGCTAGCCGATGGGCAGGGCGGCACCCGGCTCGTCACATTCGGCGACGCGGGCGATGCGGTGTTCCGCTCGGCGCTCTGCTTCTGGGAAGAGGAGCGCGGCTGGAACGGTATTGCGCACGAAGCGGGCCCATGGGCGATCGACGAATATCTGCAATCGCCGCTCGACAGCCGCTTCATCCAGTCGTTCAAGAGCGTCGCCGCGAGCCCGTTGTTCGAGCGCGCTATGATATTCAACAAGCCGTTCCGCTTCGAAGATATGGGGCGGCTGTTCCTTCAGCGACTTGTCGCCCACGCCGGCGGTGCGCTCGACGAACGGCCGCGCCGCATCATCGTCGGCCGGCCGGTCGAATATGCGGGCGCGCGGCCCGATCCCGAACTCGCGCGCCAGCGCTATGACGCGATGCTCGCGGCCTTCGGTACCGAAATCTATTATGTCCACGAAACGCTCGGCGCCGCGCACAGCTATGCCTCGCGCCTGACTGAGCCCACGACGATCCTCGTCGCCGATTTCGGCGGTGGGACGACCGACTTTTCGATCGTCCGTGTCGCCGAACCGGGTGCGCCGCGCCGCTGTGTGCCGCTTGCCTCATCGGGGATCGGCATCGCGGGCGACCGTTTCGACTATCGCATCGTCGACCGGCTGGTGTTGCCTTTGCTCGGCAAAGGAAGCCGATATCGTTCGTTCGATAAGCTGTTGGAGATTCCGGGCGGCTATTTCGCCGATTTCGGCGACTGGTCGCGGCTGGCCATGATGCGCAACCGGCGCACCCTCGACGAAATCCGACGGCTGAAACGCGATGCCGAGCGCCCCGATCTGATCGGCCGCATGATCGCGCTGATCGAACATGAGCAGGGATTTCCGCTCTATGATGCCGTGGGCAAGCTCAAGCGCGCGCTGTCGAGCAGCAAGCACGCGCCATTTCATTTCACCGGCGGCGGCATCGAAATCGGCGCCGAAGTGCGCCGCGCCGATTTCGAGCAATGGATTGCCGACGATCTTCGCCGCATCGAGGCGGCGATGGACCAGGCCCTCGCGCGGGCGTCTGTCACGCCGGCAAAGATCGATCGCGTCTTCCTGACCGGCGGCTCGTCGCTGATCCCTGCAATCCGCGCGCTGTTCGACCGCCGCTTCGGCGAAGAACGCATCGCAACCGGCGGCGAACTGACCTCGATCGCCCACGGGCTCGCGCTGATCGGCGAGGAATCCGATCCTGCCGAATGGGCCACCTGACCGCTTCACTGGACGCGACGCCAGACGACACGCGGCGCATGGTACCGACCGGCCGGCGGGTTCCATCATCTGTTCGGCACAGGACGCTACCGAAGCTGAAAGGCCGACCCCATCCAGCTATCGAAGGTCCTCGCCGAGGCACGATGAAGCGCGACATCGGAACAACGGTGGCCGGAAAGCCGACGGCCAATATTCAGCAGTCGTATATATCATATATATATTGACTTCGTGACAGCATCCAATCATCGTCTTCCCACGAGGCCAACGGGGCAAAAATGCCTGGAGCCCGAACAGGTGGGAGTGGAAGGCATGAAGAGGCAAATCGGTCTGTCCGTCGCGGCGTCCGCGATCGTCGCGAGCCAGGCGGCTTGGGCGCAATCCGCAGATCCGACCGGCCCGGCGCAGAGCGCGTCGGCCGCAGAAGCGCCGCAGGATACCGATGAGGCCATCGTCGTGACGGGCATCCGCCGTTCACTTGAACGCGCGGCCGATATCAAGCGCGATTCGGTGCAGGTAGTCGACGCGATCGTCGCACAGGACATCGGCAAGCTTCCCGACCCCACGACCGCAGCGGCGCTCCAGCGCGTGCCCGGTGTGCAGGTGTCGACCAACCGCAACAACGAGTTGGGCGACGTTCGCGTGAGGGGCCTTCCCGACGTGCTGACCACCGTGAACGGACGCGAGGTGTTTTCGACGGTCGGCCGCAATTTCGATTTGCAGGACATGCCGGCCGAAGCCTTGTCGCGCGTCAACGTCTTCAAATCCCAGACCGCCGACCTGACCGAAGGCGGGCTCGCGGGGGTCATCGACCTTCAGCTCAACCGTCCGTTCAATTTCAAGGATCCGACCGTCGTGCTGGGCGGGCGCGCCAATTACGGCGACCGCGTCGACAAGATCAATCCGCAGTTCAGCCTGCTCGCGACCGATCGCTGGGACACCGGGATCGGCGAAATCGGCGCGCTGATCAACGGCACCTATTCGAAGTCGGATTATTATCGCGCAACGACAGTGCTGTTCCAGCGGCGCAGCACCAACACGGCGCCATTCAACACGCCGGGTTATGTCATCCCCGGCATCCTCCAGAATTTCCCGCAGCAAGGCTATATCGAGCGCCACCAGCTCAACGGCGCGCTGCAGTGGCAGGCGTCGCCGTCTCTCGAAGCCTATGTCGAAGGGTTCTACACCTATTTCCGCGATCGCGGCAGCCGTAACGGCGCCAATATCCAGCCGTTCACCAACGGCACGACGATCACCGACATCAAGCCCGGCACCAGCTGCATCAGCACCTATGTCCGCTCGAACGGCAACAATCCGGTCATCCAGACCGACGCCGACGGCAACAAGTCCTGGACGCTGACCGCGCCGCAACTCGCCAACCCTGTCGAGCTGTGCCAGCCCGAAAGCATGACCTTCGCCAACCTTGTGTCGAACCAGACGACCCAGGCCCGCGACCTCAACCAGAACAACAAGCAATTCGCCGGCGGGCTGAAATATGACGAGGGCCGGCTGAACGCGGTGCTCGATGTCGCGTATCAAACCTCGAAATACGAACTGCAGAATATCACATCGGACATCGGACAACGACTGCCGAGCCTAACCGTGACGATGGATGTCGATGGCCATGCCGAATATACGGTACCCGGCGACGCGCTGCTCAGCCGCGACAATCTCTATATCCGCAATGCGCTGATCCAGAATTTCACCGAGAACCATGGCAAGCTGTTCCAAGCGAAGGGCGATGTCGATTATGATCTGGACGGTTTTCTGTCGAACGTCGCTGTCGGCGTTCGTTACGCGCATCGTTCAGCCGAGGAACAATCGGTCAATCTGAACAAGGCGACGCCGGGCGGCAATATCGGCACCGGAAACGACGCGGCAGCAGTGCTTGTCTCTAACACCGGCCTGCCCGACGACTTCCTTGCACTCGGGTCGCGTGCACCCGACCTCAACAATGGTTCGCGCTTCTACATCCCCAACCCCGACTTTCTGCTTTCCGAAGAAGGTCTCGACGCCGCGCGGGCCTATTTCGGGCTGCCTGCCGGGCGGCCAGCTTATGATCCCGGGCGCGCGTTCGATGCCAAGGAAGACACGCTCGCCGCTTATGTGCAGGGCAAATATGAAGCCGATCTATCGAACAGCATCACGCTGGATGGCGTCGTCGGCGTGCGCTATATCCGCACGAGCCGGACGATCGGCACGTTCATACCCGCAGGGGGGGGCGAGTATGACCGGCTGACCGCCGACACGGTCGACCATGACTGGCTGCCGAACGCGACCGCACGTTTCCGGATCGGCGACGATATTCAGATCCGCTTCGGCTATGCCAAGTCGCTACGCCGCCCGAATTTCGGTTCGCTCAATCCGGCGATCACGCTCAACCAGTCAAACAATCCTCTGGTTCAGAGCACAGGCAATGCGGGCAATCCGGACCTCAAGGCGCAGAAGTCCGAGAGCCTCGATGCGACCTTCGAATATTATTTCCCCAGCGGTTATGTCGCGATTGCCGGCTATTATCGCGACATCAGCGACCGCGTCATCACCAGCGGCGCGGTCGAGGCGATCGATGGCGTCGATTATGCGGTTTCGCGCCCGCGCAACGTCGGGCAGGCGACGCTGAAGGGTATCGAACTCAGCAGCCAATATTTCTTCGACTTCCTCCCCGGCGCGCTGTCGGGACTTGGCGTGCAGGGCGCCTTCACCCTCGCCGATTCAAAGGTTGGCGGGGACGATCCGCTCGCGGGATATCCGCTGCAGGGCGTGTCGAAATATAATTACACTGTCGGCCTGTTGTACGAAAAGAGCGGGGTCAGCGCACGGCTCGTATATACCTATCGCTCGAAATATCTTTCGCTCGACGCGAGCGGCGAGCCGACGTTGCGGCCGATGACCGCAGAAACGATCGCTTCGCTCGAGGTGCCGGCGCTCGTCACCTATGCGCGCGGAGCGGGACGTCTCGACTTCAACATCGGATACGACATCACCGACAAAATCCGCGTCGATGTCGGCGGCACCAATATCCTCGGAAGCAACACATCGACCTATTACGACTATCCGGGATATTCCAATATCAACAACGAGATGGCGTATGACGAGACGACCTATTCGGTCGGTGTCCGCGTCAAATTCTGACGAGAAAGGGCGGCGGCATCGATCTGCCGCCGCCCTTTATCCTGTTAAGGAAAGGCCCCGCCGCGAGATCGCGACGGGGCCTTTGTTATTGCGCCCGATATTTGGGAAGCTTCGCCATCCACGCCTGGAGCTTGCCGAGCAGGCGGTCGCGGATCGCGGGCTGGCCGGCGGCGACATCGGTGGCTTCGGTGGGGTCGCTCGCCAGATCGAAGAGTTGAGGATTTGCACCGCCGGCCTCGGCAAGCAATTTCCAGTTACCCTCGCGGATCGCAAAAGGCGGCGCCTGATCGCGCTCCATCGCCGGCTGGGGCGGTTCCTTCGGTGCGCCTTCCTTGCCATAGGCCCAATAAAGGTCGGGTCGATTGGCGACGGCGGCGCCCCCGATCACCGGCGACAGGTCGATCCCGTCGACCCCGGCTGGCGTCTTGGCGCCGACGATGCGGGCGATCGTCGGCAGCAGGTCGACGCCCTGCCCCACGGTCCGCTCGTCGCGATGGCCGGCCTTGGTGTGGCCGCGCCAATAGAGGATCAGCGGTTGGCGGATACCGCCTTCATAGAGGCTCCATTTGCGCCCGCGCAGATTGTTGGTGCTGCCCGGCGCGACCTCGTCTCCCTTATAGTAGCGCTGTGCCGATGAGGGTCCGTTGTCGCTGGTCACGATGACGAGCGTATTGTCCATCTCGCCCATCTGGTCGAGCCGGTCGAACAGGCGGCCGAGGGTCTTGTCCATCTTCACCAGCGAGGCAAGCATCCGGTCATCGTCCGAAGATTCGCCCTTGCCCATCACATCCGACAGGCTTTCGTCGTCGGGCGCCCACGGGTCGTGCATATCGTTGAGCCACAGGTTGACGAACCAGGGCTCGTCCGAATGCTGCGCGACGAAATCGACCGCCATGTTCGCATAGAGGCCGGTGAGGTTGGTCTTGAGTTCCCAGAAACGCGGCCCCTCGCCCAGTTCGTCCGATTGCTCGGCAAGGAAGCGCTCCTCGTCGGACACGAGGACGCGCGGCCCCAGCCCCTCGAAGGTCGTGAAACTATGGTCGAAACCATAAGCGGTCGGCCATGGGGCGTTGCCGATGTCGCGTCCGCCGCCGAGATGCCATTTCCCGATATGCGCCGTTTCATATCCGGCGCCTTTCAGAAGGCGCGCCACGGTGGGAAGCTTCGGATCGAGCCAGTCCGCCTGGCCGATCGAGGCATTATAGGCGCGGTCGCTGACATAGTTGATGAAGCCGACCTCGGCGGGAAAACGCCCCGTCAGGAGCCCCGCTCGCGAAGCCGAACAGATTGGCGCGGAATCGTAAAATTGCGTCATCAGCACGCCGCCCTGCGCCAGCCGGTCGAGATTGGGGGTCTGGACCTTCTTGTTCCCCATGACCGACAGGTCGCCGAACCCCATGTCGTCGACGAGGACGAACAGGATATTGGGCTTGCCCGCCGCCGCGGAGGCCGGAGCCGATGGCGCGGCCGCCGGCGCGGCGAAGGCCGGGGGTGCGGCGACACCCATGAGCGTCGCCAGTATGGTTGTCGTGACCCAGCGGGTCGCCGCGAAGCGTCGTGCCATCGGCTCTCCCTTTCCGCTATTTATCTTCGAACAAAGGCTTGGCGATCTTGGCGAAATCTTCGACCGGCAGCTTCGACGCCGCGCGATCATAGGTGAGCAGGCCGTTGAGTTCGCCCTCGACGTCGCTGGTTTCGGTATAGACTGACGCCGCGAGTCCGATTTCCTTTGCCTGGCGGATGATCTCGTCGAACTTGATCTTGTAGCGCCGGCGATAATCTTCCTTGTCGGTCGCAAACTGATAGATGCGCGCGTCGCGGTCGGTGAACCACCGATGCCCAGGGATCGGCAGGCCGACGCCGCCGAATTCGCCGGTCACGATCGGGCGATCGGCCTGCGGTGCGGGCGCGACGGGCACTTCGTCGTAGGTGTGGATGTCATAGACGTCCGACCCGCTTCCGGGCACGTCGAACCAGCCGCTGGCGTTATTGACGAGCCGGCTGGGGTCCATATTCTTGGCGATGCTGCCAACGGTCTTGACGTCATATTGGCCCCAGCCCTCGTTGTTCGTCACCCACATCACGATCGACGGAAAAGCGCGCAGCGCGCCGATCATGCGCGACAATTCACTTTGATATTGCGCCATGCCCGCCGACGAGAAGGTCGCCTCGCGGTCGCTCTGCCGCCGCACCGCCTGATCGCCGAACGCGCCCGAGGGCATGTCCTGCCAGATCAGGATGCCGAGCCGGTCGGCGTCGTGATAATATTGCGCGGGCTCGACCTTGATATGCTTGCGCAGCATGTTGAAGCCGGCCTTTTTCAGGAACACGATATCGCTGCGCGCGGCTTCCTCCGACGGCGGGGTAAGCAGGCTTTCGGGCCACCAGCCCTGATCGAGCGTGCCGTTGTGAAAGAGCGGCTTGTTGTTGAGCAGCAACGCGAGCTTGCCGGTCTTCGGATCGGTGCCGGTTGAGATCTTGCGCATCCCGAAATAGCTTTTGACGCTGTCGACGGGGCTGCCGACAACCGTCGCGGCGGCATAGGCCTGAACCTCGCGATCGGTCATCGGCGGTAGCCCCGTCCGGTCGTTGCCGGCGCCCTGCGGCGGGGTCACCTTCACCAGTTCGGCGGTCAGGTCATAGAGATAGGGGTCGTCGGGTGACCACAGCCGCGCTTTCGGGATCTTGAGCACGCCCTGCCGGTTGCCGCGTATGATCGTGCTCGCGATCAGCTTGCCCTTGTCGCGCGCGGTGATGCGCACCGCATCGGCGGGGGTCGCGGTGTTGCTGAGCGCGACATCGACCGTCAGTTCGCCCTTGTCGATGTCGGGCACCGCGCGAACGTCGGCGATATGAAGATCGGACACCGGCTCGAGCCATACCGTCTGCCAGATACCACTGACCGCCGTGTACCAGATGCCGCGCGGTTCGAGCGTCTGCTTGCCGCGCGGCTGGTCGCCGGTCGAGGTCGGGTCGGTCACCTGCACGACGAGTTCGTTCGCGCCGGGTCGCAGATAGGCGGTGACGTCGAAGCTGAACGGGTCCGAACCGCCCTTATGGCTTCCAACGACCGCGCCGTTGACCAATATGGTCGATTCATAATCGACCGCGCCGAAATGCAGCAACGTGCGCTGGCCCGGCCATTTCGCGGGCAGCGTGAAGCTGCGCTTATACCAGAGCCGGTCGTCGGGCATCAGCTTGCGCGCGACCCCCGACAGTTTCGATTCGACCGCGAAGGGGACGAGGATCTTGCCGTCCATCGCCGTGGGCTGCGCTTCGTTTGCGGGGCGGATCGCATAATCCCAATGCCCGTTGAGGTTCATCCAGGTGTCGCGTTCCATCTGCGGGCGCGGATAGCTGCGCCACGCATTCTCGGGGGTCACCCTGCGGCCCCATTCGCTCATGATCGGGCCGACATAGGCGGGCCCGCCCTCGGTGGTGCCGGGCGCAGTGTAGCCTGCTGTGTTAGCAGTTGAATTGGCGGGTTTCTTTGGCGGCGGCGCAGCGGTCTGCGCATAGGCGGCGACGCTGGCGCTGCTTGCCAAAAGCGCGGCGCCGACCAGCAGCTTCGAAATATGATTCATCTGACCCTCCCATTTATATGATCAATGTGTTTTATAAAGAGTCGGCGGCCGTGGCAACCGGAAATCGGTCGGCGTCGCCCCGCGGAATCCTTCGTTCGATCAGGAAAATCGCGGCCGCCGAGAGAGCGAGCATCGCGGCGAGGAAGAGCATCGGCGCAAGGTCGCTGCCCGTCGCGTCGTGGATTTTCGGGACTACCGCCTGCGCGACGAAGCCGCCGAGATTGCCGACCGAGTTGATCGCCGCAAAACCCGCCGCCGCCGCCGCGCCGGTAAGGAACCGGCCGGGCAACACCCAGAAGAAGGGCTGGCCGGCAAAGATGGCGGCGGCGGCGATGCACAGCGCTGCGAATTGAAGCGGCGGCGACGGCAGCATGGTCGCAAGCACCAGACAGGTGGCGCCAACAAAAGCCGGGCCGACGATGAAGCGGCGCACCCCGGCGCGGCCCGCCGCCCATCGCGGAAGCCACCACAAGGCGGCCGCGACGGCGAGCCATGGAATGATGTTGAGCAGACCGTTGGCGGCGTCACCCACGCCGAAGCCGCGCACGATCGTCGGCAGCCAATAGCTCAGCCCATAGGCCGAAAGCGGGAAGCCGAGGAAAGCGATGCAGAGCAGGATCACGCGCCGGTCGCCAAGCGCACGCAAGGGATTCGCATGTTCCCTTGCGCCGCCTTCTTCGGCGAGCGTCGCCGCGAGCCAAGCCTTTTGTTCGGCGGTCAGCCACCGCGCCTCCGCAGGGCCACGCGGCAGGCGCGCGAGAACGACCGGGACCAGCAGCAAGGCTGGAATCGCAGTTGCGATGAAAACCCACTGCCATCCGCGCAGCCCGGCCACCCCGTCGAGTTCGAGCAGCAGGCCGCCAATCGCTGCGCCGACGGCATTGGCGAACGCGCTCGCGATCAGGAACAGCCCGATTGCTCGCGCGCGCTCTGTCTGCGGAAACCACAGGGTAAGCAGATAGAGTACGCCCGGAAAAAAGCCGGCCTCGGCGACACCGAGCAGGAAGCGAAGGATATAGAAGCTCGTCGGAGTCCAGGCGAAGCCAAGCGCCAGCGTGACAAGACCCCACGCCCCAATGATCCGCGCGAACCACAACCGCGGTCCGACGCGTTCGAGGATCAGGTTGCTCGGAATCTCGAAGATGCAATAGCCGAGGAAGAATAACGCCGACCCCAGCCCATAGGCGGCTTCGCTGAGCCCGAGGTCGCCGACCATCTGAAGTTTGGCGAAAGCGACATTCTGCCGGTCGATATAGGCGACGAGATACAGCAGGCAAAGCAGCGGCATGAGCCGCCATGTGACGCGCCGGATCGTGGCCTTGCCGATGCCGTCCATATTCTCTTCCCCATTATTATATGATATATATGCTTCCTATCGGCAAAAATGGATTCTATCAACGTATCATCGGTTGCCGGAAAAGGAGGCAATCGCGGGGATTGGATGCGGAAATCTCCGCGCCAAAGAAAAGTTGAGGGAGAAGATAGATGATTCGACGGAGCTTCCTGCTTGCCGCCACCGCGGCGCTGACCATCGCCGCCACCGCAGCCCAGCCGGCCATGGCGCGCGAGCAATGGACCAAGGAACAGGCCAATAAATGGTATGGCAAACAGCCCTGGCTGGTTGGCGCCAACTATAACCCCGGCTCTGCCGTGAACGAGCTGGAAATGTGGCACGAGCCGACTTTCGATCCCGCGACGATCGACAAGGAACTCGGCTGGGCGTCGAGCATCGGGATGAATACGATGCGCGTGTTCCTGCACAACCTGCTGTGGGAAAATGATCCGGAAGGCACGAAAAAGCGGATGAACGAGTTCCTCGCCATCGCCGACAAGCACAAGATCAAGATCATGTTCGTGTTGTTCGACAGCGTGTGGGATCCGAACCCCGTCTATGGCCTGCAAAGCCCGCCGATCCCCGGGGTCCATAACTCGCGCTGGGTCCAGGCGCCGGGCGAAGCCCGGCTGAAGGACGCAAGCCAGTATGGCAAGCTGGAAGGCTATGTGAAGGACATCGTCGGCACCTTTGCCAATGATCCGCGTATCGTCGCATGGGACGTGTGGAATGAGCCGAACAACAAGGGCGGCGGCAATTACGAGCATATTCCTGACAAGAACAAATATGTCGCCCTTCTACTGCCGCAGGTCTTCGAATGGGCGCGCAGCGCGAACCCGACCCAGCCGCTGACCTCGGGCGTATGGATCGGCGACAATTGGGACAAGCTGGACAAGGTCGATGCGGTCGAGCGCACCCAGCTGACCCAGTCGGACATCAACAGTTTCCACGATTACAGCTGGCCCGAAACCTTCGAGAAACGCGCCAAGCAGATGCTGAGCTATGGCCGCCCGGTGCTGTGCACCGAATATATGGCGCGCGGTAACGGTTCGACCTTCGACGGCTCGCTGCCGCTGGGCAAGAAATATAATATCGGCATGTATAATTGGGGCTTCGCCGACGGAAAGACGCAGACGCGCCTGCCATGGGACAGCTGGAAAAAGCCCTATACCTATGACGAACCGACGATCTGGTTCCACGAGGTTTTCCGCGCCGACGGCAAACCCTATCGTCAGGCCGAAGTCGACCTGATCAAGCGCCTCGCCGCCGCGCCCAAGGGCGTCGTCCCGATGGCGAACGCGAAATGACCCGGGTGCCGGCGATTCGTGCGCTGTTCGCCGCGCTGCTGATCAGCTCGACGGCGGTCGCAGCGGATGCGCCGGCGCCCCTTTCGTTCGACGGCGCCGACCCCGATATCGAGGCCGCCGGCGGGCGCTATTATATCTATCCGACCAATTCGGGCGGGACATCGAGCCTGCACGTCTGGACCTCGGCCGACCGGGACCATTGGCAGAAGGGCGCCGAACTGATCCGGCTCGACCAGATCGGCTGGATCGGCGACGACGGCGCCCCGCGCCATGCGTTGTGGGCGCCCGACATGGTCGTCGCGAACGGCCGCCACTATCTCTATTTCTCGGTCGGGCCGCAGAATCCGACGCCGAGCCGGATCGGCGTCGCGAGCTGCGCCGGCTTCGAAGGCCCCTGCACCGACAGCGGCAAGCCGCTCGTCACCGGGGGCAATGGCTTCGAGGCGATCGATCCCGCAGTCTTCGTCGATCCCGCCAGCAAGACGCCCTATCTATACGCCGGCGGCAGCGCGGGCGCGAAATTGCGGGTCTGGATATTGAAACCCGACATGGTGACGATCGACCGGGAAGTTCCCGTCGAAACTCCGCCGCACTTCACCGAAGGCGCGTTCATGCACGAACGCGGCGGCACCTATTATCTTTCCTATTCCTCGGGAAGTTACCGGCATGACAGCTATCAGGTCCATTATGCGACCGCGCCGTCGCCGACCGGCCCATGGGCCTATCGCGGCAAGATCGTCGAGAGCGACGCGCGCTTCAAGGGGCCGGGGCATCACGCCTTCCTGCACGATACGGCCGACGGCCGCTGGTATATCGCCTATCACCGCTGGGAGGGGCAGACGGGCCCAGGCCCCTACAAGGGCAGCCGCAGCGTCGCGGTTCAGCCGATCGAGTATCGCGCCGATGGCACGATTATCCCGATCGGAATGCGCTAGGTCTTTTCGGCGTCGTCGATCAGCGTCAGCACATCGCCGATGATGTGGCGCATCGCGGTGCGCGCCGCATCGGGATTGCGGGCATCGATCGCATCGCGGACCGCGGCATGATCGGCGACGCTTGCGGTGCGGCCTTTGATGCGGTTGGTGAAGCGGATCGAGGTACGCAGCGCGGTGCCAACGACATCGCGGAACTGCGCGTAAAAGGGATTGTTCGACGCGCGCAGCACCGCGACATGAAAGGCGATGTCGGCCTCCAGCGTGTCGTCCTCGCCGCGCTCGGCCGCTGCCATGCGGTCGAGCCCCTCGCCGATTCGTTTCAGCTCGTCGGGCGTCGCGAACTGGGCGGCCAGCGCCGCCGCTTCGGGCTCGATGGCGACGCGCAGCTGGTTGAACTGCTTGAGCAGGTCGACCGAGAATTGCCGTTCGAGCAGCCAGCGCAGCACGTCGGTATCGAACAGGTTCCACGACGAGGTCGGCTGCACCACCGTGCCCTGCCGGGGCCGCGCGCTGAGCAAGCCCTTGGCGGTCAGCATCTTCACCGCTTCGCGCGTCACCGATCGGCTGACGCCGTGGCGCTTCGCAAGCTCGGCCTCGGTCGGAAAGGCTTCGCTGTCGAACTGCCCGGTGACGATCGCGCGCCCCAGATTGTCGAGAAGCCCATAAGTCAGGTTGCGACCGAGCGATGCAGGCGCCCCATCCTGCCCCAGATGCGGTTGTTCCAACGACACGGCAATCCTTTCTCTGCCCACGGCGGCCATAGGGCTACCCACCCGCATTGTTAATCTGAACAATCATCTAGACAAGACTAATTAATACGATAAATGAACATTCGTCACGCTGACTGGAATCGGCGGTCGGGAGAGATGACATGTCCATTTCGTCGCAAATCGCCCCGAAATTTCGAGCCGCCGCACATCTGACGGCGGCAGCGGCGATGACGCTCACGGCTATCGCGACGCTGCCGGTCCCGGCAGCGCTGGCGCACAGCGCGCAGGAAGCGCCCGCCCCCGCCCCCGCGCGGGAAGCCGAACGCCGGCCTAACATCCTGTTCGTGCTCGTCGACGACATGGGATTCGGCGACCTGTCGGTGATGGGCAACAAAAAGGTCCAGACCCCCAATCTCGACCGGCTGGCGCGCGAGGGGGTGCTGCTCACGAAATTCTATGACGCTGCTCCCATCTGCTCATCGTCGCGCGCGGGTTTCCTGACCGGACGCTTTCCGGCCGATGTCGGCTTCGTCGGCATCACGGCGGGCCGTGCGCGAAACGCGGAAATCGGCCAGGTCGACTGGCTCGACCCCAAGCTGCCGACGATCGCCCGGCTGCTTGACGACGCCGGCTATGCGACCGCGCATATCGGCAAATGGCACCTTGGCGGCGGGCGCGACATCGGCGATGCGCCGTGGCCGACCGCCTATGGATTCGACCGCAGCTTTACGACCTTCGAGGGGCTGGGCCCGCGTGTGCTTGTATCCGACGAGGAACGCTTCCTCGCCCAGCAATCGGACACGCTTGGCCAAGGGCCGCGCTTTTGGGAACTCAAAACCAATCTCACCGGCCTTTATGCGGACATGACGGTCGATTTTGTTGCGCAGCATTCGGACAAGCCCTGGTTCGTCAACCTGTGGCTCAACGACATTCACGATCCCTGGGCGCCCGACGACGAAACGCTCGCCGACGTGATGGGCAAAGGCACATCGTCCGACGACGACCGGATGCTCGCTTCGCTGGTCAAGATGGACAAGACCCTCGGCCGCCTGTTCGACCGGCTCGACCAGATGGGCGAGCTCGACAATACGCTGATCCTCGTCACGTCGGACAACGGCCCTTCGCCGCTCGCGCGCTATCACGAGCGCGGAGAGACCGCGCCGGGCAGCACCGAGGGCCTGCGCGGCCGCAAGTTCAGCCTCTACGAAGGCGGCATCCGCCAGCCTCTGATCATGCATTGGCGCGGCCATATGAAGGCGGGGACGCGCGACGAGCAGACCGTCGGCCAGGGCGTCGACCTGCTGCCGACTTTCGCCAGCATCATCGGCGCAAAGAAGCCCGCGGGCAGCGTAGGCATCGACCTGTCGCCCGCGCTGCAGGGCCAGCCGGTTACGCGGCGGCCCGACCTGTTCTGGGCCTATGGCAAGGAAGGCCGACCGATGCTGGGCAAACCCAGCCAGCCGATCGACGTCTCGCCGCGCTTCGCGGTCCGCGAAGGCGACTGGAAACTGCTCGCGAACGACGGCGGCGCGGACGTCGAACTCTATAATCTCGTGCGCGATCCCATGGAAAAACAGGATCTGGCGGCGAGCGAACCCGAGGTGCGCGGGCGCCTGCTCGCAAAGCTCAAAAAATGGCTCGCCCAGTTGCCGAAATGAGCGCGCAGCAAGCCCGGAATATGAAGTGAAACCCGCACCATGAAAGCTGCATCGCACCGCGGAGCCCCCGCCCCGACGCCATCGCTGGGCGGCATGCGGCATATCGAGGGCGGCGCCTTCGCCATGGGCTCGGATCGTTTCTATGCCGAGGAGCGGCCCGCGCGCCGCGTCAAGGTCGACAGCTTCTGGATCGACGAGACGCCGGTGACCAACGCCGCTTTCGCCGCGTTTGTCGCCGCGACCGGCTATCGCACCCTCGCCGAGCTGCCGCCCGACCCCAAGCTGTATCCCGGAGCGGATCTCGAAGGAATTCAGCCCGGATCGCTCGTGTTTCGAAAGGCAGCCGGGCTCGTCGATCTCGACGATCCATCGCAATGGTGGGCCTTTATCGAGGGCGCCGATTGGCGGCATCCGACCGGCCCCGGCAGCTCGATCGAGGGGCTCGAACAGCATCCGGTCGTCCACGTCGCGCATTGCGATGCCGAGGCCTATGCCAAATGGGCGGGCAAGTCGCTTCCGACCGAGGCCGAATGGGAATATGCGGCGCGCGGCGGCGCCGATGGGCAGGAATATGCCTGGGGCGACGAGCTTTCCCCCGATGGACAGATCCTCGCCAATTACTGGCTGGGCCTTTTTCCCGTTTCGACGATCAAGGCCGATGGAAACTACCGCACGACTCCGGTCGGCAGCTTCCCCGCGAATGGACACGGCCTTGTCGATATGATCGGCAATGTCTGGGAATGGACGCGCGACTGGTACGCCGCGGCGCAGGCTGCGAAGACCAGATCACCCTGCTGCGCCATCCCCAATCCACGCGGCGCGACGCTGGCGCAAAGCTATGAGAGCGGCGCACCCGGTTCGCGCATCGGCCGCAAAGTGCTGAAGGGTGGGTCGCATCTTTGCGCCGTCAATTATTGCCAGCGATACCGCCCGGCGGCACGGCATCCGCAACAGATCGACAGCGCGACAAGCCACATCGGCTTTCGCTGCGTCTCGCGAAAAAGGGGAGAATGACATGCGACGTACCGCCCACTGGACCCGCCGCGCGCTACTCAGCCTGCTGGTCGCTGCGACGTCGGCCTGCACCCAGACCCCGGCTCTGAAAACCGCATTGGCGCCGACCCCCGCACCCGTCGCGGCGAAGCGTCCCAACATCCTGCTGATCCTCGTCGACGATCTCAAGCCCGCGCTCGGTACCTATGGCGACCGCACCGCGATCACCCCGAATATGGACCGCCTTGCGCAGCGCGGCGTCCGCTTCGATCTCGCTTATGCCAATGAGGCGGTATGCGCGCCGAGCCGTATCAACCTGATGAGCGGCGCGCGCTCGACGAGCAGCGGCATCTATAATTTCGGGATGAACCTGCGCGACTATATGCCCGACGCGGTGACGCTGCCCGACTATTTCATGCGCGCGGGTTATCATACCGAGAGCATGGGCAAAGTCTATCATATAGGCCATGGCACCGTCGGCGACACCGCCGGCTGGTCGGTTCCGCATCACAAGGACAAGGTGGTCGAATATGTCGATCCCGCCAGCACCGGCGGGGTTCCGACGCAGGAAGAAGCGCTGTTCGAAGAAATCCCGCTGCCCGAGGGTGACCCGTTCGCCTTTGCCCGCACGCTCGCGCGCGGCGCGGCCTGGGAAATGCCCGATGTCGCCGACGAAGCCTATGCCGACGGTCGCACCGCAGCGCGCGCGACCGAAAGGCTGGCTGCGCTCAAGCAAGATAGGAAGCCCTTCTTCCTCGCCGTCGGTTTCGCGCGCCCCCACCTGCCTTTCTCAGTCCCCAAGCGTTATTGGGACATGTATGATCCGGCGCGACTGCCGATGCCGCAATTCGAACAATTGGCCGAGGGCGCGCCCGCCTATACCGACAAGCAGGGGGGCGAAATCAATGCCTATCGCGAACCACCCCAAGGCGTTCGCGGCGACAAATTTCCGCCCGAACTGAAGCGCCAGCTGATCCATGGCTATTATGCCGGGGTCAGCTATGTCGACGCGCAGATCGGCAAGGTACTCGACGCGCTTGAGCGCGATGGCCTCGCCGAAAACACGATCGTCATCCTGTGGGGCGATCATGGCTGGCATCTGGGCGACCATGGCATCTGGACCAAGCACACCAATATGGAGCAGGCGACGCGCATCCCGCTGATCTTCGCGGGGCCCGGCATCGTTCGCGGGCAAGGGACCGGCCAGCTTGCCGAGACCGTCGATATTTATCCGACTCTCGCCGCGCTCGCCGCGCTGCCGGCACCCACCGGCCCGCAGCCGATCGACGGCACCTCGCTGGCGCCGGTGCTGCGCGGCACCAGCGCGCGGGTGCGCGATTATGCCTATCACGCCTATCCGCGTCCGGGCCGGATCGGCCAGGCGATCCGCACGGACCGCTATCGCCTCGTTCGCTGGACGCAGGAAAAGACGGGCGCGCGCGATTATGAGCTCTACGACCTTGTCGGCGATCCCGAAGAGACGCGCAATCAGGCGGCGGCCCTGCCCGCAGTGCGCCAGCGGCTGGAAGCGATCCTCGACAGTCAGCCGGCGGCGCGTCCGATCGCCGGCCGGCCGCGCGCGGGAAAATAGGGACAAGCGCTTTCCCCCGGAAGCGAAAGGCCGCGGATTGCTCTGCGGCCTTTCTTTTTAGCCATGGCTGGTTGTTATCGCCCTTTTCCCGATGGCACGGGCAACGGCGTCCCCTCGGCGACCGGGTCGCCAAATTCGGGCCACCCCTCGGCGCTCCATCCGAAACGCTGCATATGCGGCGCGCGCTTGGGCGTGCACTTCATGTCGGGGCCGGGGTTGGCGTGATAGACGATCCAGTTTTCCTTGCCGTTGGGCGACATGAAAAAGCCGTTATGCCCCGTCGCATAGACCCCGTTGGCGCGCTTGAAGACGGGCTGCGCCGTCTTGACCCACGCCGCGGGATCGAGCGGATCGGAGCCGGCCGAGGCGCGCAGCAGTCCGAGCGCATAATCGTCGGACCAGCAGGCGCTCGCCGAATAGGTGAGGAACAGGTCGCCTTTCGGTCCGAGCAGGAATTCGGGACCTTCGAGGATCTGGCGCCCGCCCTGCTTTTCCCATGATCGGTCGGGACGCGCGATCACGCGTTCCTGCCCTGTCAGCGTCCAGGGGTTTTCCATCTCGGCGATCGCCAGCCCGCTGTCCGCGCCGAGATACGGCGAATAGACGAAATAGCGCTTGCCGCCGTGATCGAAGACGGTGCCGTCGATCCCGGCATGCTCGGTGTTCACGCGCCCGCGATCGACCCATTCGCCCTGCATCGGGTCGGAACCCGCATTCTCGAGCACGAAGACCGCACGATGCTTGTCATCCTTGAACCCGCTCGCGGTCGCCGAATAATAGAGATACCATTTCCCGTCGAGGCGGTGCAACTCGGGCGCCCATATGCTGTGCGCGTTGGGTCCGCTGGCGGGGGCTTTCCAGACCACGCGCTGCTCGGCATCGGCAAGGTCGGCGATATTCTCGGTACGCCACAGCGCGATCCGGTTGCCGAGCGTGTGCATGTAATAATAGACGCCCTCACGCTGGGTGATCCACGGGTCGGGACCCGAGCGCAGAAGCGGGTTGGTGAAGGTGGCACCGGCCGACGGCGCCTCGGCGACGGTCGCCTGAAGCGGAGGACCGGACAGCCCACCCAACAACAACAACACCGCGAGCAACTTTGCCGTTCCCTGCCTTTGCCCAACCGTCACGCGCTTCCCTCTCCTATCCGGCGTCACTTCTTCATCGCTTCGGGCCGCTCGGGCAATTCCGCGCCGCCCCAGATTTGGCGTGTGCGGCCCTTGAGATGCATGTCATAGCTTTCTCTCCACGCATCGACGTCGCTGCTCGCCGCCCACGCGTCCCATTGCCGTGCCATGGCGCGCACGCGCTCGGGCTGACGGGCGGCGAGATCGTGCATCTCGGTCCGGTCGGCCGCCATGTCGAAGAGCTGCCACGGCTGTTCGAACCGCGCCACGAGCTTCCATTTTCCGTCGCGAACGGCGCGATTGCCCTCATGTTCCCAGAAAATCGGCTTGTCGCGGGTCAGCGGCTGGCCATGGAACGCCGGTGCCATCGAGCGCCCTTGCATCGGGAGGATTTGGTGTCCGTTGAAGGTCTTTGGATAGGTTACGCCGCTGACCTCAACCAGCGTCGGCATGACGTCAATCAGATGCCCCGGCTCGCGCACCAATGTCCCGCGCAGCTTGGGGTCGATCCCGCGCGGCCAGTGGACGATCAGCGGCGTCGCGATCCCGCCCTCCTGCGTGTGGTGCTTGAAATATTGGAAGGGCGTGTTTTGCAGCATCGCCCAGTTCATTCCGGTCCACACGACCGACTGAGCACTGCCCGGCAGCCCCTCGCCTTTCAGCCGGCCATCGGGGCCGCTTTCGGCCGTCCCGCCATTATCGTTCATCAACAGGATGATCGTATTGTCGAGCTCGCCCGATTGCTTGAGCCGGTCGACCAGCGTGCCGATCGAACGGTCGACACGGCTGATCATCGCGGCATAGACCGCCATCAGCGTGTCGAACCGATCCTTGTCCGCGGCCGACAATTTGTCCCAGTCATAGCTGCCCGACAACGCCGCCGGCAGTTCGGCATCGGGCGCGATGATGCCGAGTTTCTTCTGTCGCTCGAACCGGTCGCGGCGGATCGCATCCCAGCCGCGCATATATTTGCCTTTGAACTTCGCCACATCTTCGGCAGGCGCCATCAGCGGGAAATGCGCGGCGGTGAACGGCATATAGAGGAAGAAAGGTTTGCGCTGCGCCTCCGCCTCGCGCACGAACTTGCTCTGCCAATCGACGAACATGTCGGACGAATACCAATAGCCTTCGCCGACGCGCGGCGAACTGGCGGGGAGTTTTTCGCCGTCGATATAGACGGTCTTCGCATTCGGCTGCGGCTGGTCGGGATAATAAAGCTCGCCGAACGGCGTGGTGAGAGAGCGGTCGAAACCGCGGTTCCACGGCCCGACGCCCCGCGAAATGCCCACGTGCCATTTGCCCGCCATCGCGGTGAAATAGCCGTCTGATTTCAATACCTCGGCCAAGGTGACGACGCGATCGGAAAGCTTGCTCAGAAAGCCTCGCGATCCCGGCACTTCGACGCCTTCCAGATGCCCAAGACCCGCCTGGTGCGGATAGGTGCCCGTGAGCAGCGCGGCGCGCGACGGACTACAGCGCGCGTTATTGTAGAATTGCGTGAAGGCGAGGCCGTCCTTCGCAAGCGCATCGATATTGGGCGTGGGAATTTCGCTGCCAAAACTGCCGATGTCCGAAAATCCGACGTCGTCGAGCAGGATCACGACGATGTTCGGGCGAACCGGCTGGGGCTTGGCAGACGCAGATTCGGCGCCTTGGGCGCCAAGCGGCAGTAGGGCCGCCGAAAAGGCGGCCACCGCCCAGGTCACGCGATTCAAAAACCCGGCGACGCGCTTCTTCCTCACCAGGATTCTCCTTCATTCATGCGCCCGAGGGAGCGCCGCCTTTTCACGCGACGCTCTCTCGACGGAGGACGGGATTCTCAGAATTTTACGCGGGCGCCGATGCTGTACACCGTCTCATCGCCGTTCAGCTGAAAGACGACCCGTTCGTCGCCCCAATAGATCGACGTCTTGTTGCGCAGGATGTTTGTGCCGCCAATATCCAGCCGCAGGGCATCGGTCACGTCATATCCGACGCTGAAGTCGAGACGCCCGGCCGGCCGGACATATGACAGGAATACCGGGATATAGGGATCCTGGACCGGCCGCGTTTCATCATAGGGGCGCACTGCGACGCCGCCGGTGTTGTCGCCGTTGATATATTTGGACCGGAAGGTCCAGATCAGGCGCCCGCTCAGGCCCTTTTTGTCATAAAGCAGCCCGGCGGTGTAATTATATTTGGACACGCCGACCAGCGGGTTGCCCGCGAGCGTATCGTCGCCCTTGATCTTCGAATCCGCCAGCGTGAACGCGCCCTGCACGCCGAACCCCGAAAGCGCGCCCGGCAGGAAATCGAAGAAATATTGTCCACTGACCTCGATGCCCTTGAGGTCGACCGACCCGATGTTGCGCGGGGTGGAGATCAGATAATTTTCACCCCCGATCTCCTCCTGCCGGTTCGATGTCACGACGCGATCCTTGATCGAACGATAATAGCCGGTGACCGCGACATAACCGCTGTCGAAATAATATTCGGCGGTCAGGTCAATGCTGTCCGACTTTTGCGGGCGCAAGTCGGGATTGCCCCGCGTGCCGTTGTTGATCAGGAACACGTTGCCGACGACCGTCAGCGATTCGGAAGGGTTGAGCGAGCCAAAATCGGGGCGGCGCATCGAACGCGAGTAAGTCAGGCGCGTCTGGAACGAGCCTGGAAATTTCAGGCGCGCGGTCGCCGACGGCAGGATATCCACATCCGACCGTTTGGCGACAATCGGGCTGAAGCTGTTGGTGCCTTCGACACGCTCGAAGCCGGAGATGGTGCGGTCGGTCTTGACGACGCGCGTGCCCACCACGCCGTCAAGGGTAAGCGCGCCGATCGGAATCTCATAGCTGCCCTCCAGATAGGCGGCCAAGGTTTCCTCGCTGGCGTTGAATTCCTTTGTCGGATCGTAGGGCGGCGCCTCCATCGGGAGGCCGAACAGGTCGCGCAGTTCGTTCCGCCCGCGTTCGGACCGCAGATAGGCGGGGTTCACGCCCAGGAACGCCCGCCCGCCATTGAGCCGCGGCGCGACGCCGATCACGCCGAGGAAATCGGGCGACAGCGGTAGCGAAGAAATCAGCCGTGCGTTGGCCTCCGTCGGCGTGCCGATATTGCCGAAACCAATCGACTGTACAGTGTTGGTCTGGCGCACTTCCTGGAACAGCGCCTCGCGCTTGGCATATCGCAGGCCACCGCGAAGCTTGGTTAATATGCCGTCGAATTCATATTCGCTGTCCATCCGCGCCTGGAACAAGCTGCCCCTGCCGGTTGAGAAATTCTGGTTGATCGAATTGCGCAGAGAGACATTTTCGGAGCTGAGCGGGATCGACGGGTCGATCGTGAACGACGGGCCATCATTGTCGTCGAATTCGACGAAGATCGTGGGCACGCGCTGCCCTACCTCGGCGTTGAAATTCTCGGTCACCGCTCGCGACGTCTGATAGGCGACGTCGACCTTGAGCACACCCCGATCCTGCTCAAAAATCAGGCCGCCCGCGACCATCTTGTTCCGCTGCGTCACTTCTTCGGACGAGCTGTTCTGGTTGATCACGACATTGTTGAAACGCGCGCTTGTGGGCTCGCACATAGTTCTGACAGTCGCCGGCTGAAGCGACTGAGTGCCATCGGCATTGGTCACGATCTGCGGATTGGTCCCAGCGGCGTTGACGCGCGCGTCGATGCAATAATCGCTCAGCGTGACCTCGGCGATCTGCGAATTATTGGTGAAAGGCTGGGGGTTGAAACCGGCGAAGCCCGTGGTGCTGTTGAAATAGGTGTAAAGGCCGTCGGCATAGAATTGCAGCGACGGGGTCGCCTGCCATTGCAGCGCGGCATTGGCCTGGAAACGCTTGATGTCGCCGACATCGGGCATGTTGCGCAGCACCTGCGGCATCAGGATGTCGGCGGTGCCGAACGGCGCCCCCGAGACGAAGCGACGCTCGCCCAAATTGGTGACGCTGCGGATATTCTGAGCTTGCGAATAGGTCACATTGACCAGCGCGCCGATCTCGCCAATCGATGAATCGGTCTTGGCGGCCGCGAGAGCGCCGAACTGCGGATTACTCGCATCGGCGATAGTCGCGTAATTTTGGCGTGCGGTCAGGACCAGTGTCGGGTCGCGAAAGCTGAAGGGGCGATTGAGGCGCAGGTCCAATGTACCGGCAACGCCGCCCTCGATCTGATCGGCTGTCTGCGACTTGAACGCGTCGATCCGGGCGAGCGCTTCGGCGGGCACGTCCTGAAGGTCGAACCCACGCCCGGTCGTCGTGACGACCTCGCGGCCATTCACGGTCGTCAGAATGTCGGTCAGGCCCCGGATACGCACGCTCGACAGTTCATTGTTGCGGTCGTTCTGCACCTGAATACCTGGCACGCGCTGCAACGCGGCGGCAACGGTGGGGTCGGGCAGCTTGCCGATATCGGTCGCTACAATCGAATCAACGACCTGGACCGCATTGCGCTTTACCTCGGCGGCACGCTCGAGTGACTGGCGAACGCCAGTGACGATAATGTCGCCTTCCAGATTATCGGTTTGCCCCGCGCTCTCTTGTACAGCGGGTGCCGCGCTCTCCTGAGCGACAGCAGGCATCGAAACAAACACCGCTGTGAGCGACACGGCGCCAAGCAGATTCAACCGCATAATCCCCTCCTTTTCAGGCGCTTTCGCGCATGTTCGCCTAGCCTCCTACAGACCGGCGATTCTTGAAAAGATAAATATTATAAAACTGCAAAATGATCAACGCGCTTTTTCTGGCGACATCGCTTTTGCGATGTGCCGCGGCTGCCCGAGGAGCACAAAAAACACCGCAGCGGAACGGCGTCCCGGCGCGGTGTTTTTCATTTCGGGAAGACGGAACGCGATAGCACGTCCCGTTTGGGGATCAGTCGCCTTCGCCTTCCATCGGGCCGCGTTCGAACCGCGGTTGCACCGGTACTTTTCCGGTGTCGCCCTGTGCCTTGCGCCAGGCGGCGAGACGCGTGCGGAGCCCGGCGAGTTCCTTGGCATAGCGGCGGTCGCCCGCGAGATTGACCTGTTCGTCCGGATCGGCCTGAAGGTCGTAAAGTTCTTCGGCAGGACGAGTGTAATAGCTGTCGACGATCGCCTTCGCAGCTGGATCTTTTTCGGCCGCGTCGCGCCACGACGGGAAATAGGCGCCCGAGTCCGTGCGCATCACCTTCAAGTCGATGTGCGTCGTATAGGTCCAGTCGGGATGCAGGTTCTCGATATATTTCCAGCGGTCGGTGCGGATGCTGCGCATCGGATAGACATTCACCCGGCCGTCGTTGTTGTGCGTCGTGAAAATTTCCTTCCGGCCCGCGGCCCCCGTCCCCACGCCAAAGAGGCTGGAAAAGGAAATGCCGTCGATGCCTTCGGGCGCTTTGCCACCTGCGAGTTGCACGAGCGTTGGCAGGACATCGACCCAGCTGACCATCGCGTCGGTCCGCGTTCCCGCCTTCACATGACCGTTCCAGCGCACGACCATCGGCACGCGCGTTCCGGTGTCATAGAGGTTCCACTTGCCGAACGGCCACTGTGTTCCATGGTCGGTCGAATAAAGGACGAACGTGTCCTTCCCAAGCACCGCATCGACCGCGTCCATCGTCGATGCGAGATCCTGATCCATCCGCGTGACCGCGGCATAAAAACGCGCGCGGGCGTCGCGGGTGATCGGCGTGTCGACCGTCTTCGGCGGCAGCTTCATCGCCGCGGGATCATAGCCTTCGGTCGTCCGCGGCCACGGCACATGCGGCCAGTTGCTGCCCACGAACAGCGCCAGCGGGCGCTTGTCCTTGCGCTCCTTCAGCCATTCGGCGGCGGCGGGAATGCCCTTGTGATCGTGGAAGGTGTCGTTCGCATAATAATCGAAACCATAGGTTCCGGTGTGCTGATAGTGCGCGACCTTGCCGAAGGCGACGACCTGATACCCCTGTTCCTGCAGATAGGAGGGAAGCTTGCGGATCGCCGCATTCGCGCGGTCGTGGTTGGCCTCTGCCCCGTTGCGTGCCGGCATCATGCCGGTCAGCAAGGCGGCACGGCTGGGCGCGCAGGCGGGCGATGCAACAAAGGCACGGTCGAACGTCATGCCTTCCGACGTCAGCCGCTGCAACGCGGGGGTGCGGACATTCGCATCGCCGCCGTTCGGAACGTCGGCATAGCTCAGGTCATCGGCGAGGAATATTACGATATTGGGCTTGCGCGGCGCGGTTTCGGCATCGCGGGCGTGGCCGGGGGTAGCGGAAGCGACCGCCATGGCAAGGACGGCGGATGCGAGCGTCAGGCCGCGGCGAATGGATTGCGACATCGAAAAACTCCTCGATCGAAAACTGTCAGCGCCCAAGCGCCGAAATGAATGCGCTTGCGCGCGCGGCGACCTCGGCCGCATCCAGGCCCGGCCGGTAAAGCGCCGAGCCCAATCCAAAGCCCGCAGCGCCCGCCGCGAGCCATGGGTCCATATTATCCGGCGCAATGCCGCCGACGGGCAGCAGCCGTGTCCCGGCCGGAACGACCGCGCCCATCGCCTTGAGCACTGCCGGGCTCGCCGCCTCGGCGGGAAAGAGCTTCAGCGCGGTAGCGCCCGCACCGAGCGCCGCAAAGGCATCGCTGGGCGTCGCAAAGCCGGGCAGCGACACAAGGCCCGTCTTGGCGGTCGCCGCGATTACATCGACATTGGTGTTGGGGGAAATGATCATGGTGCCACCAGCGGCTTGCACCGCGGCGACATTCGCGACCGTCAAAACGGTACCGGCGCCGATCACCGCGCGCCCTTTCAGTCGCTCGGCAAGACGCCCGATACTAACCAACGGATCGGGCGAGTTCAGCGGGACCTCGACCAGCGTGAAACCAGATTCGACCAGCGCCTCGCCGATCGCCTCGACCTCGTCGGGCTTCACCCCGCGCAGGATCGCGATCAGCGGGCAACGCGCGAAGGCGGCGTCGAAGGCGGCAAGGTGGGTCATAGAGCTTTGTCTCCGATGGCGAGGATGCCGCGTGCGAAAGCACTGTGGCTGTCGACGATGACCGGCTCGCGGCCGGTCGCCGCGACCGCCGCGGCATAAAGATCGCCGAGCGCAGCGTCGGCGAGAATATGGACCTGCTCGAACGCGCAATCGTCCATCCGCGCGGCAACGTCGGCCCCGATCAGCACGCCGCTTGCAAAGGAGGCCGCATCGGCATCGTCGCGCAGGCCGAGCACCGACGCCGCACGGATACCGAACAGCGACGCGGCGAGATCGCGCCGTGCCCCCTCGGCGAGCCCTTCGCGAAACGCCTCGCTGTCGGTCACGTCGGCGGTCAGCGATCCGGCGAGCAGGCTATGCCCGCGCAGCAGCGCGAACAACTCGCCCGTCATCGCCGTGGTGAAGCCGGCGATTCGCCCGCCGGTCATCGTCGCCCATTTACAATGCGTTCCGGGCTGCGCGAGCAGCGCGTCGGGGGGCACCATCCAGCCCGCCACCGCGCCGAGCAACTGCACTTCCTCGCCGCGCATCACATCGCCGCGGCCATTCTTCGAACAGGAAACGCCCGGCACGATCGCGGTACGATCATCGATCCAGCCGAGTCCCGCTACCAGATCGTCGACCCCCGCCAGCGCCGCGACATAGGGTACGACGCGCCAGCCGACGGTCGAACCGACCATGCCGGCGAGCAGCATCGGCAGATCGCCGAACCGTTCGCGGATCGCCGCGACCTCGCCCGCGAAGTCGGTGACCGACGCGGCGCCGCGGTCGTCGTGTTCGGTATGCGCGACCGCGCCGCCGTCGAACCGGAAGATGCGCCGGTTGGTCGTGCCCCAGTCGACGGCGATAAAGGATGCGGACCCACTCACCACCAGGTCGCGTACAGCGCGATCAGGATCAGGATCACGCCGACGCCCGCGACATTGAAGGTCGTCGGCGTCGCGAAGGTGACGCCCTGCATCGAGATGCGGTTGGCATCGCCGCGCGCCTTGAAGGTCAGGCTGATCCCGACCGCGAGCGCGAGGCTGATCAGGAAGACGAGGCCCATGCGGTTCATGAAGGGAAAGTCGGGCATGCCGATCTTGAACGCGTAGGATAGCAGCACCGATGCGATCGCCGCGGCGATGGCGCCGGCTTCGTTCGCGCGTTTCCAGAACAGACCGAGCAGGAAGATCACCGTAATTCCGGGCGTGAAGAAGCCCGAGAATTCCTGAATGAACTGGAACGCCTGATCCGAATTGCCGAGCAGCGGACGCGCCGTTAGCAGCGCGACGACCACCGCGAGGGCCGCAGCGAGGCGGCCGACGAGAACCAGATGCTTTTCCTGACCGGTCGAGCCGGCCTCATCCTCGGCGCGCGTGCTGATGCCGCGCGCTTTGGCATAGAGATCGAGCGTGAAGATCGTCGCGATCGAATTGATCTTCGACGCGGTCGACGCGATGATTGCGGCGATCAAAGCGGCAAAGACGAGGCCGAGCAGCCCCGGCGGCAGCAACTGCATCATCATCGGATAGGCTTCATCGGGCTTGGCGAGGTCGGGCGCGAGCACGACCGCGGCGATGCCGGGGAGGACGATAATCACGGGCATCAACAGCTTGAGGAACGCCGCGAAAATCACACCCTTTTGCGCCTCGCCCAGATCCTTCGCCGCGAGCGCGCGCTGGATGATATATTGGTTGAAGCCCCAATAGCTGAGGTTCGCGATCCACATCCCGCCGACGAGCACCGCGATGCCAGGCAGATCCTTGTAAAAGGGATGACCCGGCTCGAGGATCATGTCGAAATGGCCGGGGACGCGTTCGGTCAGGATCGAGAAGCCCGCGAGCACGCCCTGCCCGCCGCTGATCTCGTTGAGCGTCAGATAGGAGATGATGAGGCCGCCCATGACGAGCAGGGTCACCTGGACGATATCGGTAAGCGCGACAGCCTTCAGCCCACCATAAAGCTGATAGAGCAGCGCGAAGGCACCGAGCACGATCAGCGCGACATTCTGGTCGACGCCGGCAACCTTGTTGACGGCGATCGAACCGAGCCAGATAATCGAGGTCAGATTCACGAAAATATAAAGCGCGAGCCAGAACACGGCCATGATCACCGGCAGCGTCTTGCCGTACCGCTGCTCCAGAAACTGCGGCATCGTGTAGATGTGGTTCTTGAGGAAAATCGGCAGGAAATATTTGCCGACGATCAGCAAGGTGAGCGCCGCCATCCATTCATAGGAAGCGATGGCGAGACCCAGCGCATAGCCCGACCCTGACATGCCGACGATCTGTTCGGCCGAAATATTCGCCGCGATCAGCGATGCGCCGATCGCCCACCAGGGAAGCGATTTCGAGGCGAGAAAATAGTCGGACGTGTTTTTCGCATGGCCGGCCTTTTCGCGGCTTACCCATTGCGCCAGGCCGAAAATGCCGATGGCATATATGACGATGACGATGATATCGATCTGCGACAGGCCCGTCATGCGGACTCTCCCCTCTCTATGTACAATTTGAAATCACATTTATCTTATTTAAACAGCTTGTCTAGCTTCCTGTGCGACATAAGTGATAAGGCGGGTAAAAATGACAATTGGAGAAGAGCGTGGTGAACATGTCGGCGCTGGGAATCGAGGATGCGCGGCCGCAATTGGGCCGCAATCTGACTTATGGAATGCTCGACGCCATCGGGCGATCGATCGTGATCGGCGAATATGACGGATCGATTTTTCCGACCGAGGCGGAACTTGCCAAGCAACATGGTGTCAGCCGCTCGGTAACGCGCGAGGCTGTGAAGATGCTGACCGCCAAGGGGCTGCTCAGCGCGCGTCCGCGCCAGGGAACGATTGTCCAGCCCACCACCTCGTGGAACCTGTTCGATACCGATGTCCTGCGCTGGCTCCTCGAACGCAAATTTTCGATCGACCTCCTCCGTCAGTTCAACGAACTGCGCGTCGCGATCGAACCGGAAGCCGCCGCACTCGCGGCGCGCGTCGCGACCGACGACGACATCGCCCGGATCAACGCTGGCCTGACGCGAATGGAAAAGGCCGAGCGCGGCGAGGACGATCCGCTCGACAGCGACATCGCCTTTCACGTTGCGGTCCTTCGCGCGTCGCGCAATCCCTTTTACGCGCAGTTTCGCGACGTGGTCGGCACGGCGCTGCGCACGTCGATCCGCTTCACCAACCGGGTCAAGGGGCGGACCGCCAATGTCGGCGATCACGCCGCAGTGCGCGACGCGATCGTCAAGGGCAATGCCGACAAAGCGCGCAAGGCGATGCGCGCGCTGATCAGCGACGTGCTCGACCTGATCGACGCCGCAAAGCCCGACGGCGCCACCTGAACGACGGCGCCTCGGTCGGACTTTAACGCTTCGCACCCTTTTTTCCCGTCGTCAGGCGATAGGTCATCACGTTGCGATAGGTCTCGCCGGGCGCAAGTCGCGCGTTCGGGAAATCCTTCTGGTTCGGCGCGTCGGGAAAAATCTGCGGCTCCATGACGATCGCATCGCCGATGCGATAGATTTTCTTCGCCTTTCCGTGCGTCGTCGCGTCGAAGAAATTGCCCGAATACATCTGCAGCCCCGGCTGGTTCGACCAAAGCTCGAAACCGCGGCCCGATGCCGGATCCTCGACCTTTGCCATCAGATGTTCGTCGGCGGTCACGCTGCGGCCGATCACCCAATTATGGTCATAGCCGCGCCCGAAGCGGATTTGCTCGTCGCTGGCGTCGCGCACCCGGTCGCCGACCGCGACGGGCTTGCGAAAATCGAACACCGTGCCTTCGACGGGGCGATATTCGCCGGTCGGAATGGCACCTGAGTCGGTCGGCAGATAGCTCTCCGCCGGGATGGTCACGACATGGCCCATCGCGCCGTTCGCCGACCCTTCGCCCGAGAGGTTCCAATAGGCGTGGTTGGTGATGTTGGCGATCGTCGGCCGGTCGCTCGTCGCGACATATTCGATCGTCAATTCATTCTTGTCGCTCAGCGAATAGGTCGCGTCGATCGTCATCGTGCCGGGATAGCCCTGGTCGCCGTCGGGGCTGACATAGCGAAGCGTGACCGACGCGGTCGGCCCGCTTTTCACCGCCGTCACCTCCCACAACACCTTGTCAAAGCCGAGCGTCCCGCCGTGCAGCGCGTTCGCGCCATTGTTGATCGGCGTCTGCCAGGTTTTGCCGTCGAGCGTGAAGCGTCCGCCCGCGAGCCGGTTGGCGAAGCGTCCGACCGTCGAGCCGAAATATTGCGGCTGCTTCAAATAATCATCGAGGTTATCGTAGCCGAGCGCGACATCCGCCTTCTTGCCGTCGCGATCGGGCATGATCACCGACTGCAGCGTCGCACCCAGGGCGATAACAGTCGTCTCGATACCGTTTGCGTTGCTCAGCTTTACTGCCGGGACGCTGCGCCCGTCAGGCATCGTACCAAAAGTCGACTGCGCAGCTTCCGCCGCCAGCGCGGGCGTCGCCGCAACCAGGGCCGCCGCGGCCGCTCCCAAAGCCAGTTTTGACATGTTATTCACTCCTCTAACCCTTGTATTTTTGTGTCGGCAGCCCGCGGCATCCGGGGTCCACCTCGAACAACGCGCCGCCATGCTCCTCGTTCACGCCGTCGGCGGCCGAGGTGACGAACATCCGGTCGAGCCCGGCACCCGCAAAGGTACAGCTTGTAATCTGCGATGCCGGAAGCGCGATATGACGGTCGGGCCGGCCATCGGGCGCGAAGCGTGTGACGCGCGATGCGCCCCAGCATGCAACCCACAAACCGCCGTCGGCGTCGAAGGTCATCCCGTCGGGATTGCCCCACGCCTCTTCGAAGACGATGAACGGCGCTGCCTCGCCGAGCGAGCCATCGTCATGGATGTCGAAGCGAAAGATCGTCGCACGCGCCGTGTCGGTGTGGAGCAAGAAGGTACCGGCCGGGTCGATCGCCGGGCCGTTCGCAATCGTATAGGGCGCATCGACCTTTGCCAGCGTACCATCGGGATCGAGCCGGTAGAAGGCGCCCGAGGGACGGTCGCAGGTGACGGGCATCGTACCTGCCCAGATCCGCCCCGCCCCGTCGGCCTTCGCGTCGTTAAGGCGATTTGCGGCATTGCCCTGATCGACCGACGCGATCAACTCGCGCGTATCGGCGTCGAGATCGATCCGGACGATATCGCGGCCGATCCCCGCGACGAAGCCGCCGGCTTCGCGTTCGATAATCCACGCCGAATAATGCGGCTGCTCAAAACTTTCGACGCTTTCGTCGGCCAGCGCCATGCGGTTGATCCGGCGCCCCATGATATCGACCCACAGCAAAGCATCGTGCCGGGCGGACCACAAGGGCCCCTCGCCCAGCCGGTCACGCCGGTCGCGCGCAATCACCCGCACGCCGCTCATCAGTGGCTATCTCTAGGCAGCCCGCGCGTCTGCGCCACGCGTTGATATTTGACCGCCATTTCAAGCACCGCGCCCCCGTCGAACTGGCCGGTGAGCGCGCGGTGGATTTCCTGCCACGGCGTCTGCGGCGGCGGCATATAATCGGGATTGCCCTTAAGCTCCGCCCGCCGGCGATCGAGTTCGGCCGCATCCACCAGCATGTCGGCGGTCCGCTTGCCGAGGTCGATGCGAATGCGGTCGCCGGTGCGCACCAGCGCGAGTCCGCCGCCGACGACCGCCTCGGGCGCCGCGTTCAGGATCGACGGGCTGCCGCTAGTCCCCGACTGGCGGCCGTCGCCGATGCACGGCAGCGCGTGCAGGCCGGCCTGGATCAGCGCCGCGGGCGGACGCATGTTCACGACCTCCGCGCCGCCGGGATAGCCGATCGGTCCCGCCCCGCGCATGATCAGAATCGAATTGGCGTCGGCGCCAAGCGCCGGATCGTCGATGCGGCTATGATAATCCTCGGGTCCGTCGAACACGATCGCGGTGCCTTCGAAAGCATCGGGGTCTGCGGCGTTGCTGAGATAACGCGCCCTGAACTCGGGCGAAATCACGCTGAGCTTCATCACCGCATTGTCGAACAGATTGCCGCGCAGCACGGTCAGACCCGCCGCCGGCTTCAACGGCGCATCGAGCGTCCGGATGACATCGGTGTCCTGCGTATCGGCATCGCCAATATTCGCCGCGATCGTCTGTCCATTCGCGGTCAGCGCGTCGCCATCGATCAGTCCCGCGCGCACCAATTGGCCCATCACCGCCGGCACGCCGCCCGCGCGATAGAAGTCCTCCGCCAGATAGCTGCCTGCGGGCTGCAGATTGACGATCAGCGGCACGTCGGCGCCCTGCGTCTCCCAATCTTCCAGCGTCAACTCAACCCCGATATGGCGCGCGATCGCGTTGAGATGGATCGGCGCGTTCGTCGACCCGCCGATTGCCGAATTGACGCGAATCGCGTTGAGGAACGCGGTGCGGGTCAGGATATCACTGGGCTTGCGGTCGGCATGAACCATCTCGACGATCTGCACGCCGGTGCGATAGGCGCACTCCTGCCGATCGCGATAGGGGGCGGGGATCGCAGCCGATCCCGGCAACGACATGCCGAGCGCCTCGGTCAGCGAGTTCATCGTCGTCGCGGTGCCCATCGTGTTGCACCAGCCGGTCGACGGCGCCGACGAGGCAACAAGTTCGAGGAAACCCTTATAATCGATCTCGCCCGCCGCCATCATTTCGCGGGCTTTCCAGACAATCGTGCCCGATCCGGTGCGCTCGCCCTTGAACCAGCCGTTGAGCATCGGGCCGACCGACAGCGCGATCGCGGGAATATTGACCGTCGCCGCGGCCATCAGACAAGCAGGCGTCGTCTTGTCGCAGCCGATCGTCAGCACCACGCCGTCGAGCGGATAGCCGTGGATCGCCTCGACGAGGCTCAGATATTGCAGGTTACGGTCGAGCCCGGCGGTCGGACGCTTGCCTGTTTCCTGGATCGGGTGCGTCGGAAACTCGATCGCGATGCCGCCCGCGTCGCGAATCCCGTCGCGCACGCGCTTCGCGAGCTCGAGATGATGGCGGTTGCACGGGGTCAAATCGCTGCCGGTCTGCGCAATACCGATGATCGGCCGGCCCGATTGAAGCTCGTCGATGCTGAAGCCGTAATTCAAATAACGCTCAAGATAGAGTGCCGTCATGTCCGGATTTTCCGGATTGTCGAACCAGGCACGCGACCGTAGCGCCGTCTTGCCTTCCGACGACGTTTTCGCCCCCTCTCCCATATAATTCCTCTCGATGCACAAAATTCACGCCATATGCTCAGTGAAGCGTTGATACAGCGGACCGTGGCAGATAGGAAGCATATATATCAGATAAATTGGAGTAGGGGTTAATTTCATGATTCGTTTGGGCCTGGTGGGCATCGGAAAAATAGCCCGCGACCAGCATCTTCCTGCGATTGCCGCCGACAAGCGATATACGCTTGCGGCGACGGCCAGCCGCCACGCCCAGCTCGACGGTTTGCCGGGATATGCAGAGATTGGCGCGATGATCGCGGGCGATAATGATCTGGACGCCGTTTCGATCTGCACGCCGCCGGTGGGTCGTCAAGTCATTGCGATGGCGGCGATCGATGCCGGACTCCATGTGATGCTGGAAAAGCCGCCTGCCGCCACGACGAGCGAAATCACCGCGCTCGCTGAGCATGCGCGCACGCGGGGTGTCACGCTCTTCGCCACCTGGCATTCGCGCGAGGCCGCGGGCGTTGCGGCGGCGCGCGACTGGCTGTGCGACAAGGAAATTCGCGCCGCGCGCATCCGGTGGAAAGAGGATATCCGCCGCTGGCATCCGGGGCAGGAGTGGATCCTCGAGGCGGGCGGCTTCGGCGTCTTCGACCCCGGCATCAATGCCCTTTCAATCATGACCGCCATCCTCCCCACCCCGTTATTGCTCGATTCGGCAACGATGGACGTTCCCGAGGGCCGCAGCTCGCCAATCGCCGCGACGATGGCGATGCGCAGCGGCGAAGCGGCGGTCGATGCCGATCTCGACTTCCTGCAAACCGGGCCGCAGAGCTGGGATATCGAGGTCGACACCGATGCCGGCACGTTGCGCCTGTCGATGGGCGGAAGCGTCCTCCAACTGCCGGGAGCCGATCCGGTCACGGGCGAAGACAGCGAATATCCGCACCTCTACGCGCGCTTCGCCGAGCTGGTCGCCACCGGGCAGAGCGATGTAGACATTCGCCCGCTCCAGCTCGTCGCCGACGCCTTCCTCGTTGCCGAGCGGCGTGTCGCCGCGCCGTTCCAGTTTTAATTGGAGCAGCGACATGCGTACCGCAAACAAAGCCTTGGCTCTGGCGCTTGTCGCTGCGGCCGGCGTGACGATCGCGCACGCCGCCGACCCCGTGCCCGCGCCGTCGAGCGAATACCGCAAGGACGAACTTGGCCGCATCGTCGAGGTTGCGGGCCGGAAAGCAACAAAATGTCCAAAGCAGACTGACCGAACCGCCGTCCTGCTGATCGCCGGCCAAAGCAACTCCGCCAATCACGGGGGGATGCGCTTTTCGAGCAAGCATTCGGGCAAGACGGTCAATTATTTCGCAGGCCATTGCTATCCGGTCGCTTCGCCATTGCTCGGCGCGACGGGGATGCGCGGCGAGAGCTGGTCGCCGCTCGCCGACCGGCTGATCGAATTGGGACTCTATGACCGGGTCGTCATCGCGACAACGGGGATCGGCGGCACCAAGATCGGACGGTGGCAGGAAGGCGGCGACCTCAATCGCATGTTGCTCGGCGTCGTGGGCGACCTCCGCAGCCGATACCGCGTCACCCATTTCCTCTGGCACCAGGGCGAACGCGATTTTGCTCTGAAAACCTCCAGCACCGATTATGCCGCGAGTTTCACGTCGCTCGTCGCGACGTTGCGCGCCGCAAAGGTCGATGCGCCGGTCTTCATTTCGGTGGCGAGCCGGTGCGGCCAGCCCGGCGACTGGAAGGATGAAGACGCGATCACGACCGCGCAGCGCGGCCTTGTCGATCCGGCGAAAGGCATCTTCCTCGGCCCTGAAACCAATTTGCTCGTACCGCCCGGGGACCGCTACGACCGCTGCCATTTCGACGGGCCGGGCCAGCGTGCTTTCGCCGACGCATGGCTCCGCATCTTGACCGCCTACGCCGACCGCGCGCGCTGAACAAAAAAAGGCCCGCCACCGACTGGCGGTGGCGGGCATTTGGGAGAGACCACGGCGCGTAACGACACGCCCGCTATTCTCAGTCGCGAACGCTGTCGGACCGCGGGATGCCGATGGAAGCAGCGTCGCCGATATCGATCGGCACCAGCCCGAACTGCATGCGCCAGGGCGCGGTCGGGTCATTGCCGAACATCGTGTACCAATAGCGGCCCTGCTTATCGCGGAACGCGGTGCCGTGGCCGCCGTGCGGCGCCCCCATGCGGCGCTGCGTATAGGGACCGAACAGGCTCTTCGACGTGCCGTACATCATGTCGTAGGTGCCGTGCGTGCGCAGCGGCCCGTGCCATTCGGCGCCGGTCAGGAAATAGACGCCGTTCGCCTTGATCAAGCCGTTGCCCTCATAACCGACATGGTCGCCGTCGGCGTCGACAAGGGTATGCACCGGTCCCTCGAAGCCGCTCCGCGCGCCGTTGAGTTTGCCGATGCTGCCGCCGCCCCATAGGAAATATAGGCCATCATCATCCTCGAACGGAAAGCCGTCGATGCCTTTGACGAAGAAGCTTTTGGTGACATTTTCATAAGGCCCATCGGCCTTGCCGGTCGTCGAGCGGTAGAGCCAGGTCTTGCCCCCGACGCCCTTCTCCATCACCGAAAAGGCAAGATAATAGGTCTTGTCGCGCGCCGACCACATGATCTCGGGCGCCCAGAGTTCGGCGATATTCTTGCCGAAATCATAGCCCATGCCCTCCCACTTCCAGACGAAGCCGACCTCGTCCCATTTTTTGAGGTCGGCCGATCGCCACAATTTCACACCGCCGTCGGGCTTGTGATAGCCATAACCGTCGAGCGTCCCGACGAGATAGTAGAAGCCGTCGCCGCCGAGCGTCACCGACGGATCGCGCATCGTCTCGCTGGTGATCAGCGCCTTGCGCGCCGCGACCGCGCTGTCCTCGGTAATCACCGACGCGGCCTGGCGCAGCCGCCCGTCGGGCGCGCGTTCGAGCGGCACCAGCCCGACCTGTTCGCAGAACATCGCGAAGCCGTCGTCGCATTTGGGGTTGTAGACTGCGGCGAGCCGCTCGTCATCGAGCATCACCAGCGACCCGCGGCCCGCGTGTGGCACCGCGAGCGCGCGCATTGTGAACGGGCCATATGGCGTCGGCGCCTCGGCGACGAACAGATCCTCGGTCGCCGTGCGCATCCGCCCCGTGACCTCGCTCGCGGCGAGGATATAGCGGTCGCCGTCGCGGACCATCGCCGCGCCGCGCATGCCGACGCGCGTCCGCACCGGCCAGTCCTTCCCGACCGGCGGATGCTTGGCGAACAACGCCTGATCGGGTTTCAGGAAACGCGGCGCCTCGGCGAGCTTGGCGAAACCGGGATGGAGTTTGGCAATAGTGCCCCCGCCCCACAGCAGATAGCCAGTCCCGTCCTTGTCGACGAACAACGCCACGTCGGACGCATCCTCGACCAAGCAGGGCGAAGCCGCGAAGCCAGCGCCGGGCTGCGCGGCAGAACCCGTCGCAATCCGCGCGCAGCCCGTCTTGTCGGAAAAGGCGAGATAGAGTTTGTCCCCGGCGACCGTCACCGACGGCGCGAGATAGCGTTCGGACACATCGCCGGGCACGATCCCCGCGCCCGAGATCTTGGCCGGGCCCAGCCCCTTCCATGCCTTGCCATCGGCCGACGTCCACAATTCGACGCCGTGGCGCGCGCCGCTGCGCAGCTGGGTTCCGGTGAGAATCCAGCCGCCACCGGTTAGTCGCGCGACCGACGCATCGCCGATCGGCCGTTCGGAAAAGACGGGCGCGACGGGCTTCGCGTCGGCGGCGGGCATGACCGTCGCATTTTTGTCCATCGACGGATGGTCGGCGAAAATGTCGTCGGCGACCGCGGCCTTGAGCTTCTGCTGCGCGCCGGCCGAGGGCGCCAGAGACAGCGCTGCCAGCGTCAGGCCGGTGATCCAGCTTTTCATCTTCACGGTCATTTACCCTTTTGAAGCGCTTTGAAATCGTCGAACCATGCATAGCTGGGCGCGGCACTACCGTCCGGATTCTTGCGGATCGTCGCGGGCGCAAAGACGCTGTTGATCAGCCACGGCGTCTTGTCGGGGCCGAAATTGTTCGACATCGAACTGCCCTGTTTGAAGCCATAGGTCGCGACCGCGAGGCGACCGGAGTCGCGGAACATCTTCATCTGGTTGCGCAGATAATGCTTCCGGCCTTCGAACCACGGACTCATCCGCAAGAAATCATCCCACTGTTCCTTCGGGAAAGGCGTCTCGAGCGCCGCCTTGATGATCTGCCAGTTCTGCGCGTCCTTCGGCGCGTCATATTTGTTCGCGAACATCGCCGGCACGGTCCCCTTCATATTCTGCTGCCACCACCAGACCAGCGAGAATTCGGTGACGAGGAAGGTCTGCTCGGGCCGCATGCGCGGCAGGATATAGTCGAGGAAGGGCTTCGACGCCTGAATCGCCGGGATATGCGGGTGGATGTCGACCCCGTCGATTTCGGGCGTCGCCTTGACGAATTCCATCCAGCGTTGGGTCGACGCCGTCCGGTTCTTCTTCAGATCGATCCTGTTGAGCGCGCCCATGTAGAGGCTGGTCTTGCACCTCCCGGAAGAGGCCTTGGCGCGATAGGCGATCACATGCCGTGCGATCGCTTCGTAAAAGGCGTTCAGATCAAGATCGCGATCGCCCTCGCGGCTCTCGATATAGGGCTCGTTTCCGATCACGAGGATATCGGTCTTGCCGATCACCAGCGCCAGCACCGCATCGACGCGCGCCAGTTCGCGCTGGAATGCCGGCGTGCCCGCCTTGGGAAAATCGCCGCGATTATAAGGGAACTTCAACGACAGGATCGTCTTGTATCCGCGTGCATGCGCATCGAGCGTCGCCTTGATCGCGCCATGCTCAGCAGCGCCGCGATCGACCTGCGGCATGGGCACGAACAGCCGGATCCAGCGCGCATCGGCTTTTTCCAGGTCGCGATAATCGACGTCCTCATAATGTTCGTTATAGTTGACGCCAAGCGCGCTCTGCGCCTGTGCCGTGCCCGGCAGACATGCGATCGCCGCCACGGCAGTCCATAATCCCCGCATCAACATTCTCCCTTGACGATAGTCACGGCCGGCTGCGGCCATCCTTTTCGATTTTGTCGAGCCAGTCCGCCAGCTTTCGGGTCAGATCGGGCATTGTATCGGCGAGGTTCTGGCGCTCGCCCGGATCGCGGGCCAGGTTATAGAGCTGATGCGTCGGCAGCGTCCCGATCGCGTTGCCGTGGAATTCATGGGGTTCGACGCTGCCGCGGATCAACTTCCAGTCGCCCGACCGGATCGCCAGGATGCGCGCTCCGCTGCTCGCGACCTTCGTCCCCGTCGTCACCATCAGCTTGGTATCTTCGATCACATAGTCGCGGCCGCGCTCGCTGCGGCCCATCAAGGGCACCAGCATGTCGAAACTGTCGACTGCGGCATCCCGAGGCAGCCCCTGCCCGACCAGCGCGCCAAGCGATGCGACGACATCGACATGATCGACCAGCGCTTTCGACATATGACCTTCGCGGACATGACCCGGCCAGCTAACGATCATCGGAACCCGCGTACCGCCTTCGTAAATGCTGTACTTGCCGCTGCTAAACGGGCCCGACGGCTTGTGCTCGCCCGCCAGTTCGACCGCCCGGTCCTGATATCCGTCGAACAGGATCGGACCATTGTCGCTGCTGAGGATCACCAGCGTATCGTCGGCGATGCCCAGCGCTTCGAGCTTGTCCATCAGCGCGCCGACAGTCCAGTCGAACTGAAGGATCGTATCGCCGCGCGGTCCCATCTCCGATTTGCCGGCAAAGCGCGGATGCGGCGCACGCGGCACATGCGGTTCGTTCATGGCGAAATAGAGGAAGAAGGGCGCATCCTTGCGCGCCGCCACGAAATCGATCGCCTTGCCGAGCAGCTGGTCGGTCAGATCCTCGTCCTTCCAGCGCGCCGAGCGGCCGCCGGTCATATAGCCGATGCGGCTGATACCGTTGACGATCGTGTTCGAATGTTCGGGATCGGCGCCGAATTTCAACCGATCGGGATGTTCGGCACCCGTTGGCTCGTCGCCGACCTTGGTGCGATAATCGACGTGGATCGGGTCGGCGGGATCGAGGTTCACCACCCGCCTATTCTCGATCAGCACGGTGGGGACGCGGTCGAGCGTCGCGGGCATGAAATAGCCATAGTCGAATCCAACGTCGAGCGGGCCGGGCGCAATCTCGCCGTTCCAGTCGACCTCGCCGTCGCCAAGGCCAAGATGCCATTTGCCAACGATGCCCGTCGCATAGCCGGCTTTTTTCAGCATATGCGGCAGCGTGAACTGCCCCGGCCGGATCAGCGCCGGTGCGTCGCCGGGCAATATCTGGACACCCGATGCGCGCCACGCATAGTCGCCGGTGAGCAACGCATAGCGCGACGGGGTACAGGTCGCCGACGGTGAATGCGCGTTGACGAAGCGCGTCCCGCGCCCCGCGAGCTTGTCGACATTGGGTGTACGGAGCCCCGTGGCACCGTAACAGCCCAGATCGCCATAGCCGAGATCATCGGCATAGATGATGATGATATTGGGCTTGCCCCGCGCGGTCGACGCGGTCGCAACGCGGGGCAGAACGGCAGCCCCCGCGCCCGCAAGCAGCGCCGCCCGCCGTGACAATGCAAAATTCAACCGCCCATCCTCTCACCATGGTTCTCGTCGATCAAAATCGATATAGTATTTATCATATAATGCAAGCGACACGCGCCGTTCGAGTAGCGATCACTTCGTCTGCAAGCGCCGGAAATCGTCGATCCACGCATAGTTGAATGCCGTCGTGCCATCGGGGTTCGGCTTTATGGTGCGTCCCGCATAGACGCTGTTGAGCAGCCAGGGCGTCTTGTCGGGGCCGAAATTGTTCGACATCGAACTGCCCTGTTTGAAGCCGTAGGTCGCGACCGCGAGGCGACCGGTGTCGCGGAACATCTTCATCTGGTTCGCCAGATAATGTTTGCGGCCTTCGAACCACGGACTCATCCGCAGGAAGTCGTCCCACTGCTGCTTCGGAAAAGGTGTTTCCAGCGCCGCCTTGATGATCTGCCAATTCTGCGCATCGCGCGGCGCGCCATATTTATCGGCAAAGGCGGGAGCGACCGGCTTTTGCAAATTCTGTTGCCACCAGCCGACGAGCGAGAATTCGGTGACGATGAACGTCTGCTGGGGACGCATCCGCGGCAGGATATAGTCGAGAAATGCTTTCGACAGCTCGATCTTGGGAACATGGGGGTGGATGTTGACGCCCTCGATCTCGGGCGTCGCTTTCACATAAGCCAGCCAGCGCTCGGTCGACGGGGTGATATTCTTTTTGAGGTCGAGACGGTTTAGCGCGCCCATATAAAGCCTGGTTTTGCAGTTCGCGCCGCAGTGCGCCTTGCGATACGCGATCACCCGCGCCGCCATCACTTCGTAAAAGGCGTTGAGGTCGAGATCGCGGTCCTTCTCGCGCGTTTCGAAATAGGGTTCGTTACCGATCACCAATATGTCGACCTTGCCCATCACCAGCGGCAGTAAGGCATCGAGCCGGACCAGCTCACGCTGGAATTCGGCGCTGCCCGCCTTTGGGAAATCGCGGTCGCTATACGGCCATTTGAGCGTGAAGATGGTATTGTAGCCGTGGTCGCCAGCATCAAGGATCGCCTTGACCGCGCCATGCTCCGCGGCGCCGCGATCGAGTTGCGGCATCGGGACGAACAGGCGAATCCACTTCGCCTGGGCCTGTTCGAGTTCACGGTAGCTCACATCCTCGAAATGTTCGTTGAAATTGGCGCCCAAGGCGCCCTGTGCCGCAGCGGCGGCGGGCAGGCTGAGCATCGCGGCACCCATCGCCAAAATCCGTCTCATTCGCATTTCATTCCCCTCCCCGATCAGCGGCAGCCCTTCAAACAGGGATCGCCATCAGCAAAACTTGACTCATCTTAATTATACGATAATACAGATATAACGATGGCACGAGACCAAGCAAGGGAGGAAAGAATGAAATCGGTGAAGCCTTCGCGGCGTGCGCTGATCGGGGTGGCGGCGGCCGCCCTTTTTGCAATGGGGAGCGCAGGGCTATCGAGCGCTTGGGCTTCCGAGGCGTCCGCACCCGCGCCTGTGAAACCGGCGCCGCGCGCCGCGGCGCAGCCCAACATTCTTTTCATCCTGATCGACGATATGGGCTTTGCCGACCTGTCGCTCACCGGCAATCGCCTAGTCGCAACGCCGAACATCGACGCGCTTGCCCGCGACGGCATGGTCATGACCCAGTTCTACGACGCCGCGCCGATCTGCTCGCCCTCGCGAGCGGGCTTCATGACCGGACGCTTCCCGGCGCGTGATCGCTTCGTCACCTATATCCACGACCGCAAGCGCAACCAGGCGTTCGGTCAGGCCGACTGGCTCGATCCCTCGCTCCCGGTGCTGCCCCGCCTGTTGCAGCAGGCGGGCTATGCCACAGGCCATTTCGGCAAATGGCACCTTGGAGGAGGGCGCGACATCGGCGACGCCCCCCTGCCCGCAGCCTACGGATTCGACGAAAGCTATACCCAATGGGAGGGGCTTGGTCCGCGCGTCCTTCCTACCGACCTCACCAACAAGCTCGGGCAACAGAGCGCCGAACTGGGCAAGGGTCCCGTCGAGTGGCTTCCGCGCGCCGAGATCACTGCCCGCTTTGTTGACAAGACGCTCGATTTCGCCAGCCGCAGCAAGGACCGTCCGTGGTTTGCACAGCTGTGGCTGACCGACATGCACACGCCTTGGGTTCCCAGCGCCGAGCAGCTCGCAGCGGTGAAGGGCAAGGGTCGCACGCCGCGTGAGGATCAATTCCTCGCGGTACTGGTCGCAATGGACGCCGAAGTCGGCCGGCTCGTCGCCGGGCTGCGCACGGCGGGCGAGCTGGATGACACGCTGATCGTCTTCACCTCCGACAATGGCCCCACGATCGGCGCGAACACGCCCGGATCCGCCGCGCCCTATCGGGGCAGGAAAGCCAGCCTGTACGAAGGTGGCGTGCGTCAGCCGCTGATCATTCGCTGGCCAGGCCATGTCGTCGCGGGAAGCCACGATGCGCAGAGCGTCGTGCAGGCGGTCGATCTGCTTCCGACGCTGGCGGGGATCACCGGTGCGCAGAAACCCGCCGGAATCGACGGCGTCGACGTCTCCACTGCATGGCGCGGTCGGCCGATCACCTCGCGACCCGATCTTTACAGCCATATCGCCCGCCCCGGCGGCGAAGCGTTCGGCCCGCTTTATGCAATCCGCTCCGGTCCCTGGAAACTGTTGATGAACGCCGACGGCGGCAGCGTCGAACTTTACAACATCGAACAGGATCCACGGGAGCAGCAAGACCGAAAAGCAGACTCGCCGGCAGTGACCAAGAGCCTTTCGGCCAAACTTTCCGGCTGGATCGCCGACCTGCCGCCAGCGGCGTCACCGCAACGCCGTCCGATGTAGGGAAACGCCTGTCGGCGACCGGCCAATTTCATCAAAATACTATCATAATCAGTTACTTAGTGAACCTGAGGGGGAGTTATAATGCGGAACAGAATAATCCTGGCGTGCACGACATCGGCTTTGGGGCTTATCGCCATGCCGTCGATTGCGCTGGCTCAGGACCAAGATGGGCAGCTCACCGTTGAATCGGCGCCGGAAGATCCCTCCGCCGACGAAGCGATCGTCGTCACGGCGATCCAGCGCAGCCTCGAGACGTCGCAGGCGATCAAGGAGGATTCGGACCAGATCGTTGATTCGATCGTTGCCGAGGACATCGGCAAACTGCCCGACGTGACGGCAACCGAATCGCTCGCGCGCATTACCGGCGTCCAGGTCGACTATGCGAACGGCACTGCGGCCGGAACGCGCGTCCGCGGTCTGCCGAATATCGCGACCACCTATAACGGACGCGAGCTCTTCACCGGCCAGGGCCGCGCCGTCGCGCTCCAGGATTTTCCGTCGAGCAGCATCGCGCGTCTCGACGTGTATAAATCGGGTAGCGCCAATTTGCTCGAACCCGGCGTTGCGGGCCTGATCGACGTGCGCGCGCGCAAGCCGCTGGACTTCAAGGGCGACCGCATCGCCGGCGGCATCAGCGGGGTGCATTGGAAACAGTCGCAAAAGCTGGGAGTCGATGCCAACCTTCTGCTCAGCAAGCGTTGGGAAACCGGAATCGGCGACATCGGTTTCCTGATCGAAGGATCCTACACCGACCTCAAATTCCTCGATTCCTCGCGTAACGTCGCGCAGGCGATTCTCAGCCGCAACGTCGCGGGCCTCGGCACGATCCGCTACCCCTCGTTCGTGAACATCAACTATAACGCGGCCAACCGCTACCGGCCGTCGGTCGCGACCGCGCTGCAATGGCGCCCGAGCAACGAACTCGAATTCTATGCCGACTTCCTGTTCCAGGGTTATCGGAGCAGCGGGTACGGCAGCAACCTCCAGATCAACTCGGGCGTGCAGGCCAATCTGTCCGACATCGTGCTGTTCCCCGGCACGAACAAGGTCAAGAGCATGACTGCGAGCGCCGGCGGTATCCCCACCGGCAACCAGAATGTCGTCACCGGCAAGACCGACACCTATCAGGCGGGCACCGGCTTTATCTGGAAGCGCGACGGCCTGAAGATCACGGGCGATGTCGCTTTCACCGATTCGACCTTCACGCGGCGGACGACGCAGTTCAACTACTCGCTCGTCGTCCCGCAGCCGACCCGCACCTATGATTTCGACACCGACGTCGGCGCGGGCGGTGGCACGGTTGTCGTGACCGATTTCCCCGTCAACGATCCGGCGCGCTATCGCATGGTGGGGCTGGGCGAAAATGGCGAGCGCAACCACGGCCGCGACTGGCAGGGGCGCCTCGATCTCGATTACCGGATTGGGCCGAAGGGCCTTACCAATGTCCAGGCAGGCGTCCGTTTCAACACCCGCGATTTCGACTTTGCCAATTATTCGGAAAGCGGCACCACGGCGGCGGGCCGATTCTATTCGCTGCTGCCGCTCGAATATAGCGCCGTTGCGCCGGGTTTCCGCGGCGACAAGGTCCCCGTCACCCGCGTCTTCCTGAGCCCGACCGCCGACAGCATTATGGAGAATCTGGACTTCCTGCGCTCTATCAGTGGGGGACGCACCGAAGTCCCGCCGCTCGACCGTGTCTATTTCGGGAATGAAAAAGGCTATGCGGGCTATGTCCAGGGCCGCTATGCTTTTGACCTTGGCAGCATGACCGTTGATGGCCTTGTCGGTCTTCGCGCGGTGCGCACCGAGACCCAGATCAATGGGTTCGAACGGGTGACGACCGCCGGCGTGACAACGGTGACGCCAGTATCGCAGTCCAATAGATATAATGATTTCCTGCCCAACGTCAGCGCGCGCATCCGCCTGGCGCCCAAGTTGCAGCTCCGCCTCGCCTTCACCGAAACACGCACGCGCCCCGGATTCGGCGACCTCAACCCGTCGCTCACCATCGGCGCGCCGTCCACGATCTGCACACCGACCCCGGGGGATCCCGAAGCCGGGCCGGACAATCCCAATTGCGTCCGCAACGCTTCTGGCGGCAATGCCGATCTCCAGCCGATCAAGTCGCAAAATTACGACGCGTCGCTCGAATGGTATTTCTCGCGCGGCGGCTCGCTGACAGTCGGGGCCTTCCAGCGCGACGTGACCGGCTTCATCTCGGACTTCACGACCGACGTTGAGGATGCCGAATTCGGACGACTGCGGGTGACACAGCCGTTCAATGGTGGCGAGGGCCGGATGCGCGGTATCGAAGCGGCATTCCGCACCTTTCTCCGTTTCCCGCAACTGCCCCAGTGGATGCAGAATTTCGGCATTCTGGCGAACTATACCTATATCGACCATGAATCCGAACTGCCGGAAGCGCTCGCCGCAACCCTGCCGGGCAAGCAGCGGATCGCGGGCGTTTCCAAGCATCTCGCCAACGCTTCGATCTTTTACGAGACACGCTGGTTCTCGACCCGGCTTTCCTATAATTATCGGTCCGATTTCGTGGTCGAATATAACCGGGTGAACGACCCGCTGCTCGGCGCCGCGGTGCTTGGTCCGACGCTGCCGGTGGTCGAGGACGGCCGAGGCAGTCTCGACTTCAACGCTACGATCGACCCGACCGAGAATTTCACCATCTCGTTCAGCGCGACCAACCTGCTGGGCGCGGCGGCGACGAACCATCGGCAATATGACGCCGATGGCAACACCTATCCCTGGCAGACGCGGTTTCTGGAAACCATCTACCGCGTCGGGGTACGCTTCCGCTTCTGATATAGACCTGTGGTCTTTTACAAACTCGGGTAAATCGGCCCGGCATCGTTGCACACGATGCCGGGCCGTCCTTTTTGCAAGCGGTGTCGCCTTCAATCCTCGGCCGCCGCTGGCGCACGCCGGCCCTTTCGCTTGCTCTTGCCGCGCTTGCCCGGCTTCTTTTTAGCCTGCGGCGGTTGGCCACCTTCCAGTGTGCCGGTAATCACGCCGCCGTTCACCCTGTTGGGCCAGCGATCGACGAAGCTTCGCGCCGCCCAGTCGTCCCACTGTTTCGCCATGCGTGCAATAATGTCGGGATGGGCGGCGGCGAAGTCGCGGGTTTCGGTCCGATCGGCGTCCATGTCGTAAAGCTGCCAGGGCCGTTCGAACTGCGCGACCAGCTTCCACTTGCCGTCGCGCACCGCCTTATTGCCTTCATGCTCCCAGAAAATCGGCACGCCGCGCATCAGCGGTTGGCCCTCGAATGCCCCAGCGAAGCTGCGGCCCGACATCGGCCGGATATCATTCCCCTCGAAACGAGTGGGGTATTTGGCGCCCGCCAGTTCCGCCACCGTCGGCATCACATCGACAAGGTGCCCCGGCGCGCGCACCATCGTACCACGAAGCTTGGGATCGATACCCTTGGGCCAATAGGCGATCAGCGGGGTGGCGATTCCGCCTTCCTCGGTGAAGTGCTTGAAATACTGGAACGGCGTGTTCTGCAACGTCGCCCAGTTGAGGCCCACGAAGATATTGGAAGTGGGGCCGCCCCAGGGCGCGCGGCCGGTGCGGCCATCTGGGCCGCTCTCGGCATTCCCGCCATTGTCCGACATGAAAAGGATCAGCGTGTTGTCGAGCTCGCCTTTTGCCTTGAGGTCGGCGGTCAGTGTACCGATCGCCCTGTCCATCCGCGAAATGGCGGCGGCGTAAACGGCCATGATCGTATCGAAGCGATCCTTGTCCCTCGCCGACATCTTGTTCCAGTCATACTGTTCCGGCAGCACATCGGGCAGCGTCGCGTTGGGGTCGATCAGGCCTATCTTCTTCTGGCGCTCGAAACGCTCGCGGCGCAGCTTGTCCCAGCCGGCCATGTACTTTCCCTTGAACTTTGCGATTTCGTCCGCGGGGGCCATCACCGGAAAGTGAACTGCGGTGAACGGCAGATAGAGGAAGAACGGCTTTCCCTGCGCTTTCGCCTCGGACACGAACCGGCTGGTCCAGTCGACCAGCAGGTCGGACGAATACCACTCGCCTTTGCCGACTTCTTGTGACGCCAACGGCAGCTGATTACCATCAATCGTCACGAATTTCTTGCCGACCTGATCGGGGAAGAAGGTCCCGCCCTGAAAGAGAACCGAGCGGTCGAAACCGACCTTGGTCGGCGGCGTGCCGTGCTGCGCGCCGACGTGCCACTTGCCCGCCATGCCGGTGAAATAGCCCGCCGGCTTCAGCACCTCGGCAATCGTAACGGCACGATCCGCGATCCGCCCTTGCAGCCCGCCCGCGCCATTGGGGCGAACGACGTTGTCCAGATACCCAACCCCTGCTTCATGTGGATAAAGACCGGTAAGCAGCGACGCCCGCGAAGGGCTGCATCGGGCGCTATTGTAGAATTGCGTGAAGCGGATCCCGTTCGACGCCAGCATGTCGAGATTCGGCGTCGGGATCTCGCTGCCATAGGGTCCGATATCCGAAAAACCCATATCGTCAACGAGGATGACGATCACATTGGGACGTTTGGCCTGCTCGGCCTTTGCCGAAGCGGGCGCGGTGGCAGACGTAGCCGTTGCTGCTTGCGCCGCAGGTCCCGCCAACAGCGCAAGCCCTATGGCGGCCGTCGCGGCGCCCCGCGCCATTTTCTTCATCATGTTCGGAATTGCCATCTTATGCCTCATGCAAACAGCTCAGCTAAATCAGCTGATTTATCGCATAATAATCGATTGTCGCAAAAATGTGTAAGGTCGGCGGCTGCCGCGATGCGCCCGCTTTTCCGGGCGGCTAAAGCCAAAACCCCTTCGCTCCCGACCATTGGCCTCCGGGCCGCGAATCTATCATCCGTCACGCCATGCTCCAGAAATGCCACCCTTGCGGTGTGGTTCGTGCATCTTTCTATAATTAAATGAGTTTATTTAAGTTGTCATATAACTGATAAGTCGTATAGTTGGACCGTAAGGCGCATAATGCGCCGACGACGGGAGAATGGGCGCGTGAGGCAGGGCGGTACCGAAGCGGTGCAGGACGATCGGCTGGCGCTGCGCAAGCGAAGGCCGTCATTGGTCGACGCCGCTTGCGAACATATTCGCGCCAGCATCCTCTCCGGTACCTATTGGCCCGGCGCTCAACTCCCTACCGAGGCGGAATTCGTCGACGTGCTGGGCGTGAGCCGGACCGTGGTCCGCGAAGCGATCGCCCGCCTCGCCGCAGCGGGATTTGTCGAGGCCCGACAAGGAAAGGGCCTCTTCGTCAGCGAGACTGCGCGCTATCAGGCTTTCCAGATCACGCGCGACGAGGTCGAGAATCTTGGCGACGTGATCGAGTTGCTCGAATTGCGGCTGTCGGTCGAAACCGAAATGGCCGCGCTGGCCGCAGAGCGGCGCAGCGAGGTTGACGTGATGAGCATGCGCCAGCAGCTCAAGATCCTCAGCGAGGCGGCGATCGGCCTTGATGATTCGGTCAAAGCCGATGTTGAATTTCACAACGTCATCGCGCGGGCTAGCAAGAACACCTACTACGCCAAACTGATCGACTTCCTCGGCGTCCGCCTGGTCCCGCCGCGCTCGCTCTATCTGCGCCAGGGGCAAAGCTATGTCGGCGCCCGGTACAAGGCAGTGATAAGCGAAGAGCATGAGGCGATCCTCGACGCCATCATCCGCCGCGACCCCGACGCCGCAAGGGTGGCGGCGCGGTGCCATATGAGCAGCAGCCTCAAGCGGCACCGCGATCTGCAAGATTTCATGTCCTCGCACAATCCGACGGGCTGAAGCACACCAACATCAATGACCTGAAGGACAACTCAGGCGCCGCATTACGTCCAAAAGAATTATAACATCAATCTTCTTAATTTATATGATGTCTTATAGGGAGAGGTCCATTGAAGATCAGCCTTCGCGCTTCCGTGACGCTGATTGCGCTCGCCGGCGGCGCACATATCGCAGAGGCGCAGACTGGGTCGGCCGCCGACCCATCCGCCAATCAAACGGCCGCGGGTGCGTCGGCGAGTAATGAGCAGGAGGGCGACATCGTCGTCACCGGCATCCGCCAGAGCCTGGCACGCGCAGCCGAAATCAAGCGCCAGTCGACCGCGGTTGTGGATTCGATCGTCGCCGAGGATATCGGCAAACTTCCCGACTTGACCACCGCGTCGGCGCTCCAGCGCGTACCCGGCGTTCAGGTCGTGGTCGGCGGCAATAACGAGATCGTCGGGGCGCGCATCCGCGGCCTCGACGACATCATCACCACGCTCAACGGACGCGAGATTTTCACGGGCGTCGGCCGCGGCTTCTCGTTTCAGGATCTGCCGGCCGAAGCGCTTGCGGGCGTCGATGTCTACAAGTCCAATTCAGCCGAGCGGCTCGAAGGCGGCGTGGCGGGCGGCGTCAATATGCGCCTGCGCCGCGCGCTTGACTTCAAGGAACTGACGATCGCGGGCAGCGCACGCGCGACCTATCTGCAGGAAGCCGGTTCGAAGAACACGCTCAATCCAGCGGTAAGCCTGCTCGTCGCCAACCGCTGGGACGCGGGTGAGGGGGAGATCGCCGCGATGGCGAGCGTCTCGTACCAGCGCAACAAATATGCCCGGCCGGTCGCCTGGAACGACTGGACACGCGCGACGAGCGCCGGCCCCGCCGGTTCGCCGCCGGACCTGCACGCGCCCACCGGCTTCGCCGCCGCGATCGAATTCGGCAAATATGAGCGCCCGCAGGCCAATTTCTCGCTCGAATGGGCGCCCGATACCGACACCAAAATCTATGTCGAGGGTCTGTTCGCGGGCTATCGCGGTAACGTCTATCAGGCGCGCCCGACCTTCCGCGCCTTCACTGGCACGTCGTTCGAGGCGACCGTCGGCGACACCTGCGAGGATTTCGCGGTCGGACCCGACGGCTATTATTCGGGCAATGTGCGCAGCCCCACCAATCCGACGGGCACCGGCACGATCCGCCAGCTGTGCAACGCCACCGGCTATACCGCGCGCAACCTCGAATATTATACCGCGACCGTCGCCAACAAAGCGCGCACCGACATCTATGTGATCGCCACCGGCTTCAACAAGCAGATCGGCGCGCTCAGCTGGAACACCGACATCTCTTATGAAACCTCGACCAACCGTAACGACAGCTTCCGCGTCGACATCGGCAAGCGCATCGCCGAACTGGTGCAGGTTCGCGATAACAATCACGAGGTGCAGGCGACGATGCCCGGCAACCCGATGAACGACCCCGCCGGCCTCGCCTTCGCCAACGGCATGACCGAAGACATCAACCGCAGCCGCGGAACCCTGTGGTCGGTGATGAGCGACGCCAAATACGACTTCGACGCCGGGTTGCTCGACTATGTCCAGGCTGGCGTGCGCGTCGCGCGGCGCAAAGCCGGGTTCGAGCAATATCTCGGCGGCCCGCCAGCGCCGGGCGGTTCGTTCGTGACGCCGCTCACCGCCGCCGGCCTGCCCTCCGACATATTGTCGCAGGCTCCCGGGGTGCCGCAGATGAACGACGGCGCATCCTTCCTGCAGATCGATCCCCGCTATCTGACGCAGGAAGCAATCAAGCGGCAGCTCAGGACGCTGTACGGCATCTCGCCTGACACGCCCGCTTACGACCCGACACGCGATTATGATGCGCAGGAAAAAAGCTATGCCGGCTTCCTGCAAGCGGGATATGAATTCTCGCTCAGCGATGCGATCTCGGTCGACGGCATGGTCGGCGCGCGCCTGACCCGCACCGACCGCGACATTGCGGGGTCGGGTCGCGTGACCGATCCGGCGACCGGCACCTCGCGCGTCGTGCTCGTCAATCGCTCGACAAGCGACACCGATCTTTTGCCCAATGCCAGTGCACGCATCCAGTTCGGCGGCGGCCTCCAGGCGCGCTTCAACTATTCGAAGACGCTTTCGCGGCCGAGCTTCGGCCAGCTCAACCCCGGCCTCAGCTATGTCGTGTCCTACGTCAGCACGATCCAGAATTCCGGATCGGGCGGCAATCCCGACCTCCGGCCGCAAAAGGCCGACAGCTTCGATGCGTCGCTCGAATATTATTTCGGCCGCAGCAACTATGTCTCGGTGGTCGGTTTCTATCGCGACATCACCGACCGCATCATCAACGGGACCGAGGTACGCACGATCGACGGCCTGCAATATGTGATCTCGACGCCCCGCAACCTGGGGTCCGCCAAGATCAAGGGTGTCGAAGTCGGTGGCCAGCTGTTCTTCGACTTCCTTCCCGAGGGTCTCGACGGCGCGGGTGTGATCGGAAACTTTACCGTCATCGACAGCGAGGTGACGACACCCGGCGACCGGCTTCAGGGCCTACCGCTGCTCGGCGTGTCAAAATATAATTACAACGTCGGCCTGATCTACGAGAAATACGGCATCTCGGCGCGGATGATATACACCTATCGCTCCAAATATTTCGACGGCGACATCACCAACGGCCTCTCGCTCCGGCCGGTTTCGCTTCCCGTCGGGCTCAATGGCATTCGCGCCGCGGGACGGCTCGACTTTGGCCTGAATTACGATGTGACACCGAATATCACCGTCAGTCTCGCCGGTACCAACATCACGGGCCAGAAAACGCGCAACTTCGAATCGCGCGAGGATTTCGTCCGCGAGGTGCGGAACGACGACACGACCTACTCGCTCGGCGTCCGCTTCAACTTCTGACCCGATGACAGCACCGCGAATGACGAAAAACAGGAGGATGGTTTGAACAGGAAACGGATTTTCACCGCACTGGGGCTCGCAACCGCGCTGACGGCGGGCAGCCTGGCTGTCGCCGGCGCGGTGCAAGCGCAAGCGCCTGCGACGGTGCTCAACGCGCCCGACATGGCACTGCCCGGTGACGTGCGCGTTGCCCGGACGCAGGGCTCGGTGACGATCGACTGGCCCTCGGCGCAGGGCGAGCGCGCGCAGCTCGCCTTGTCGCTCGACCCCGGCAAGCCGCTGATCGAGGCAATCTCGATCGCGGGCAAGACCGTGCTCGGCGGGATCGATCCCGCCGGCGTCGTCACCGTCGGCACGCGCGACCTCAAAGAGGGCTGGACGGTCTTCTTCGACAATCCGCGAACGCGGCCGTTCGAAAGCTTCCCGCTGACACTCGCGCGTAGCGACATCAGCGTGCGCGCGGAGGGCGGCTATACCAAGGTGATCGTCGGGGGCGCGGCGGCAGGGCCCTTCTCCGGCACTTATGAGTTCACCATCTATCCGGGGTCGCGGCTGGTGCGTGCGGCGATGGTGATGTCGACGCAGCGCCCCGCCACCGCCTACACCTTCGATGCCGGGCTCAGCGCCGCGACATCGGCGGCGCTGCCGTGGCGCGCGATCGCCTTTACGGGCCTGTCCGACACCATTGTGCGCGCCGAAGGCGACGCATCGCGCAAACCCGCGGCCTCGCCCAAGGTCCGCGCCCGCATGATCGTCGCCGAAGGCACCGCGGGCGGATCGCTGGGCGTGGTCCCGCCGCCGCATCAGTTCTACTATCCGCTCGATTACGCCAACAACGACAATTCGGCCTGGTACGGCAACGAGTATCGCAACCTCGCCGGGCGCACCGGCTTCGGCGTGCGCCAGACGCTCGAGGGCGATCGGCGTTATGTTCCATGGGTCAACGCGCCGCCGGGCACGACGCAGGACATGGGCGTCTTCCTGTTACCCGACGCGGGCGATGCAGCCAGTGCCACCAAGGCGGCCCTGGCCTATACCCGCGGCGATCGCTTCAAGGCGCTTGACGGCCATCGTACCTTCACCAGCCACTATCATGTCGAGCACACCGAAGCCTTTCTGAACACCGCGCGGTTCCAGCAGTCGGCCGGAGTGCCCGACGGGCTCGAGTCTCCGGACTTCGTCAAGCGCTTCAAGGCCATGAACGTCGAGATCGTCCACCTCGCCGAGCTTCACCTCGGGCGCGAAGCGCTCGATCGCGCCGGCGACCGGCTGACCCTGCTCAAGACGATGCACGCAGAGACTGAACGCCTGTCGGATGACAAATTGCTACTGCTCCCGGGTGAGGAGCCCAATGTGCAGCTCGGCGGGCACTGGATCAGCTTCTTCCCCAAGCCGGTCTATTGGACGCTCGACCGCAAGGAGGGGCAGCCCTTCGTCGAGAACGATCCGAAACTCGGCAAAATTTATCATGTCGGCTCGCAGGAGGACGTCCTGAAACTGATGCAGGACGAGAAGGGACTGATGTGGACCGCGCACCCGCGGATCAAGGGCAGCTACGGCTTCCCCGACAAGCATAGGGACACGCCCTTCTTCAAGAGCGACCGCTTCCTCGGCGGCGCGTGGAAGAATATGCCGTCGGACTATTCGCTGCCACGCCTCGGCACGCGGGTGCTCGACACGCTCGACGACATGAACAACTGGGCGACGAAACCGTCCGAGCGGAAATTCGCTCCCGGCGAGGTCGACGTGTTCCAGATCTCCAAGGAGAGCGAGCTCTATGCCCATATGAATATCAACTATCTCCGGCTCGACGGACCGTTGCCGCGCTATTCGGATGGCTGGCAGAGCGTGCTCGACGCGCTGCGCGGAGGTCGCTTCTTCACCACCACCGGAGAGGTGCTCATCCCCGAATTCACGATCGACGGCGCGAAGAGCGGCGAAGAAGCCAAGTTCGGGCGCAATGCCGTGGTGCGTGCGAAGATCGAATGGACTTTCCCGCCCGCCTTCGCCGAGATCGTCAGCGGCGACGGCAGCAAGGTCTACCGCGATCGCATCGACCTGACCGGCGCCGCGCCCTTCGGCACACGCGCGATCGAAAAGCGAATTGATCTGAGCGGCCGAAAATGGGCGCGCATCGAGGTGTGGGACGTCGCGACGAACGGCGCCTACACGCCCCCGGTATTCCTGAAAGGGAAATAGGAACCTCCCCTGCCCGTGCAGTCGTCATCGCTTCGCGCCCTGACGACTGCACGTGGCCTTTTGACTCGGAACGGTGCCGGTCCGGCCCGGTTTTTCTGCGGAGCAGCCATGTTCGATCGAACCTATTACGCCACCCATCCCGACATGATGGCGGGCGTATCCAATGACGAATTGCGCGATCGCTATCTCATTCAAAATTTGTTCCGCGCCAACCAATGCGTGCTCAACTACACCCACGCCGACCGGCTGGTTATCGGCGGCGTCCTAGTCGAAAGCGGGAGCGTTCCTCTGCCCGATCAATCGGAACCCGTGTCCGCTGCCGGGCACCCCTTCCTCGAGCGGCGCGAGCTCGGTATCGTCAATGTCGGTCATGCTGCGGGGACCGTCACCGTCGATGGCGAACCGTTCCCGCTCGGCGCAAAGGACAGCCTCTACGTCACGATGGGCGCCAAAGACGTCAGCTTTTCCGGCGACGGTGCGCGCTTCTATCTCGCCTCATCGCCCGCTCATCGGGGCTTCGCGACACGAAAGCTTCCGCTCGCAGGCGCAAAGATACTCGAGCGTGGCAGTCTGGAGGAGGCGAATGACCGGACGATCCACCAACTCGTCATCCCCGGCGTGTGCGACAGCGCGCAACTGGCGATGGGCCTCACGATCCTCGAACCGGGCAGCGTATGGAACACCATGCCGCCGCATGTGCACGAGCGCCGGAGTGAGATTTACTTCTACTTCGATCTCGACGATCCCGTTCAAGGCCGGGTGATGCACTTCATGGGCCAGGGCGGCGCGACCCGGCATATCGTCATGGCGAACGGCGAAGCAGTAATTTCGCCACCCTGGTCGATCCATATGGGCGTAGGCACCAGCGCCTACGCGTTTATCTGGGTGATGGCCGGCGAGAATCAGGACTATGACGACATGAACGTCCTCGACATCTGCCAACTCGCATAATCTGTCCATATTTGAACGACTACTGCCGGGAGCCGCGAGCCATTCTGCGGCGACCGCCTCGATGTGAATCCATCACAAATGAGCGAGATCACCAGAGCGCGCGGCTTCGGTCTATCGGAGCACTTCGCCGGGCTCGAACCGGCGCTGCGGAATGGATCAACTCGCCGACGGATCGCCTCGGAAGCTAGAAGCTGGCGTGGTGTTCGTGCCGGAGGGTGACTAACTTGCGATCCACCTTCGGGGCGAACTGGTGTCAATCCTAGAGCTATGCACTTGTTCAGACACGAAAAAGCCTCCTGCGGGGTTAACCGAGGAGGCTTTAAAATTTTATTGGTTGCGGGAGCTGGATTTATGCGATGCAGTACAATGCTCCGCGTCGCCGCCTAGCCACGCGAACGTCCGAAATGGGGTGGGAAGCGGACATATTTGTTGTTACGCAATCTGCATGAGCGCCAACGATTATGATCTGGAACTTGAGCGGTTGGAAGAGCGTGCTACGGGTAGGCTCGCAACCGCCGACACGTTCGATGGTGCGGCGTTCGAAGCGCTCTACAATCATATCTCGGACAAAACCCGGGACCTTCGAGAAGCGAGCGTCGTTTCGAAGCAAATCCTTCGTTCGCTGCGGCAAGCGGCCGCAACCATTCGAAGCCGATCAGAACATCTCGCGTCGGTTCACGACAAGCTTCCCGTCGCCGATAGGTTTGAGATGTTGCTCGACCTTATCATCATCGGGGAACATCCCGATGATCGAAAGCCCGGCACACCCCGGATCATCTAGTTGAGGGTCCGCAACCGGTCGTTTGCTGCCATTCGTGCCGATCTGGATGGAATGACCGGAATCGACCAATTGCGGTCATTAGAGGTTGCGGCGTTTCTGTCGTTTCGGCCGTTTGTCCTGCCTCCATATGTGGATCGGCTGAACCGGTGCGCCGATGAATGCGCAGGCAACATTCCGTCCAACCTGCACTAAGACCGAACTTGCCACATACCCAGCCAATATGGCGACAGCGATAGCGGCCATCGCTAGAGTTTCGTCCCACTGACCGGTCACCCGTCCGACGATGAGCCCGAGGCCAACGGGTCCCATGAGGACTGCAAACTTGGCAAGGAGGCCCGGGATAATCAGCCACCGGGAGGATCGTCGTCGATGCGAAGGACGATAAGAGTGCGCGCTGAGAACTGCCAAAGCGAATACGCCGATAGCCCATAGGCCGACCACACGAAATGCAATGGCTTCTGTTGTCAAACTGCTCATCGTCGGCATTGTAGTAGCGGTGCGTACGTCAGCTTTCCACCCCATTCCGGTTACCGATCGCGATCAGCTCCGGGACGGCAACAAACGACCAGTTGCTGACATCTCTTAACTGGTCACCCTGAACTTGTTTCAGGGTCCATGGCCTGCCGTTTCCTTCAGTGCTGCGCGGGATTAGAGATCAGGCCATGGATGCTGAAACAAGTTCAGCATGACGAAATTGGATGACCGCTCACCACCCCATATTGGACGTTCCGGCGACGACTGAAAGAGCCATTGTTCCGAGACAACAAAAAGCCCGCTAACTCATTGAGAAAGCGGGCCAAATTTGTGGTTGCGGGAGGGCGCAGTCCCCGTTGGTATAGTAGGCCCCCTCCCCCGCCTTCCTTGCTTACAGCATTGAGAATTCCCATAAGTTCACCGCACAACTCGGCGTAAACCTGCCCGCGGTCGGGGCCGGGTGAGATAATGATTTTCCCAACGATCGATCGAATGTCCTGGGCTACCTCATCACGAAGAGCCGGATTTTTCAGCGCATCGATCAGATAGGCGACACGCCTCCGATACAGTTCAGCGACATTGGGGTGAATATCCGGCACCGCCACTGAATGCTCGACGTTTCGATGCTGAAGATCATCCCGCTGTCTTTCTAGATCGTCCAATCGCGCTTTCATGGATGGCTGATACATGCCGTCCTCGATCGCAGAGAGAATTCCCGCGATCGCGCGTTCGACCTTGTCCAAACTGCGGCGGTCCAGCTCCGCCTGAGCACGCTGCTCCCGGTTGGCGGCATTGATTTGCTCGATGTAGCTCGCGACCGCCTGCTTGACCGCGTCCGCTGAAACGAGCCGGTCCGATATTCCATTCAGTGCACGTTTTTCGAGCACCTCACGCCGGATCGTCCGATTATTGCCGCAGGTGCCCTTCCGGAAGTGATTGTTGCAGCCATATCGATCATTCACGATGATGGTGCAGTTCCCACCACAAACCCCGCACTCGATCATACCTGAAAACAGGAAAACCGGTCGGTGCAGATCACGAAGCCTTTTGCCCTTAGATGCACGGAGCCCGTCCGCTACCGCTTTATAGCGTTCACCGATTTCTTCGGCACGCTGACGTGCCGCCTGCCACAGTTCGTCAGTCAGGATGCGCATTTCCGGCACGTCCTTCCTGATCCATTCCGACTCAGGGTTGGGCCTGGAGACCCGCTTCCCTGTCGAGGGGTTCTTGATAAACCTTTGACGATTCCAAACCAGAACGCCAATGTAGAGTTCGTTGTGAAGGATGCCGGTCTTGCGCGCAGCATGACCTCTTATGGTCGTATCGGACCACTGTTTGCCGAATGGGCCAGGGATGTTGTCGCGATTAAGGTCGCACGCGATCGCTCGAGGACTCTTCCCGTTGGAGAACTCTCGAAATATCCGTTGAACGACCAGAGCCTCCGCCTCATTGATCGATCTCTCGCCACGAACCAATTCGCCGCTCGCATCGACCCTCTTGAGAACATCGTATCCGTAGCACAGGCCGCCGCCCGATTTGCCCTTCTCGACCCGCCCCCGTAGCCCTCGATGCGTTTTCTTCGCGAGGTCCTTGAGGAAAAGGGCGTTCATCGTTCCCTTCAGTCCTACATGCAGCTCCGATATCTCGCCTTCAGCGATGGTAATCAGTTTAACACCGGCAAACTGAAAGTGCTTGTACAACGTCGCGACATCAGCCTGATCTCTGGAAATGCGATCAAGCGCTTCGGCAAGGATCGTGTCGAATTTGCCGAGTTGTGCGTCCTGGAGCAATGACTGGATACCCGGCCTCAGAATCACAGAGGCGCCAGAGATTGCGGCATCCTGATAAGTTCCGATGATGCGCCGACCCTCCCTTACGGCCTGATCGCGGCAAATGGCGAACTGGTCGTCTATCGAAGTCTGACTTTGCATATCGCTCGAGTAGCGGGCGTAAAGTGCAGTACGGGTCAAGATACGTCTCCGGTCGGTGGTGCCGGCCTCGTGCGGTAGGCTGCATGCCAGGGATTCAAGGTCCGAACTTTCATCCCCGCAGCATCCTCGGCAGTTCGAGTAACGAGGATGAGATTGTTCGATGCCGCTGTGGCAGCAATAAGCGAAGCGGTGACCGAACGGATGTCGTCATTTCGGACAATGCTCCATATGTCGGCCACATCGGCATCGATCGGCAACAGTCTTTCCTCGAAGATACTCTTTGCCTCATCCAGCCAGTTGTCGAAGTGAGATTCCGTTTGTGTATCGATATCGCGTGAATTCCGTGCTTGCCGACGGAGTTCGCCCAAACTGAGAGGGCTTAGGAATAGCCTGTTTACTGACGTCTCTTTCAGAAACCGCTTCACATTCGGATGCATCGGCTCTCTGCGTGTCTCGAACAGCACATCGGTATTCAGGAGGAAGCTATCGTTACTTTTCAACCTTAGCCTCCCCTGTCGCTTTGAATGCCGATTCAGGCAGTGCAAGATTTGCCTTGGGGCCGCCCAGCAGCCACTCCTTGAAGTCCGGCCTATCGGACGTCATCGCCAAGTATTCTTCAGCAGAAAGCAGCACCGCACGAGGACGGCCGTGGCGGGTGATCATCTGAGGGCCACGCACCTGCGCCGTTTCGATCACCTCGCTGAGTTGGTCCTTAGCTTCCTGAAGCTGCCACGTGCGCACATCCAAAGCCTCTGCTATTTCGGCTACAACCATAGCTCATTCTTCCTGCCCTTCCAATGGGGCATCGCCTATTTCAGCCACACCCGTTGCGCCCGCTCTTCGCGCTAACTCTTGCCTCGCAAGGTGCCGGCCGATCGCGGCTGCTATGCGAAGAATCCGCTCGTTCAGATCGTCTTCGGGACTTCGGGAGGCGCGGGGCTCTTCGCTCGGACCGTTCATTTCGGCCTCCCCGGAACCGGTGCAGACGAACTGCCTTCCAGGGGTTGAGGGACGGGTCGCTGTGGAAGGGGTGAAAATACGTTTGCCCCGAACCTTGAAACCAGGCGCCGTGCTACATTTCTACGATAGCGCTCCTGCCGCCATGGTGTCGGGCTGTGATAGACGCCCACGGCCTCCCAATAACTTCCGCTGATCCGCAACCCCGACAGGAATATCCACTTGGCCGCCTGCACGTTGAAGCAAGGGTCATTGATCAGCCAGTTACGCACGAGACCGGGATCACGGTCGACCAGCACAGAGAGCTTGGTCACCCAAAAGCTATTCACCTGGAGAGGACCAAGGTCGTGCGTACCGTTAGTGTTCGGCACTTCAGCACCGATCCATCCGGCCTCCTGATCGCGTAGGCCCCACAGCGTTTTCTCAAGCCATGCTCTGCCTGCTGATGCAAACTGAATACATCGCGCGATTTCTCGTTCTTCGATTGCAGATCTGATCGAACGAGACGCCGCTGCACTCGGACCGGATAGAAGAACAAGGCCAGCTACAAGCGACGGCAATACGCCTGATACGGGCCGCCAATAATGAAGCGTGGTCAGGCGGCTCATATACGCTTCCCCCTGACCAAGACGGGTTCACCTCGAATGAGGGCCAGAAGCTGTTCTCCAGATATGATCTGGATATGCGGATGACGATTGAGCAGCGTGCGGGTTGATGGCCCGGTTCGTCCGGTGTGAATGAAGAGGCCCGGCATACTCTGAGCGGCGCATAGTCGCGCGAATGCTTCAACATGTTCTGGGCGTATCGTATCTGCGTAGCGCTTCGCTTGGACGAGCCAGACCCAGCCGCAGATCCTTACCTTTCCATCGATTCCTCCATCGCCCGTGTAGCGCTGGTTCCGGACCACTTCGATCGCCCGACGTTCGAAGCATTCCAGGAGTAGCTCCTCGAAGGCCAGGGGATCCATGCGGCGCAATCGGGCGAAAACTACCGCCGGGGGTTGGGAGCGATCTCGGCCCTGCAACTGCCGGCACATGATGCGTGCCTGTCGACGCCGCCATCTGTGTTTGACCGGAATGCGGGAACCACGAAGGAACCAGAAAAGGAGCACAGCTCCGACGGCGACAAACCATATAGCCCAATCAGCGATCATGGCCGCCTCCATGATCCTGGGAAGGAGCGTGGGCAGGTTCGGAAGGCGGCTGATGCGCGGAGGCAGCGGCGCGGCCGTCTTCCCGGTCATCGCCTCTATGGGAACTTCGATCGAGAAGAGATATAACCCACCGATCCATGAAGGATGCAGCCGACAGCGCACGATCCGCTATGCGCTCAGCCAATCCGGTGGGTTGAGTGCTCTTCGCAGATTCACGTTGCGCCGCCGGCTTGTCCTTACGCTCGGCGCGTTCGGCGCGTTGCTCGGCGCGGAGCTTGTCCCAGCGCTCGGTGTGGCGGGCCGACCGGCCCTTCACACTGTCCCGATCGATCCGCCCCAATCCCTGAAGGGAAGACGTCTTCTCGCCCGTACGCTGCTTTAGTTTTTCGACCAGCTTTTGCCGATTCTCGGTCCACAGGCTGACCCCGAATCTCGCGCGGGTGATCGCGGTGTAGAAGTTCTGCCCGGTAACGAGCGGCGAGTTGACGGGCGCCAGCACGTACACCCGGTCATAGGTCTTGGACTGCGCCGAGTACACGGTTTCGCCATAGCCATGGTCCCAGTTCTTGTGCTGGGAGAGATCGATTTCCTGGCTCCGCCCGTCCCGATCCCATCGGATTGTGGCAAGCGCGCCGTCGAGGCGCTCTACGGTGCCTCGCTCCGCATTCTTGAGATCGAGTTCCTTGTTGACCAGACGCCATTGTATCCGGTCGCCGGCGGCCAGGTCGCGTTGCTCCTCCTTGAACACGTTGATCTGGGAGGCCCGCCCCAGACGGGGATCCCATTGGATGGTGCGGCCATGCTCATCGACCAGGTTGACGGTCTGACGCCCTCGAGCGTCTCGCCCCACACCAACCACCTTGTACTCGGCATCTCGGGCGATCCCGAGCCCGACATTGTCGCGGGAGAACACGACGACCTGACCGCGAGAGTAGAAGCGCGCGAAGTGCTTCTCCTGCTCTGTCATGCCGGACGGCGACAAAATCGACAGCCGGGTTTCCTCGGCCGCGATCGCCCCCTCCGTCTTTAGCGCCTCGCGAACCTTGGTGTTCACAATCAGGCGGGTCGCGTTCTCAAGCACGAGAATGTTCGTCTTCTCGCGGTTCTCCGGAGTAAGGCGTGTCCAGTCGGCAACTAGCGAAGCGGCAAGCATTTCGCCGCTCTCCCCTGTCGTCACCTTGTCCAGAGAGGAAAGCGAACCGTCATAATTCTGGAGCCGTGCCAACCGCACGGCCTGGGTCATCTTGTCCGTTTCCTGCCGGATCGGTTCCCGGAGTTCGGCTTTCGGCAAGCCGAGACGTTGCATCAACCAGAACGGCTTGCCTTGCTCAATCGCTCCCGTCTGACGAGTGTCACCAATCAGTAGAAGACGCGCACCGGTGGTCCTGCTGATTTCCAGCAGGCGCACCGCCTGACGGTTGCCAAGCTGCCCGGCCTCGTCGACGACAAGGACATGGCTTTCATCGAGTCTCGCGCCGCCGCTCGCGAGGAGACTGGCAACGGTGCGCGATTCGATGCCGGCCTTCTTTCCAAGTTCCGCTGCCGCCGAGGAAGTCGGAGCGAGGGCGATGAGGATCGCGTCCTCACCCGCAGCTTCTCGTAACGCGCCGATGATAGTCGACTTGCCCGAGCCGGCGACGCCATGGACACCCACGATCCGGTCTTCGCTCCGACCGAGGTGAATCAAGGCCGTCCGCTGCTCGGGATTGAGGTTGTGAGCTAGACCTGCATCCCTGAGGGCTTCGATAGATGCCAGGGGGCTCGCGTCTGTGAGGGCCAGGGCAAGATGATCGGAGAGCGCCACTTCGAGACGCGCTGTCCTGCGCGATGTCCGACCACGTGTGTGAATCTCGTCGCCGGTGCGATGACGGGTTTCAAGAAGTTTGGCCCGTGCCTGATGCTCGTCGACCCCGGGACGGACATCGGAGAGCCGAACCTCGCCTACGTGCGAAGCCAAGGCCGTCTGTAGCAGCAGACCGAGATTATTGACCGCTTCCTTACCTTCCGACTGGCGCAGCCCGAACAGCATGGCCCGCGCCGCCGTCTGCGCCTCGACCTCGATACGACGCTCACCGATCGTCTCGGCGTCGGCACGCACGTCCTTCACCGTCTCGGCATGTTGGCCCAGCCGCCCGTCCCACCGCTGATGGAGCTCTTCGAGGGAGACTTTCTGCTTCGGGCCACGGGTGGCATAGAAGGATTTCTGCCGTGCCGCCTGCCCGGTCAGACCATGCTCTTTTGCATGCGCGTCAATCTGTTCGGCGCGCTGGGACATGTCCGAGATCAGGTCCTTCGGGACGCCCCTGATCTCGAACAGGCCACGACGCGGGTCGAATTCGATATCATAGCCGCGCTCGCGCAGGAGATGTGCCAGCTCATTGCGATACACCTGCCCGGCCGCCATCTGTTCGGCGAACATGGCACGCGTTTCCAGGCTGACCTTCTTCGCTCCATCCCGCTCGTCGGTGATGTTCATGACGACGACGTGCGTGTGAAGATGAGGATCGAGTTCGCGCGACGCATGCTCGGTGAAGCGCGCCCAGATCAGCCGTCCGGTCGTCTTCTCGGTGACTTCGCCATCGACGCGGTGCCGCATCGTGGCATGTTCCTCGAGATAGGTAAGTGCGACACCGACCGCCTGCTCATGGGCCTCGATGATCCGGTCATCACCAGCCACCAGTGCCATGATCGATACCGATTTTGGTGCGTTGACCGCGAAGTCCCACCCGGGATGATGCTGGATGTTACCGTCTTTCCGGCGACGACCGAGTTGCTGCTCTCCGACCTTTCCGGCTAAGAGTTCCTTGAAGACGGCGGGGTCGACCTCACCTTCCAGTCCCAGTTCGGTGGCGATCTTGCCGCCCCACTCGGAATGCTCGTCGGCGCCCTTGGTATAGTAGTCGCCGACCGTGTAATAGCGGGCGATGTTGGCGGGTTTGCCCTTGAGACGGATGGGATTGATCATGCCGGCCTCGCTGCATTGCGAGCGCCGTCATGGCGGCCGTGCTGACTGAGACGGAAGCCAGCCGGCTTCCCGAATAGCTCGAGCGGTGGTGGTGGGTTGCTTGCTTCCCCTTCCCGGCCGTTGTCGGTCGGAGGAGCCGCCTCCGCTTCATCGGAGGGTATGCCGGTCGGTCCCGTAGCGTCGCCTGGCGGTACCAATGGCAGTTCGGCCACTGGATCGCTGGGGGTGGCGCGCCGCCGCTTCGTAGGGGTGACTTTCGGCTTGGCTGGTGATGTCGCCGCCGCCGGTGCAGGGGGCACCGATGGCGTTGGAACCGTCATCCGAATGGGCGCGGTGCCCCGCTCCTCGAACGCCTCGCCGATGGACGAGACCTTGTTGTAGCTATCCTCGAACCGGACCACCGGAAGGCTGCGGCCGAACCGCAGATAGCCCATGAGGTTTGGCAGGTTTGTGACCTCGGTGTGCATCACCAACGGTCGGGTTACCTGCATGCGCGAGAGGTTCACACCATCGCGCATGTCGTTCACACCGTAGGACATGCCCTCGTTCGCCTCGACCTGCTCGACCTGGCCCAGGTTCTCGCTGACATGCTTCGCGGTGGGGGTGTCGTTGGCGCGGAGAGCCACCCAGGTCGAGCAGTAGCCGGTGATCGCCGCGGCATCCTGAATACCGTAGGTTGCCTCGAGCTGTGGATAGCTCTGGAAGCCGAGGATACCGCAGCCTCCATACTTCCTGGCGCGGGCGAGGAAATCGCCGAGAGAGGGCAGGCGCTGGAGCGTCGGTAGCTCGTCGATGACGCAATAGAGGCGCCGGTTGCGATCGGGCGTCATGCTCATGATCGCGCTGATCGCGATGTCGAGCCATACCGTGATCAGGGGACGCAGCGAAGGAAGCTGGTCCGCCTTGACGGTAATGAAGAGCCAGCTGTCGTCCTTCTCGTTGGCAACCCAGTCCCGGATCGAGAAGCCATCCGCAGTATCGTCGAGGTAGGAGAAGCTGCGCATGACGGAGGCAAGCTCAGCCTGGATACCGGCGCTGGTGCGTTCACCCTCGGTCGAGATGAATGCCGCCGCATCAGTGCCGGCGGCAAAGGCTGCGAGGTCCTTCAGCTTGGAGCGCAGCAGCGTGTCGAGCAGAATCGAAACGAGGGTGCGTTCCTGCCGAGCCAGCTTCCGCAGCACGGCGACCAGCGTACCGCGCGCCGCCTTTGCCCAGAAGGGATCGCCGGTCTTGTCAGGGATCGTGGACTCGGCGATCTGGTCGTAATGATAGTCCCTCGGGACGTCGACCCAGGGCGACCAGCAATCCGCCCGTGCATCGAGCGGATTGAGCAGCACGTCGATCCCCGGGCGGTAGAATTTTTCGACGAAGGTGCCGGCCGTGTCATAGACGATCGCACGACGCTTTCGCTTCCGGATGCCGTCAAGCATCTTGACGATGATGTTGGTCTTGCCGGTGCCGGGCGCACCGCAGATCAGGATATGTTCGGGTTCGAAGGCGTCGGGCACATTGACGCCGCCGATGTCGAAGCTACCCTTGGCGTAACGCCATAGCGCGCGGCGGACCTGCCGCACCGTGCCGAACCGCGCCCCGCGCAGAAACTGATTGGAGCCGAGGCCTTTCCCCGTCCTGGTGAAATAGAACCAGGCCCACCCGAGCATGGCCAGCGCGAACAACCCGGATATCGCCGCACCATGCAGAAGATCGGTCTCAAAAGCTTCGAGCGTCTTGTGGGCGAGGCCGGAATCAAGGAGCGCCTTAGGGCTTGTCCAGTATTGTTTGCCCTCCGGCGTCTTGAACAGGATTGGGGTGACATTGCCCGGAACGGCATCCCCCATGAAGGCGGCCTGGCCAAGCTTCACCAGTACGAAGCGTTCGTACTCAGACGATTTCTCAAACGCGTACCAGATGACACCGCCAATCCAGATCACCAAGCCTGCAAGGAAGGTCTGGTAGAAGACCTGGGTGGTCATCCGGACGTTGTGAACGATGGCCTGGCCGCCCCTCGTCCAGGAACCGAGCGTGTCGTGACGAAAGATGCTCATGGCCGGTCCTGCTCGGGATCGAGCAGCCCCCTTTCGCGGAGGAGTCGACGCGCTTCGCCCAACCCCTTCTGGAGGATGTCCGGGGACCGTTCGCCCACCGAGGTGGCGAGGATCGCGAAGGCCTGGATGGTCGTCGCATGAAGCTCATCGAAGCGGGCGTGATAACCCGATGGATCGGTGCCTTCGAAGCGTTCGAGGATATCGCGACAATAGGTCGCGGCACCGAGACCGGCATTGCGCGCCTGTACAGAAAGACGCGCATAGAGGTCATCGTCTATGCGGATAGTGATGCGTGCCAAGCGGCGGACTCCTTGTCCGACACGCCAGCAACGTGGTGAAGCACCGCCTTTATAGCCGATTTACTTCGCGATAACAAGAATTTACCGGAAACTGCCACTGGCTGCCGCTAAGTGCCAAAGCAGATCAGCCACTTAGGCCGAAAGAGGATAGGGCTTGGCTGCCGGCGGCAGACGATTAGTGCCAAAGCGACTGCCGCGCTGTGCCAACGGAAAGTGGCTGAATTCCTGGCGATTCGCGCCCGCAGCACCCGTGCGTGGGGTGCATTACACCCGCCTCAGGCGTGCGTCCCTCCTCCGCAGCGCGCCTGCCCGCTGCGCCCGTCGACTCGACCGTGGGCGGGTCTCCCCGGTTGGGTGCGTTTGCGGGCATGATCGCATTCCGATCGCCGGGAAGGCATTGCATGGCGGTGGTCCTTGGTGGATAGTCGAGGGCGGCGGGCAGACCTCCTTGAGCAAGGAGTCTAAGAATGCCCAAGATGACGGAACGCGAACGGCTGGCGAAGATCGAGGCCGATCAGCAAAATCTTGCGCGGGAAGCCGAGACGATGCGGCGTGGATTGCGCGCCCATTATGGGAAGCTGGCGACGGAATTGCCGGTCGAACGCTTAAGCGAGCGCGAATTTCGCGACGTGCTGAGCCAAGCGATTCGGGTCGGCGGCGGCGTGGCGATTGCCGCGCTCAAGGGGCTGACGGCACAAGGCGTCCAGGCGGAACCGTCTGCGGGGTCGGCTCGCAAGCGCGCGGTTGTTCCTCCGGCTGGCGGTGATGACGCCTCAACGGCTGTGCATCCTTAGCGGAAAGGGGAGCGACGTTGGCGGGCGGCACGCCCGGCAAAAGGAGCGGCGCGGGGAAAACCGTTCGGGTTTCCCCCGCTCGTGCCAAAGGCACGACAAGGGGCCGGGAGCGGTTGCCCGCCCCCGGCCCTTCTCTTGGTGGCTTCGCGATCAGGCCGCTATGACGCGGCGCTTCTTTTTGATCGGGACATCGGGCGCCTGATCTGCCCGCATGAAAACATGGGTCGGGACGCGGTGGCCCTTCTCCGGGTTGAACAGGTCATAGAGGCTCGACTGGATGCCCGACCCTTCGCATAGCAACGCCTCGACGGGCATAAGCTCGGCAATGTTGCGATTGCGCCGGAAGGCTTTGCCGTTGCCGCGCCCATAAAGGCCGAACGCGATGCAGACCACGCCCCGTTGCGCTGCCCATGCGGCGGCGGCTGCATCCACCCCAAGGCGCTGCCCGGTGGTGACAAGCACCATGTGAGGAATGCGCGTTCTGATCTGGTCGAGCCGTCCCCAGATAATCCGCCAATCGTGCCAGTCGGAAGGGCCGGATACGACGACGACGGGGCCTTGCGGGTCGTATCGGTCACGCTTTCGTTCGGACCTTGCGCGCAGGAAGTCGAGCGCCGAAATCTGACTGGCGGTGGTGACATGGGACGCGCGCGAACCCTTGGCGGGCGACCATGGGCGACCGGCATAGGCACGATACATCGCCGCCGCATAATCGCGCATGGCTTCCATGGCGGCGCGCTGTTCCGCGACCGATTGGCATTCAAGCTGGGTGTCTTCCAGTTCCTTGTTGAACACCTCGCCCGGTTCCAGACGGCGGGCCATATCGCGAATGGTATCGGCCAGCCTGTCCTCGCGGCCTTCCAGCTTGTTTGCGACGAAATGGAAGCTGTTGACGAAGCCCCATGCGAGTTCCGGGGCAAGCGGGTCCAGTCGGGTATCGCCTAGCAGGTCGAAGATGGCGGCGATGATGCCGCCGCATTCCGCCTGTGCCGCGAGCGGATCGGGCATGAAATGTTCGGCCGGTTCCTCGTCTGGCTCGATGATGGTGAGGGGCAAGGGGTCGCCGAACGATGCCACGAAATCGGGCGTGGCGATGGCTTCGGCATAGAGTTCCGGCAGGTCGGCAAAGCTGCTAACGCTGTGCAAGGCTGTTGGCTTGCTCATGGGATTCACTCCTTGTGACGGGATGACGGTTCAGGACCGGGGAAGCGTTCCAGCGCTCCCCCGGCCCGCCTCGGGTCGCCTTAGAAGGGCACCTCATCGTCAAGGCTGCGTCCGCCGCCGGTATATCCGCCGTCCGGTCCTGCGGTGCTGCCGCCGGAGAAACCGCCGCCGGTCCGTCCGCCGAAACCGCCAGCCCCGCCACCTTGGCGCTGACCGCTGCCCGACCTTCCGCCAAAGCCGCCGCCTTGGCTCTCGCGCTCGCGTTCGCGCCGCCACTGGACATCGAAGCCGTTCGTCTCGTCCCCAAACAGGGCGATGGGCAGCGGCTCGCGGAAGCTCGGATCGTCCACCATGCCGGACAGGAACACCTCGTCATTGGAGCGCATCTTGCGTTCCCAGACGACACCGATCTGGATTTCGTCGCCAGCGCGGTTCGTCTCGTAAATCTCATAGACGGGGGCGCTGTCGCTCTGTCGATCCTCGACGCGGCGCATGATAAGGTAGGGAAAGCGCATTTCGCGGGTGGCGATCTTGCCGATAATGTCGCTGGCGCGCTCGTCGAACTTGAAGCTACCGATCTTCATGACTTCATCCTTTCTCTGTGCTGTGGCTCGTTTCTCTTTCCCGGCCACATCTGAACCCTACCCCCTCCCCTCCATTACTTCCATGTCATTGATTTCTTGACAGAAATTCATCGTACCTGGTGAGCCTGAGCAAGAAACAGCCGCGCAGCGGCCAACAGACACAAAGACGCACCGGCCGCGTCAGCGGACGGTTCTGTTTGAATGGAAAGGGAGCGTGGACCGGCTGACAAGTCATCGCACCCGGAGCCGCCTTCGCAGGTCCGAAGGCGCAGGGCGGGGCTCTTGTCCGCAAGAAGCACGGGAGGGGCTCTAGCGAAGCTTGGCGAAAAGGGGCCGGCGCTTCTGTTGAAAACAGACAAACATCGCCGGCACCTTTTCGCCTAGCGTAGCTTTGTCCCGACGCAATTCTTGCGGACGAAACCCGTCCTGCAACGCACGGATCCTGCGAGGGCGGCGAAGGGGGTGATGGCTTGTCTGCTGGCTCCACGATCCGCATCGCGCGACTAGCGCGATTCCTTAGGCGAAGCCTGCATTGCGATGGTCGTGCCGGGCCTTCTGACGTCTCGGGAAGAATGCCTCCCCTGCCCGGCCTCCCCGCGGAAGGGATCGTTACGGCGTCAGCCGCCAAGACCCCAAAGGGGGCTTGGTCGGAGCGGAGCGGAGATAGAGCCCGGTGCCCGCTTCAGCGGGCATCCGCCCGACCTCGGGATGTCTATCCTGTCGTTTATCGCTCGGCGTGCAATCCCGAGATGCCCCGCTTTCACGACAAACCGGAGGCTTGCCCTAGTGCAATGCGCTGGATCGTGGTTGCCGGATCATCGCCCCGTGCCGAGCTTGCGCCATCGGGCACCATGGGTCGTGGACCGCTCGAAGCCATAGCCGGCCCACACAAGGTCGTCATCAAGATAGGGGTCGTTGGCGAGGAGGTAGCGAACCGTCATGCTGTTGCCATGCTGGACCAGATATTGCTGGTTGATCATGCGGGCCGCGTCAGGCGGCAGGGTAGAATTGCTGAACCCCGGCGGGCCACCGGCGATGATGAAGGCGCCACAATATCGATCGAGCGTGAGCCACCAGGTTCTCAGGTCGTTGAAGAAGGCGCCGAAGATAGATTGATGGCCCGGCGCCGAGATCATCAGCGTTGGGTTCGTCGATGTCCGCAAAGGGATCGGCGAATGGCAGACCATCACATTGATGGCGTCGGCGTCCTCGGGGATATTCGTGTCCATCGCGCCCTCGCGAAACAGGGCATGCGCATTGTCCGCGGATGCAGCGATCCATGCGTGCATCTCCTGCTCGTCCTCGCTCAAGTCGCCGTCGAGCGCGCCATCCGCGAAGCGGGCGGACTCAGCCTCTATGAAGCGCAAGGTCTCAAGGTTGCGACGTTGGAGGTGACGGGCGAAACCATAGATCGGTATCTTGTCGGTCTCAGCGAGACTGGTGCCGGCACCCTCGACGATCTTCCTCCAGGCCGGACTGTTGGAGAAGGGCGTCTCGATCATATGGTTGATCGGACCTTCGATCGACCCTGCGACCCCGTCCGCGACATAGTCGTGGATGGCGTCCTCATAGCCGATGCGATCGATGGATTTGCGGTCGATGGCGAGGATATCGCCATGTCGTTCGACCACGCGAACCTTTTTTGTATCGTCCGGGCAGGCAAAGCGACGGAGATAGAATTGCGGCACATAATGATGCCGCTTGGGCCTCTCGGCGGTCATTCTGGCGTTCCCTCGGCAGGGGGCGCAGCCCTGACCGATGCGGCCTGTGCGTCGATATCAAAGCCGTCGATCGAGAGGCCGACGATCATGTTGATGAAGGTCTTGGCCTCCGCGATCACCGCCTCGGCCTCCCCCTTGTTGCTGAAGGAACCTTGGTGGACGACGGCGTTGCGGACGGTGTTGATCTTGCCCGCCGAGCTGATCAGGGCGCGGGCGGTTGGGCTTGTCCGGGGGGTCGCGAAGAAAACGGGTACGAACAGGCGCTCGACCTTCAGTGGGAGACCATTTGCCCAACGGAGGAACTGGTCGATGATGGCTGCATCGAATTGGGTCTTCTTGCCCCACTCGGTGCGTACCGCATAATTGGCGGCGATTTCCGCAGCCGTGGCGCAGCGCACGATCGCCGCGGATGGTTCATCGCGCCCATGGAGCCCCGACAATTTTGTCCATTGGGACTGGAGTTTCTCAAGGTCGGTGCGCTCATTATAGGGCTTCCGCGAAGATTTCCGGTGGGCATCGCCTTTGGCACTCTTCACGCATTCCCCCTGTGTCTAATTGCACGCACCTCTATCGCATCGTCGTCACCACGGCGAGGTCTTGATGACTTGCAACTATGGGAGAAAGCTTCACCTTTTGGGAGGCGCGAGGAAGCGCGCAAGAGGATTGTGATGATGTCGACGGCGGAGCAGTTACCCAGGATCTTTCAGGCCAATCTCGGGCGGTTCTTCGATCGCGTGATCTTGCCCGTCATGGACAAGCTGCCGTCCCATGCGGAGCTTGAGACCGGGGAGGCCGATAGCCTTGATCAGTTTCTCGATCGGGCGGTGGCGCAGGTCGACAATTATACTGCCAATGAGGCGGCCAAGGCGTTTGTCCTTACCCTCGCCGGTTTGTTCGAGCGACAAATGAGCCGCTGGGCGCGCGCGACGGAGGATGCGGGGGGTGCCGACATGAGCAGACTCACCGGCTTTGAACCTTTGGTTGCGGGCTGCGCCGGGCAGGCCGGTATCGATCTTGCGGCTGATGGTCTTGGCGAGGCTCTGACGGAGATGTTCGTGGTTGCCAATGTCGTGCGTCATGGAGAGGGGCGATCCTGTGAAAGGCTGCGCGCGCTTGCCCCGCACCTCTGGGATGAGGAGTCTGTCGACTATCACGATCTCCTCCCCGGAACGCCGGTGGCAAGTGAACATGTGCGCATCCGGCAAGCGGACCTTGAGCGCTATACCCGGGCCACGACGCGGTTCTGGGGCTTGGCCGATCCCCTTCCCCTGGCGGTGACGAACCCGCTTTATGGGCAGTGTCTCAGTTCGGATTTTGGTGATCGCGCGGCTCCAGTCTGACCGCGTTCGTGGTAGAGATTGGGGCTTTGCTGCGGGACAGCTGGGGGATTGGAATGGTTGAGAACCGCGGGGGCATGGTGTCACAACCTCTCGGCGGTGACACTCGTAAAAATCGCAAGCCGCCGCCCAAGTCCGAGGCCCTCACCGCTTTGAACGTTGATTTATGCTCCGTGCGAAGATGAAGTTGTCGCAGCGTGCCTCCTGCGATAGCCAGTTCCTCTGCAACATGTGAAGGGGTGCGATACCCGGCGCGGAGCAGCAGATTTCCGACACGGGGGAGCCGTATGACGACTGATCGGGCGAGTATGTCTGCCTGCGCCGCCGAAGAAACCGAAATGACCAGTCTTCATGATATACCCCAGCCGCTGCGCGACGAGTTTATTGCGTTCCACGGTAAGGCCGAGACGGTTACCGGCCGCACCAGTGGTTTCGGCGGCGAGATCGTCTTCCTTGACAATGGGGAGCACGTCCGCCCCCGGTTCATTGCGGCCAAGTATCCGCGCAGGAAGTCGGACCAGTCGGCGCACGAAAGCGCAGAAGCGTTTCTCCGCGAGATGACGCTTCAGGCCAAGGCGCACTACCATCCCAACGTCCACTGGCCCTTTGAGATCGTCATGATCCTGAAGGTGCCCGTCGCGTACTTTAGGCGATGGGAGGGCGACCTGTCCGCCTTCATAGAGGACGAGCGGCTTGGCGACGAGGGACGCCTGTCGATCATGGTGCAGCTCGTCGCGGGGCTGGCGCACTGTCAGGTCCGCGGGCTCGTGCATCAGGACCTCAAGCCCGAGAACGTGTTCGTGCGAGACCTGCGTCGGGATTTCGAGCTACCGGAGGGTGACGTCTGGCTCCGTCCGCTCGTCGCCGATTTCGGCAGCGTCAACCTGGCGGCCGAGATCGCCGAGTTTTGCGGGTCGCGACCCTATATGGCTCCCGAGCAGTGGGGCGCGACAATTCTTAGCGAGCGGACCAACGTTTTCGCGGTCGGCATAATGCTCCACGAACTGATGACGCGCGGCGTGCACCCGATCGGAACCCACGGAGGGGACTGGCATCGGCGGATCAACCCCGGCTTCAACCGGTGGCAGGACAATGACCGCTGGCGCGCCTGGATCAGGCGTGGCTGCCCCATTGCGGATCCGCTTCCAGACGCCGGGTTGGCCGCGATCGTCGAGGCATGCCTTGCGGTCGAGCCGGGTGCGCGTCCGAGCCTCGGTGATCTTCGGGATCGCCTTCTGGGCGCTCTGTTCGCACGATCCAATTTCGCGGGGTCGCAGGTGGATCTCTTCCTGAGGACCGCAGAGCGCGAAGCGGATGGGGAAGAATGGGCGCATCTGAAAAGTCGTCTGTCCCGTCTTTCCCGGGCGATCGACGAGGAGTTTTCGGGAGAGGTGGCGCGGTAGGTCGTGATGTCATGGCGGGATCGAAGCGCGGCGGACCGGTCAGGCCGGAGAGTCGATTGCACGGATCGACGGTGGTCAAATCGGCGGTGGCGAGTTCGTGGCGTAGCCTGAGGAGTCTTCAGACCAGGGCTTTGACGGGATCGGCTGGGACAGCCGGATTTTCAGCCGCTATCATGCCGCGCAGACCATCGACGGCGATCAGGTGATCCTGCTCCATGGCGAGGCGGTGTCCGAATGGTTTGCGCTTGGGGCTTGGGACTTCAAGAACAGCAGGCTCCCTTTATGGCTGGGGCACATCGAGCCGAACAGCGATCGGATCAAGGCCGAGTCTGATCCCGATTGACTGGTCAAGTCCCGCACGAATGGCGGCGGCGATATCACCATTTAGCTCGTTTGATCTTAGACCGAGAAGGGAAACCACGCGTCGGCGCAGCTCGGGGATATATTTCACGAACTCGCGATCCTTACGCTGGTTCGGCAACAGCTTCTCGATCGCCTCAAGGCTCCATAATATGGTGATCCAGCATTCCATGAAATCGACCGGCATGGCGTCGAAATCGCGCGCGAGCATGACGCGCCGAATCGCGGGCTTCCCGCCGCAGAAGAAGGCGACAAGGACGCGCACGATGAAGCGTGGCCAGCCAAGGAGGGCGCTGGATGTATCAAGGCCCCTCGGCAGATCAGGGCATCTGGCTTTGTACAGGAGGAACAGAATCCAGTAGCGCAGCCGCAACACGTCGCTTGAGCCGAGTGCTTCTTCGCCGGTTTCCAGCCCTTCGGTATAGCCGAGAATATGCCGCTCATAGAGCCGGGCATCGACCGGCGCTGGCGCGACCGATGGCTTGTCGGTGTCGCGAGGCTCAATCTTGTCAGCGTTCCGGTCATCATCGCGGCCGGTGTCGACCTGTTCGTCCGAGAGGTCATCGAAAGCTGTGTCGTCGTCTTCGGCGTAGCGATCTGCTTGAGGACCGCGGCCGGAGAGCAGATTGAGGAAGTCGCGAATCGTGTCGCTATAGGTGCCGGCAAGACTGTTATCGCCCGCCCCGGCGGAGCGGCCTGCGCCGAGGCGTGCCTGGGTGAACTCGTCATAGCTTAAGGGAACGGGCGCCACCGGCTCGTCTGCGTTTTTGCGCGCCTGTGGTCGGGCAGCCGACAGGCCACGTGGCTGCGTCACAGACTCGAAGTCCGCGCGCACAAGGGTCTCAAATGCCTGATGCATCCAGAGATCGAAATCAGCGCCGTCGGTGAAAGGCGCGAGCGCGCGGGCAACGCTACCGCTCGCTACCTCCCGGCGCCGGACGCGCAGCCCCTCTCGATGGGTGATATGGGCGAGAGTCGAGATGATGTCGCCCGTGGTCAGGCGAGCGAAGCACAGGGATTTGTGCAATGCCGGCTCTACCGGCGCGCGCCGCCGGCCATCGATCTGGATGAAGGATGTCACCGGGATCGTCCCGATCATGCGGGCGGACCGGTCGAGCAACTGGATATCTCCAGCCCCGATGCCTGCTCTCGACGGTGTCCAGATGAGCTGGCCCTGATCGAGTTCGAAGGTGCCGGGTTGCAGGGCTTCGATGGTATCGAGTGGAATCGGGGATGTCACGATCGGTGGTGACAGGTCGGAAAGCTTGATCGGCTCAGCCTCGGTCCAGCGTTCAAGGCCCAACGCTTGTCCTGCTGCGCCGGCGGGAAGCCTGCGATAGATGCAGGCTTCGGCATTGGCGCCTGGCGTTCCTGCTGATCCGAGGGCGGCGCTGGTGCAGTTGGCGCTGCCGAAAAGGATATGGTCGTGATCAGCGGTCGAGGCGATGATGATCTTGGCGTGCGTGAAGCGCCGGGATGGCCACTGAAGATCGACGATCGTCGCTTTCCTGGCAAAGCGTGCATCGACCGGGAATTCATGATGGTTGCGGTCGATCGGCAGGATGATCCGGGGCGGGGAGAGGCGCTTCGAGAGATCGGCCAGCGCAGCGAGATCATGGTCCCAATAGGGACTGATTACGGTTAGCGTCTGGACCTTCGCGCCCTGGATCAGCGACACGAACCGGTCTGCAATTCCCGTGTCGCCAGGCCCATGGAGGAAAGCGATGCCGGTCCCATCCAGTTCGTGCACGGCATCCCCTGCTGGCCCGCCGAGCCAGGTCGCACGCTCTTGCGTCCAGCGCAGCGCGTCGCGTGCCGGAGAACTGGCGGCGGGCACGAGTGCGTCGAGATAGCGCCAGATAGAGCGAATGATGTCCCGCTCGGGGCTGTCCATGTTCTTGCATTCGATCTCGACAGCGATTTCGGCGTTGCCGGCAAGGCCTGATGCGGTGAGGTTGGCGGAACTGACGATCGCCCGGGCGCTTTCCCGGCCAATTTGCAGGATGATTTTCGGGTGAAAAATGCCGTTGGCGGCAGGCGGGCTGTAGAGCGCATAGTCGCGACCAAGGGCGGCAGGAAGGGCTGAGCCTTCCGAAAGCGCGAGCGCGGTCATGCGCGCGTCGGTCAGAAGGAGGAGGTTCGTAGCTCCGCTGGCCATGAGCTGCGGCAGCAGGATTTCCTCGACCGCAGCGAACTCCAGGGCAAAGCTGGTGGCGATTGCACTGTGGAAAGGGCGGCCGCTGCGGCGACCCAGACGATCGGGGAGCTTCATCGGCTGGTGTCTCGCGCCGCCAGACCGAGCGCCGTCAGGCCATCATCGTCGAGGAGATGGATGTCAGCGAGAAACTGGATCGCGGATGCAAGTCGCGGTGTGGTGGCGACCGGCTGGTAGGCGGCGAGATAGACGAAACGCCCCTCTTGCTGCTCGAACAGGAACGTATAATCGCCCTGTCGCCGCAGTTTCTGCATGGCTACATGGCTATGCCGCCTGATGATGCGCTCGATCATATAGTCGGCGATAAGCGTGGCGATGCGCTCCCCTTCCCTATCTTCGAGCCATGATATTTCTGTACGCAGCGAGTGGGCCATCCCGCGGTCGGGCAGACCTTGCGCGGCGGCAGCAGCGAGATCGGGACGGTCGAGGAGACGCTGATGAAGCGCAGCAATCAGCAGGCATGCGCTGATGGCCTTGTCGGCGGCGGCGCCGCGTGCGCCGGTGAGTTCGTCCCACATCTCGGCATAATCGAAGGTATGTGGATCGAGGCCGAGTCGCAGCGCGCGCCAACTCAGGTCTGGATGGGGCTCATCCAGCGTTTCCAGATGGGTGAGGATATCAGCGCGGATCTCAGTAAGCGACTTGCCTTGAGCCTCGGCGTTGATGATCGCTATGCCCCATGCGAGCAGTGCGGCGCATGCTACCTGCATCATGTCCTGGCATTGATAGGCTTCCCAGGCGAGCCGCTGTGTTTCGAGGCTGGAAGAAAGGGCCGGCTCGGGTGGATCGAAAAGATGCCAGCGGACCTGTTCGGGGCTTGGCCACTCCTCTTGCGTGAAAGCGGTTTCGAGGATGAGGTCGAGCGATGCCGCGCGGCTCGGCCCTGACTTGCTCGCGTCATCGGATCGGGCGAAGAGCAGTGTTTCGTAGAAAGTCCGCTCCTCGCTTTCTTCCGCGATCTGCGAAGGTGCGATGGGTTGAAGCCGGTCGAGTTCGCGCAGGCTTACCTTGGCGTCGACGATCTTCTGTCGCAGGAGTCTGGCGAGGTCCGGTCCGATCGCGTCGGCAAACAGGGAGGCCGCGCGACGGCCGAGATCCTTGGTGGCGACCTGGATGCCGTGGCGGTTCTCGGTGAAGAGGTTCATTTCGGCCATCTGGCTGTAATAGGCGCCGCCGAAGACGCCGAGCGACTGGCGAAGATAGCGTTCCTGCGCGGGATCGGTCGAGGCGGCGGCTTCAAAGTCGATCACGCGTCCCGAGGTCGCGAGGCGGCGATTGGCCCATTCGATACCGCCGACGCCGGTTTCACCCGTCCGTGCTGACACGAGGGCGTAGAGTGCCTCGGCGCGGCGCACCCAGGTGCGCCAGGCTTCGAAGTCGCTGGTCGCGTCCCGGCGGGCATAGGTTTCGCTGACCCAGCAATAATAGCCATAGTAGCGCATGCGCAGCGTGACGTTGCTGATGCCTGGGAGCAGTGATTGATAGAGCAGCACGCCGCTATTCTGCATGCCGAGCGGGTCGAGCCCGCGCTTTTCGGCTTTTTCGGTCCATTGTGGCAGCAGGATCATCGGCCCTCGGTGATTGTTCGGGCCAGTGGCCTCATTTCACCATAGTAATGAGCGGTGAAGTAATGGTGATCAATCGAGCGGATCATTTTGCGGGACAATCTGGCCGGCACGTCGCATCGAGGTTGCCGCGATGGTTGCGAGAACCAGGCCTGCAATCACGAAACAGAGGTCGCCGACGATGCGCCACGCCAGCACCCCCGCGACTCCGCCGAGCAGGAAGGACAGCACCGTACCCGTGTGAAGGCTCAATCGGGTTGTAATTTCTCCGCGATCCGCAGGGCCAGCCTTGCCGCGAAGGATATCGAGCATCCTGGCTAGTCCGATGCCGATGTCCGTGGCCATGCCCGATACATGAGTGGTGCGCACCCGCGCGTTCGAAATATGGGTAACGATGGCGTTCTGCTGCCCCATGAGGAAAGCGAGGCCGACGATCAGCATCGGCACGCCTGTGGAGCGATCGAGCGCCATCCGCGCAAGACCGAGCGCGGCAAGAAGAGCGGCTTCGACCAGGATCACGCGGGCGTAGATGGTGCCGATCCCGCGCCGCAGGCCTGAGCCGATCGCGAGTGTCGAAACCATGGAGCCGATGATGAAGGACAGGACTATGGCGAGATAGCCAAGAGCATGCCCCCATTGTCCCATCGCGAGCAGGCTGGAGAGGGCGGACACATTTCCGGTCATGTTGGCGGAGAAGAAGCCGACCTCGTGAAAGGCGGCCGCATTGAGTCCGCCAGCCACCCACGCCAGCGCGAAGGCGAGCTTGCGGTCCAGCCGACTGTCGCGTGCGTCACCCTGGCGGATCAGCATTCCGCGATCATCCGCGCGGCGGCCCGATACGCATGACTTTGGTGCGGCCTGTCTCGCCGCGAAGGATCTGGATCGAAGAGACGGGTTGTCCCAGGGCGTCGGCGAGAAGGCGCAGGATCGCTTCATTGGCCTTGCCACTCTCGGCTGTGGCCGTTGTGCGCACGAGAAGTTCCAGGCCCCCGGCTTGCGATGGCAGCAGGATTGCGTCGGCCGAGGCATTTGGCGTGGCGCGGAGCGCGAGACGTCCTTCGCGGTCCGCCAGCGCGCGGATTTCGATCGCAGAGGGCATCGGGATCCGGCGTCGCGCCATCAGCGCTTGCGAACGAACTCGGCGCGCAGCACGAGGCCTTTGATGCCGTCGAACTTACAATCGATTTCCTGGGCGTCACCGGTCAGGCGGATCGCCTTGATGAGCGTTCCGCGCTTGAGCGTCTGACCAGCGCCTTTGACGTCGAGATCCTTGATGAGTGTCACCTGATCGCCATCGGCGAGAAGGTTGCCGACAGCATCCCGGACTTCCGGCTGAACGGCGGCGTGCTGGCGCTGGGCAAGTTCGGAAGGTGGCAACCATTCGCCACTTTCCTCATCATAGACATAATCTTCGTTGGTATCGGTCATCTGTCCTTGTCCCTTGGTCAGTCACTGTTGGCCGGCGACAGCTTGGCGCAAGCGCACACCCCGTCCCCCGGTCTGGCTGGTCGCATTCTCGCCGATCAACTCGACACCTGCGCGTTCAAGCGCTGTGACGACCTTGACCAGCGTTTCCACGACACCCCGCACCTGTCCGTCCGACGCTTCCATCCGCTGGATCGTGGGAAGCGATACCTTTGCCAGTTCCGCCAGCCGTTTCTGGTCGATGCCGAGCAACGCGCGTGCCGCGCGCATCTGCTGTGAGGTGATCATGCTGCGTTTATGATGTATATTGCATCACATTTCAATCTTACACCATCATTATCCATATGCTATACCCAAGCCGACCGGAAACTTGGAATATGGCAGACGTGATCTCGTGATGAACATCGCAATGACGCGGATCGACAGATTCGGCGGCGCTCGGCGCGTGATGGTGCGATGAAGACGGGCAAGCGGATCAGGGGCTTTTTCCTCCTCCAGAATATGATGCTGAAGGATTTCGTCCGGGAGGGAAGCGCGCGGCAGGCGCTTGGGCGGGAGGAGGTCGATCGACTTTGCCGGCTGGAGGCGCTCAACGCTGCCGAGCTTCAGAGATGGGAGCAGGATGTCTTCACGGCCGGTGGCCAGCCGACGTTTCGGCAGAGAGGCGGCGGGTAAGGAGGCCTGCTCGTGCCGCGCGAACGAACTCGGCGCTGTCTTGCTCGCTTACCGTCAGCGAGCGATTTCAGAGGCGGTTACAGGATCGGGCTGATTTGAGGCATAGTTCCCCTCTTACCGGACCATCCGGCCATCAGGCCGGACCGATCCACAGCAATTCGAGGATGCTTGCTCCGCGCTGCCAGGCCTCGACCCGAACCCGTCGATCCTGATGCGTCCGAAGATCCGCGTCTGTCTGAAGGCGCCAGAGAGGCCCCTCCTCGACCTCCAGAAAAGGGCCACGCTCGTTGAGGCGCAGTATCCCGTGCAATCGCAGCGGCGCCTTGCTGTCAGTCATGGGCGACCGTCTCCATGATGGAGACTGCTAAAGGGGGGAATCGGCGAAAAAGACGGAACAGACATTGCCCCCCGCATGGCATAGGCGCGCTCAGGCTTGCAATCTTGTTCATTTTATGTTCTCAGATATACTGAGGAGCCATGCCATGATCCGCGATTATCTCGCCAGCTATGATTATAACTTGCCCCTGGACGATGCGGCGGTCGATCCAGACCTGCCGCTGGTTCGCCGCAGGCTGGCGAGCCTCGCGGCGAGCGAGGGTCTGGATGGCGGCTATTATGAGGCGCAGGAGATGGCCGAGGCGTTTCTCGATGCTGCCCGAGAGGCGAATGCGGGCATCGAGGCGGAGGACAGCCCTGCCCGTGTTCGCCTGCGTGATATTCTGGATCGCGACCTTGCCTATCAGCATGAGCTGTTCGATGAAGTTTGCCAACTGCCGTTGGCGGACGCAGCCGCGCATCTGGCCTGGCTTGCCGATTTGATGAAGCGGCGGGCCGACATGGCGCCGCCGATCGCGGCCGTGCTCGGCTATCGCCACTGACACGGACGTCTCCGGTATAATCGCGCCTTTGCCGCCTAACATCTTCGGCTTGTCCGCATATCTTGGCCTGGTGGCGGGGCGCGATACATGACGTTCAGGCGTGTCCCAGTCGGATCCCCCCCGAGTGAACTGTGCGTGCGTGCTCGGGGCCGAGCGTGCCGAGAAGTTTCAGCTGCGCGTCTGTGAGTTGTCCCTCAGTGGAATAGGCATCGATGGTATAGCTGCCCCGTGCGAAGGTGTCGGCCGATGGCGGTACCATGGCGGTGTAGGATTGTGGCCAGAAGCAGATGAGCAGCCAGGGCCAGTTCGGTGCCTGGGGCTCATAGCGGGCGAAGATGATGTCGTTGGTGCGCAGGGCAGACGGGCGCCGGTCGAGAAGAGCAGGCGCTACAAGGGTCATCCGTGGCTCGCACAGATATGCCTCGAACTCGTGCATCTCTGCGAGGCTTTCGAGGATGACGGGATAGTAACGGCCGAGTGCCAGACCTCCTCCCGAAAAACGAGGTGGGATGTCGATCAGCAGGACATCCGGCAAAGTCGGGAGTGGCCGGTGATAATAGAGCCTTCTGGCGGCCAGTTCATCGATAAGTCGCATCAGGAGAGTTTTTCGGTGATGCTCTTTGGCAGTCAACAACAGTCGCAGACAGATTGACGGTATCGTCATGCCGCGAGACGTTCGACACCGGCATTGAAGCGATCGATCCAGTCCCGCATCGTCGGGCGTTCGGCGAGCGGGATCTGGGCCGCGACGCTTTGGAAGTCGATCAGATCAACCGGGGCGCCGGCAATGATGGCGTCTATTTCGGAAGCGGGAAGAAGAGCGCGTTCGCGGATGAACCGGGTCATTGAGCCGGGGCGCTCACGCGTCGACGTCCGCCACAGGCCCTCGACCGTCACCAGGCGTGGGGCAGCGCGAGCCTCCACCAATATGATCAGACGAAGACACCAGCGCGGGAGGCTCATCAGCTCGCTGCTTTTCTGTGCGAGACAAAGCCAGCAAGCGGACTTGATCGGCACGGGCAGGCCCTCGGCGCGGATCCGTGCGATGCAGGCGTCGCGATCCCAGCCCCAGGCGCGTAAGGGGTAATGATAGTCGTACAGGTCGCTGATATGGCCTTCGCGATGGGCATAGCGGCGGCTATCGGCGGGCGAGCTGTCATAGCCGATGAGCTTGACAACCTTGCCGCCCTCGGTCCATATTTTCCGCGCCGGCGCCCATGAATTAACCCATTGATCTTGCGGCTGTATTTTCCATTTCTGCGAGCATTAGGTCTGGATCGACCTGTCTTATTGGCCTCGCAAAGCTCGCATTTCCGTCGTTCCTTCACCCTCTCCCCTTGCATGACGCCCGATTAGGGCGTGACCGCCTTCAGGCAGCAGAGGGATCGGGCGCTTCGGCGTTGGTGCGGATCGGAACGGGCCGGCGCATCCGATCGAGTTCCTGCACGAGCTGCGCATTGCGGCGTTCGAGCCGTTCCGCCCGCTGCTCGGCTTCGACAGCGCGCTTCAGCAGGCTGGCATTATGTGTCGCAAGGGCGATGTTCCTGGTTTCCGCATCGCGAAGAGCAGAGCGTGTGCGATCAGCCTCGCCTGCGGCCGTTTCAGTGGCCGCCTCACGCTGCGACTGAAGCTCACGCAGGGCGTCGAGAACGCCGGCATGGTGGGTATAGATGATGTTGCGGCCGACCCCGGCTGCTCGTGCGAGCCCGGCGACCGTTGGCGCGGTGGACGCGTTATTAGCGAGGACGCCAAGGGCTTCGGGCAGGCGTGCATCGGTGTTCGCCCGCCGACGGGCTTGTGGGGTGGACAGATCAGTCTCGGACGCCATCGGCATTTCCTTTGTCGAGCTGGGCCAAGATGCGGAGAGATTCCTGGATGCGTGCTTCGGCAAGCGCGCGGCTCTCGGCATCGAGGTCATCGCGCTGGGTCAGCGCGGTGTTACGTTCAAGGCGCGCCTCCCAGACCGGCCTATGCCGGTCAGTCACGGCGAAGTTGGCGCAACTTGAGCAGGTGCTTTGCGTGCGAAGCACTGGGTTCGGCTCGCGCTCGCCGCCGAGGCAAGCGGATGTCTCCCGGCGGTAAAGGCAATAGCCCCAGTCGCAGACGCCGAGGCGCATATCCGTTTCGGCGAGGATTTCGGTAATATAGGCATCGACATCGCCCGATCCCGTGCGCCCGCGGAACGGCGATCGCTCGGAGAGCATGACGCCCGCCTTCCCCGCAACGTGCGGAGCCAGGAGCAGGTCTTCCAGCGCCTTGCGGGTTTCTTCGGCGGCCTGCTCGTCGATCAACTCGGCAAGCTCGAAGTCGGTGCCGACATAGGCCCGGTCGGTCATCGCGCGGTGGACATGCCCGAGATGGCGTTGCAGCGCCGTCAGGCCGGTGCGGTCGCGCCGCCCGATGAACCGCGAGAACGTCTTGCGCCCCTGATAGGTGGTCAGGCGCCAGGTGCCGCCTTGGTGGTCCGGCAAGGCAAGGAACGGCGCAAGCCGCTCGTTCAAGCGGACATTGACCATGGGTGACCGCAGTCGGGCGACGGGCATCATCGTCGGGAGCGGTGATCGTCCCCGACCGAGCTGTTGGAGCCAGAGATTCTTCTCGCCGCTGAGTTCGCGGAGCGGAGCGGAGAGACGCTCGAGTATGTGGATTGCGCGCTGGACCGGCTCGGGCGCGAGCCAACGGTGGAGGTCGCCATGTTCCGTCAGCGACGTCTTCGTGATCGTGCCGACCAGATAGACGTGTTCCTCGCCGTCTTCGTCGGTCGCGCGCCGTTCGAGGCAGCCCTCTTCAAGCCTGAGTATCTCGGAGGCGCGCGCGCCAACAAGATAGGCGATGACGGTGAAGCAGGCATCGCCAAGCCGGTCGAGCATGAACGCCAGGCGGCGCAGTGGCCATTCCGGATTCGGATACCGATCGGCGCAGGGACATGGCTCGGCCAGCATCGCGCGTCTGATATGCCAGTGGAGCATTCGTCCCTGGTGCCGTGGTCGGAGCCGTTCATACAGGTCTGCGAGACGGTCGCGCAGGGCGATTATCTGGTCCGCCGGATCGCCGAGCAACTCGATTGCCCCGCTGATCAGCGGCACGGCGATCTCGTCAGGGGTATAGGGATGACCGCCATAAGGCTTCCATTGCCGCTTCCCGACCGAGGCGGCGCGAGGCGGTGCCGTCGGCGGCGCGTCGTCCAGCTTGTCGCGCTGCATATGGAAGGTGCGGATCGTGCCGAGATGGCCTTCGGCGGTGCTGAGCGAGAGCAACGCGCCGTTCCTGCCCGGGCGCGCGCGCAGCATCGCCACGAAGCGACCCACGGTGTCCTGATCGAGATCCCTGAAGCGTCGGACGTTTTCCGCCGCCATCCATCGGGCAAGGAAGCGGATATGACTGAAGTGGCCGCGGATCGTTTCCTTTCGGAGCGGCATCCGGCCTTCGGGTGGATCGTGCCGCAGCGAGAGCAGGAACAGTTCGGCCGCGTGCCGGAGCAGCGTCCACTGATCGTCGCTGAACCGGCTTCCGTCCGGCATTTCGAACCCCCAGTTGAACGTCATCGCGGCGGGCACGCCTTCGTTCCCGAGCAATGGAGCCGGAACCTGGGTGAACGTGGACGTCGGGACGGAGGCCATGAGGCTATTCCAGGTCCGGCAGCGAAGGCAGGGCGCACATGAGCCGTTCGGCGTCTGGCATCATCTCGGGCGGGAATGCCGGTAGCAGGTCTTGCGTCAGCACCTGAAGGCTGGGCGCGTAAAAGAGGCCGAACCGGATCGGGTCGATCCGCTCCCGCGCAGCTTCAAGATGCCAGGTGGCCTGGACGATCCGCGCGAGATGATCCGGGTCGATCGGGACGATCAGGCCCGGACAGGCAAGGCAGCCTCCCAGTTTCGGGCACACGCGACCAGGATGGGCATGTCCGCTGTCAGTCGGGCGAAGGCAGTCGTGGCCGAACAGCGCCGTCACCGGCGCGCCGGTATCCGCGCCTCTATGTTGCGAGCGATCCGAGATTGTCTCGCCGCAGACCCATGTGATCATCAGCGCCTGAAGTCGGGCGATCGTATCGCGTTCGAGGCGGCGAACGGCATCGCCGTCGACGTAGATATCTGTGGTGGCGACACTCGCATGATTAAGGACCGCCTTGGCCGCCATGATGTCGCCCTGCGATGCAGTATAATGGGCGCTTGCCATGCTGCTGCGGAACAGCTTGGGCGAGAAGTCGGGAAGCAGCGCACGAGGCTTTTCGGGATGCGCTTCGTTCCACGAGGCGATTGCAGCGTTCTGGCGCTCGTAGAAGCGCAACATTGCCGATCGCAACGTGGCCTGCACGATATGGCCGGCGTGATGATCACGCTCGAGGCGGCCAGTCGTCATGAGGAAGCGATGCAGGAACAGCCGATCGCGCCTGGACGGTTCCACATGCGGCAACAACGGCGCCGTCATCGCAAGGAGCTTTTCTATCAGACGAGGCGCCGCATAGGGCCGGCGATTGTCGAATGACCGCCGTTGCATGCGTTTCACCTTACCGCCGGCGCGGGGTTTCACCCACTCTACCATGACGCGATGCCGCTCGAGCGGATGGGGCACCAGGCAGTCGCGCTTGATCTGGCGTAGCGGACCGGCATTTGCCGCCGTCTGGATCAGCAGCACGATATAGAACGCAACCAGCGTGTCGGTCGTGAGGTGGAGATAGCTTTCCAGCTCACGGAACCCGCCTGCGTCGGCGATCCGCTGCCGATCGGGCTTGTTAAGGTCCGAGCCTCGGGCGGGCGGCATGACGCCGTGGCCGAGGCGGTGGAGCTTCCATATCCAGCGATCTCGTTCGGCGGTCCGGCCACCATGGAGCGGCAAGTTCGGAAGAGCGACGATGGTTTGCCCGTGCTGGAACCTGTCCCAGGCAGTGTCGATCTCGGCATAGCAGACTGCCAGCAGGGCACGCATTGCGGAGGTCGTCAGCCTGTCTTGCGGTAGCCGCTGGACGCCGGCGAGCGGGATCGCATTGTTGGGAACGGCGAAGCCCGGTGCGAACAAGCCGGGATTGTCCGCGATCGCGCGCTTAAGGACCGGCCGGATCATACCGAGCTGACCGGATTGCGACTGGACGCCGCGCCTGCGCCCGTTGGTGGGCTTCGCCAGCCATGTAATGAACCGGCGGATCGTCGCCGTATCGAGATCGACCGCGCGCCTGACACGCCCATCTTCGCACAGGAACCTGCCGAACACGCGGAGCGCGAACCAGCGTGAGGTGCGGGTGGCGGCGCTGGACGCCACATCATGATCGCGGAAGGCGCGCGAGATAGCTGCGCTGATGTCGTCCGGCATTCCGAGCAGCGCCGGGTCAAACCGTTGAACGATCCTGCCCCATTCGTCGCGGAACTGGATTTCGGCGAGCTCCACCGGATGGTCCGTCGGCGTCGGTTCGAGCCGAAGCGTCCGATCGAGGCGGTTCCTAACCATCGGCCGGGATCAGCTCGCCATAGAGATAGGCGAGGCTTTCGCTCAGGTCGCGCTCGTGCAGTTCGACACAGCGCAGATAGATCGCCGTCGTCGTGATCGAAGCGTGGCCGAGCAGCACCTGCACGACCTTGAGCGGGTTGAGGTCGGGATTGGTGCGGGCCTGGACCTGGAGACGGGCCAGCATCGCCATCGCAAAGGTGTGCCGGAGCCAGTGCAGTGTGCCCTGCAGCCCGGAAGCGGCAAACGCTTCGGCAAGCTGCGCCGTCAGGAGCTTGCGCGTCATCGCCCGTCCATGCTCGTTCAGCAGGAGATTGGACGGCGCGCGATAGCGCCGGTCGGAACGGCGGATACGGCGGACGATCCGGGCGCGTTCCTCGCCGATATACCAGTGTGTATGATCGAGCAGCCGAAGCGGCGGATAGACCGTCCTCGGCCGATCGCCCTTGGTGATATGCAGCGGCACGCCGACTAGCGGATCGCTGTCGAGGTCGAGCGGCCAGCTATCCGGGATCTGTTCGACGGCGAGCGCTGAAAGTTCCTTGCGGCGCAGACCCGCCCCGAGCGCCCATTGCGCGGCTAGTCGGGCGGTGGGCCTCAGATGCGCAAACAGCCGCGCCAGTTCATCGGCGCGCAGTGGCCGTGGCAGCTTTTCGGGGCGCGAGACGATCAGCTCGTTGACCTGGCGGCGCTGCAAGCCTGGGCGATAGGCACCGTCAAGCATCAGCGTCATCTTCTCGGTCAACCGGAACGGGCAATGGTCGATCGGCGCCCGGTCGAGCGCCCAACCGTAGAAGCGGCAGACGGTCGAGACGCGCGCATTGATCGTGGTCCGGGCATAGGGCCGCCCGGTATGCGTGCTGGGATTCTCCAGCATTCGGTTGCGATAAGCAGCGATGACACGCTCGTCGGCCTCGCGCCATTCGATCCCCGATTGTTCGAGCGAGTCGAACCAGTCGTGGAGATGTTCGCCATAGGTCCGGACGGTTTCAGACGCCTGCGCGCGGCCGCTCAGTTCGGCGTGCTCCATGAGCCAGACGAAGGCAGGCTCGATGATCGCCATGTCGGCGTCGAACAGGATCGGGAAGCCAAGTGGGACATTGGGCATGCCAGAGAATGCCCGAATCATTGATACCACGGGCTATCTCCCTCGCCCGCACAGATGCGATTTCGAAAGTAGCGCAATATGGCCGGTTTGACCGACGCATTTCGATGGAATGGGCGGTTTCCTCGTCATGTCGAAGGGTGTCGTTGCGACTCGACACCAACCACTCACCGTGGCTGCTGACACTTGGCTCCCGCCTTGATATGAGTGAACGATGATCGAGGGGGTAAGTGGTGGCACGTCGGGTATTCTTTAGCTTTCACTATGACCGTGACGTTCGACGGGTCGTGCAAGTCCGCAATTCCTGGGTGGTTCGGCCCGGTGGCGAAGCCCAGCCCTTCTATGACAAGGCAGAGTTCGAAGAGGCGAAGAAACGAGCGGGCGGCATAGAAAAATGGATCGAGGAGCAGCTCAAAGGTACGTCCGTGACTGTGGTGCTGTTTGGCGCGGAGACGTATGACCGTGAATGGGTCCGGCACGAGATCAAGAGAAGCTACGAGCTTGGAAAAGGCCTCTTGGCCATCGACATCCATAGCGTAAAAGATCCGCAACTTGGGATTGATCGTCAGGGGACTAACCCACTCAGCTATTTTACAATTAAGCAGAATGGCCGGGATGTTCCGCTTTCGAACCTATACGGAGCGTATGATTGGGTTCGGGATAACGGCTATGTCAACATGCCGGCTTGGATTGAAACTGCAGCAAAGGCGGCCGGTCGCTGACATCAATGAGTATCTATGAATTGGCCATACTTGGCGCCGTAACGCCCGGGGATCGCGCAACACTAACCGCGACGCTCGCCGATATCGTTTCCGACTTCGGATTGACGTTGGGCGACGATGTAGTTGTGCATAATGCGGACACGCTGAGTGGACGACACAAACCAGCAGCATTCGCATGTGCGTATTTCGGAGGAAACGCCCAACAAGATCTGGAGGCGGCCCAGGAACTCATCCGCGCGAGCGCGCCCATCATTCCCACGATCCCCGCCGGCGCAGACTTCAATGTTCACATCCCCCAGTTTCTCCAGCCCATCAACGGGCTAACGCGGCGCGCTGACGATCCAGCGATGACCGAACTCGCATCGGCGATGCTGGAATGCGTTGGCCTGCTCCGCCGACAGCGACGGGTATTTGTCAGCTATCGACGCGTTGAATCCCGAGCAGCTGCGTTGCAACTCCACGATCTCCTCGCATCCCGCGGATTCGACGTTTTCCTGGACACACACGATATTAGGCCCGGCGATCCGTTCCAAGATGTGCTTTGGCACAGGCTCGTCGATTCTGATGTTATGGTTATGCTCGACACTCCAACTTATTTTGATAGCCGATGGACGCGACAAGAAATAGGAAGAGCACGCGCAAAGGAGATTCAAGTTCTTCGTGTCATTTGGCCTGCACATACACCGAACAAGCTGACTGATCTTGCAGAGACCATTTATCTTGATCCAGAAGAACTCGAGGGGGCTGATGGACCGATAGTAGCAAAAACGGCCGATGCAATCGTTCTTGAGGTGGAACGGCTACGAAGCCGAAGCATCGCATCTCGATATATGTCGATAACCGGCAAGCTTCGCGCTGACGTCGAAAAAATTGGAGCATCGGTGGAAGGCGTCGGCGCACACCGAGCCGTCGCTGTGCGATTGCTGGATGGTCAAAAGATTTGGGCATATCCGATTGTTGGAATCCCCACGGCCGAAATTTTGAACGATGTGGCCGATAAGGCGCGACGAGCGGAACAGCAGGAGATACCGGTACTGGTCTACGATCATATCGGCATCCGTGATGCATGGAATGCCCACCTCCGATGGCTTGGAGAGCATATTCTCGCGGTCCGCACGATTAAGGTTTCCGAAGCCGGATGGGCTCTCGCAGCATGGGAGAATTGACCATGGCTGAGGCCATTTTCCTATCGGCAGGTGTGCCAGATCCGAAGCGAGGGCCACAATATGCGGCGACCGCCGACACTGTCGCGATTACGGCCGCAGTTTCCGCTTTGGTGCACGTCACACTTGGTCGCAGACTTCTTGTTTGGGGTGGACAACCCGCAATCACACCGATGATCTGGGTGGTCTCTCAGGACATCGGAGTAAATTACGGACATTGGGTACGGCTCTATCAGTCCCGCCATTTCGAGGATGAATTCCCCGAGGACAACGAGCGATTCAATAACGTGATTTATACAGACGAGGTTGAGAAGGATCGGGAGAAGAGCCTGCTTGCCATGCGCGAGCGCATGTTTTCCGAACACAAGTTCAAAGCAGCGGTATTCATTGGTGGTATGGGTGGGATCGTACAAGAGTACGAAATGTTTCGACGCCTGCAACCAGAGGCTGCAGTGATACCAGTAATCTCCACGGGCGGCGCGACGCTTGAAGTGGGGGCGCAAGTTGGGTCTCTAGCGCCCGACCTAGCGGAAGACCGGGACTATGTTGCGTTATTTCACCGCCACCTTGACGTTTCCGTCCGAGAGGAGCGCTTCGAAAGCCCGGCCCTCCAACCGGCTGTCGTTGAGGAGCGATTTTGGCAGCCCCCTGCCACTGCTTAAACGGGGTGGGAACTCATCATTCGCCAGCCAGCCATTCGCTAAGCTCCGTAGCTGTGTTCCTTTTCTCGTCGAGAACCATCCAGACACGCTTTTGATGACCCTGTAGATCCCCCCAGACAATGCGGCGGTATAATCCCAGATACTCCCACGATGCCCATGCTTGCTCATGCGAGCTGTCGGATGCCGGAAACAGCGCGATCTTCGTCAGCCCTTTATACCCATCGGCCACGCCCAACTCCCAGGGCACCCAACGGCTGTCCTTGCTGTTCTTGCTTGCAAGAAGAACAAAGCGCTTGGTCTGGCGAATACGGCTCTTTAACAGCCCCGCCGTTTCCTCCGTCGTGTATGGGGGCATTTCCGGGTCGATTTCATCGACATAGACCCTGGCTCCGTGCCCTTCCAACACACGAATAGCGCCAACGACCAAATCATCATCTTTGCTTGAGTGCGAAAGAAATGTGGTGCCTGAGAGGCTACGAGAAGCAGCAGATTTTCTGAGACTTGCCTGTTCGCTAACATTTAACTTATCGGCAAAATTCCGAAGCTCGGATTTTGTAATGTATTCGATCATAATCGAAACTCTATCATCGAATATCGCACGAATTCACGGAGTTCCATCAGTTCTTTGAGCGGATCGCTATCGCGTCCTCAATCCAGCTCTCGATCCCGTTTTTGATCGAATCATACACTGCCTTGCTATCTGTGCCTGAAGGGGTGACCAGCTTCGCTATGGACGATAGCTTTTTCCCGGTATTTCCATAGCCGACTTCGTCAAACGGATTGCTACCAGCCGCGCACGAATTCCCGTCGTGGCCGAGAAGTTTGTTTATCCGAATGCCGACCACTCCTTTGCCGGCATCCCAGCCTTTAACGATCTCGCGGATTACCCAAGGGCGGCTCGCTGTTTCAGAACCGACAAGCACCACCACACAGCTCTTGCCGTACATGTTGTCATCGATCCATTCTTCGATGGAGGCCTTGCCCTTCCGCTTGACCTCTTCCCACGCATTCGCGGTGCAAAGAGTCTGCCCTTCAAGAGCACCGATGTTACGCACTTGCTGGGTGCGCCAAAAATCGTTCGCGAAGTGGAAACTGAAGAAAACGCGCCGCGCCATAAAGCCCCCTTTTGTTCTCCGGTCTTCTACAAGCCCAGCCTTTGTTTCGCCAGTGAAATCGATCCTGAAATGATCTGCTCGCGAATGAAGTGCGGTAATTGAGTCCAAGCGGATTCATCCGGCAATCAGGCGTCGCTGCGCGACGCGAGTGACGGGCCGACCACCGCCAGCTCTTTGGGTTAGCGCGGCGGTCGGCCCGTCACTCATCGCGAGCAAAAGAGACAGTCTCTGAAGCCGGACCTAACGAGCAACTGTGGCGGCCGAAGCTGATCGATGGCAGTGTCGCGTTGGTGAGACAGTTCTCCAGAAGCGAGAAATAGGGCGGCCAGTGCTTGAAGCGCTTCGGCACATAGCGGACGACATGATGCTCGATATGATGCCGGTCCATCCAGCGCTGGAAGATCGGCAGAAAGGCATAGGTTTCCTCGCGCTCGACGCCGGTGTCGGCTGTGAGGACGGCGGACAGGGGCAGCCCCCGCGCGACCCATTCGATGATCATCGCGGTGCTGTCGACGCCCATGCCCCAGGCGGCGATCACAGGGACGCCGGATGGGGCAGTAAGGCAAGCGTCGTCGTTCGCCGCCGCGATCGGCGGTCGCTTCGGATCGTACATGACTGATCTCCAGGAAGGAGGTCGGGAGCCCATAGGGAACGTCGCCGTGACGGTTGGCGGGTTGATCCCGGAGGCAGGATGGCCGGAATGCGACGATCAATTGGCCCCCGAGGCCCCAGAGTCGGGAGGTGTGGCCGCTTAGAAGTCGAGCGGCACGCTCACCATAGTATCGGGGGGACATGGCTGCTCGGCCAGGAGATAGCCGAGGCGATTGACGGCGTGCATGCCGTCGGTGATCTCGAGACCGTCGTCGCCCTCGATCACCGTCCAGACATTTGCCGCAGGTTGCGAGCGGATGAATTCGAGGTCCGGGCCGGAGGCTTCGAACAGGCATCCGCCCCGGCCGAAGTCGAACCCCGCCGTTGCGAGGAGATGATTGGGGACGGGCTGGAACCTGTCCACGAACTCGTCCTCGGTGAGGCTGAGAAATTGGATGGCAGGTGGAGGGACGTCTGGCGCCTCGCTGGCTAGCTGGCGCAATATTCCATGGGTCATGGGACTGGTCCTCATTGAAGAGAGCCGTTTCCGGCACAAGCTGGTGCCAGGTCAGGCGACGAGCGTCATCAGCGCCTGGCGGCGCTGCGGCCCGGTGCTGGAGACACGAAAGGGCTGGAACGGATCGCCGGTGCGCAGCACGAACTGGGGGCGGCCGGTCTCATGCCGCATCCGCAGAGCAAGGGCGTAGGCATGATCGAAGGATGCAAGCACCGCGCGCTTGGGCGAACAGGGTTGCATCGAGCAGGTGCTGGTCATGACTGGTGCTCCTCGGGTTGGTCGGGATCGGCGAAGGTGGGCAGCTGCGACCAGGCGGGTTCGTCGCGGTCGAACAGGACCCAGGAGGCATCCCTGTCGAATGCGGCGCGCAGGATCGCCCAGAACTCCGGGCTGATGTCGGGCGCCTCACCGCCGCACCCGACGACGCAGGTGTGGACGAAGAAGCCATAGGCATAGGGTTCGATCACCAGATCGGGATGGCCGACCTCGACACGTCCGTCCGCCCCGCGTGACGCGACGGCGATCAGGCGATCGATATGACGACGCTCGGCTACAGGTAGATGGGCGGTCGAGCAGACAAAGAGTGCGGCATGGCGCATGGGAAAGCTCCCTCACGAAGGCTTGGGCGAGTCTCGGGCGATGGGGCTCAGGCCGCCTGATCGAGCGAGAGCGAGAGCCTGTTCCTGTCGACGGAGATTGTCAGGCTGCGGTCATTGGGAATAAGCCACTGGACGTGCTCGAAAACCGCCTCACGCAATCGAGCGAGCAGCGCCTCGTCCTCGCCAAGCAGTAGCAGGTTGGCGAGATTGCGGGCTTCATGCTCGAAGGCGAGCGATTGCGTATCCCAGCTGTCGCGCTCGCAGTCGTCGGAATAACAGAACAGGCTGGCATACATCAGGTCGGCAAGCGCGTCGGGCTGCACATCGGCCTCGCCGTCGAACAGGATGGTCGCCTCGTCGATCGTCCAGCAGGCATTGCTGCAGACCAGCATGTCCGCGGGCACGCAGTATGTGGTGGGTTCGGACGGTGACGGACCACCGGGCCGTAGAAGGATTTCGGCGGTGATCTCTTCAACCGGCCCGGAGTCAAAATCGTCGGCCAAAGCGACGTCATCAGCATAGCGATGGAGGATGCCATCGCGTCGCACAACAAAGCTGCAGGACAGGAGACGCGGCAATCCGTCGTACCAGCGATAGCCCTCGAAATCGCGATTTTCGTGGACCAGGCGCCCCCCGAGCGGCGTTTCCTTTGCTAGTGCGCGCGACAGTGCCTGCTCGATGTCGGGTTCGTGGTCGGACATGATGATCATTGGGCCCTGCCGAACGGCCTCGCCCTGATATCGGTTGGACGTGTCGGCAATGGTGGGCGTCCAGGCATTGAGCCACGGTTCGGCTTCGGGAAGAGCGACACCAAGGTCGCGTGCGCGCGCCCAGGCCTTGTAGGAGAGGCGATGAGATTTCTCGCGGGCGATGGCGCGGTAAAGCGCGATTTCGGCGGCTTCCCTGAGCCGGGACAGCGCCTCGTTCTCGACCATTTCCTTGCGCGCGGGGAGGACAAGCTGAAGCGCCGGCGCGTCGACGATATCGACCCGCACCCGCCAGTTATGGGGAGTCTCAATTTCGCTCAGGGTGGGAAGCCGGGAGGCGACCGTCACGCCATGGAAATTGATCCGAGGCGTGTGGACGGCCTCGGTCGTGCCGTCGTGGAAGATGCCGATGCGACAGCCTTCCCATTCCTCAATCTGCCCCGCACCGGTGAGAAAGTCCTCGCACGGGAGCTGCGCGCCCTCGAAATGAACCGGGAGCGGAAAATATCGGGCCGCGAGGCGCAGTGCCGACGAAAGTTGCTCCTCCCAGGCGGCTGGCAGCATGATCTGGATTTCGGTGCCGCGTACGATCCCGCATGGCTCGATCGCGAGCGGGACAGCCCCTTCCCAGCCGTCAGCCGGAATATGGACCCCCCAGCCCCGCCCCGCTGCTCGCGACCAGGAGCGGACAAGCACATCCCGACCGGCGAGGCTGAACACGCCCATGCCGGCCGGATCCTCGCGGGCGCGGATATCCTGCTGCCAGCCCGAATCGCCGAGTTTCAGGAGGTTGGCGGGGTCGTCGATGCCGCAGCCATCATCGTAGATGGACAGTGCGGTACCGGCGGGGAGATTGTAAATCGCGACATGGATCGCGCGGGCACCGGCGCGGCGACTGTTCTGGAACAGTTCCTGAAGGACGTCGCCGAGCGTGCCGTTGAACAGGCGCGAGACCTTGGTGATGAGCGACTGGCCGACCTCGGGCCGGATGGTGGCGGGGAAGGACATGGAATGCGACTCCTGTCTGGCGGAGACCAATTCCCCGCCACATGAGCCCTCATCCCCCTCCCCTTTGGATCACCGCGGGATGGAATGGGTCGGACCAGTCGATGTGGTCGATGATCCAGGCAGGCACGAAATCCCAGTCGAAGCAGAGCGGATAGTCATTCTCGCCCCCGCGCCAGGCAGCCTCGACTATGTCGGTCCAGCCAACGACCGTCAGCCGCAGTGCAGCGCTGCCGAGCGCATCGAAGGTCTTGTCGATCGCGAGAGCGAGGCCTATCGCGTCGGGATCGGTGATCGGCCTGGCGCGCAAGGCCAGGACCGCCTCCCAGAGGCAGGCGGCGATCACCAGGCTGGTTTCAGAATAGTGTGTCATGACGGGGCCTTTCGATGTCAGGCGGCGCGGAGGTCGCAGCCCTGGTAGAGGCCGAGATCGGCTGCCATCAGGGTGTCGATTTCGGGCGCGACCCGGTCGAACGCTGCGTTCAGGTCGGCGACGGCGACACGGCAGCTGGCCTCGCCGGGATCGGACTCCAGGGCGAGCGTCAGCGGGGTCAGCCGGGCGGTCATCTCGGGAAAGACGGTGCGGATGATGAGCGCTTCGATTCGCCGCGCGACCAGGTTGAGCCGCGCCGCGAGGCCCAAGGGGGTGGCCAGCTCACGCTCATACCAGGCGGCGGGTGCTACGACGTCGGCGATCCGGGTCGAGGGCACCCGTCCATTGCCGATGTGGGCCTGGATGACGACGCAGCGCGGGCGCCGCTGGAGTGCCACTTCGGCCAGCGGCACGAGGGCGCGATAGTGATAGGTCGAGGCGGCGCCCGGGATGCGGGACCGAGAGACGATGACGTCCATTGGCTATTCCTTCGATAGTGGAGACAGGGGGCTGCGCGTTCGGCAGCAAGGAGACGCGCGAGCGAAATTCGCCCGACGCACCTTAAAAAGAGTCCTCCCCTCCGGCTCGCTAGCGGGACCGTTCGGCCTTCGCGGCGAGGAGGTCTGCGAACCGCGCCTGGACCGCGGTAGCGTCGGAAAAATGGTCGGCGAGGCCGTGATGGGCGAGGATCGGCGCGCGGGCTTTCGTAATCAGCGCGGCCTCGGCCAGGCTCGGCATGCGTGGTGGCCAGCCCTTCACGAACCGCAATTCCGGGGGCATTTTCGCTTCGAGCGTCCGGCGCTCATGGGCTCGCAGTTTGGCGCAGGCGATGTCGTGAAGAAGAGCGGCCGGCAGCAATCGAGGCGCGACATCGGCGAGCCATCGTTGGGGCTGGAAGGAGAAGGTCGAGTCCAGCTCGATCGCCACAAGATGGCGGAAGAGATCGACGTTTCCGGGAGCTTCGGTGGAGGCGGCCAGATCGTGCGCGGATGCAAGCACGCAGAAAGCGCAGGACAGGCGGGTCGTGCGGTATCTTACATAGGCTTCGTGCAGCGGGAGTCCGTGGCGCGCGTGAATCCCGAAGACGTCGTCAGCACTCCAGTCGACTGCTGGATGCCAACTGAGCATGCACGTGCCGGCGGCATTGCCGGGCTTTGCGAAGCGTTCGTCGACACGGGAGACCGGGGTCGAGCGGCGGCTCGGGCTTTCGTCGCGGCGCAGGCCGATGACCGAAACGATGGTTTCGCCCCGATAGCGGCGTGCGAGGTCAGGGCCGATCACCTGGACTTTCAGCTCGGACGTGCAGAAGCGTAGCGATGCCGAGGACCAGGGTCCGATGAGATTGTAGGTTTCGAGCGCCTCGTAACGACGCTTGCCGGAGAGGAAGCGTTGCTCCCAGCGCGACACCATGTCGCCTGCCGATCGGCTGACAACCAGCAAGGGAATCCCCAGCCTGTCGGCGATCGCTGCAACCATAGCCGAGGTCGACCGCCATTCCGCCCGCCCGAGGTCTGCGTGGATCGCGATCCGGCGATCGCGCGGATGACCCAAGGCGTCGAGCAGCGCAATCGCGGCGTGGGCCGAGGCGGTGGAATCCTTGCCGCCCGAAAGATTGAAGGCGAACCAGGCACGGCACCGCACGGCGGCTATGACTCTATCGTCGATCGCAGGCAAAGGATCATCAGGCGCGGCAAGCAAGCCGCGCGCAAGAGCTGGGCTCATGCGGTGTCTCCTCAGGTGCGGTGGATCGGCGCGACTGCGCGCCTGTCAGTGGCCGGCAGGCGACCTGGTGTCGTAGAGGGGTTCCGTGCCGGGTTCCCAGTCGCCGGGCAGCCAGATTCGGCCGTTATAGCTGATCCGCCCCACAGGCGTGTCGGCGACCAACAGCAGCGCCTCGGGGTACATGCTGGCGCCCAGACCCAATCGGTCGCGGCGCTCGCAATAGAGGTCGGAGGCTTCCTTCCAGCTCGCTGCGGCAAGCTCGGCATAGCCTTTTTGGGCGATGCGAAAGGGTTTGCGCGAAGTACCCCGTTGCCGGGTCCCGCGAAGGACCCGGGCGACATGTCCGGCATAGACGGCAACGGTAGCCCAGTAGGCAGCGACAAACACCTTGCGACTCTCCCAGCTCGATCGCGAACGGTGGCGCGCCTCGGCGGCAAGGTCGAGCAGCAGCACTGCGAGCAAGGTGCGGGTATCGGTTGGCATAGCCTGGAGGAGGCGTGCGGCGGGAAGACCGAGGACGGGATTGCGAACCTCGGCCCTGGAGGAGCGGCGGGTCATGGCAGAGCCCTCACCACTCGAACGTCTCGAGACCGTCGATGCAATCCGCGTCACGGTCGAGAAGAAGCCAACGGCAGCCCTGTGCACGCGCGAACTCGATGGCGGCCCAAAGCTCGTTCGGGACCATCTCCCGTTCCAGGCCGTCGAGCGAATCGGTGAGGACGAACCAGCCATAGCCGGCCTCGGCGACACCCAGCGGGCGCGATTCCGGGATCATCGGCGCCCATTGGTCGAGAAGGTCCGCGGTGGCGGGACGGATATGGCTGGTGCTGATCACAAGATGGCGAGCGATGCGCAATGCGTTCGGAGAGCCGATCGCCGGCGCGCCGACCGAGATTCGCTCGGTCCATAGATATTCGTCTTCGTGGGCGTCGAAATAGATCGAAGCGGCCTCTTCGTCGGAGAGCGTCGAGGGATCACGCCTGTCGCGGATTTCCGGCCACCATTCGCGGCAGAATGAGGCGACCTCGGCCATCAACGCCTCACGGCCGAAGGCCGCATGGAGGTTGCCTCCCTCACGATGGTCGATGAACGCGACGTGGATGTCGGCGGACCAGGGAACCGCATGATTTTCCATGAGCCGTTCGGCCTGCGCCAGTTCGTCACACAGAATATGGCCTGCCGGGCTGGCGTCGGCGATCGCAATGCGGGCGCGGGCCAGCAGGCGCGCGAAATCGTCCCTTGTCATATGGGTCATGGATTGTCTCCTTAGGGATGTGCCGGGTGCGCGGAGGGGCAGCCCGAGCGTGCGATCAGGGCCGGTCGAGCGCTTGGGCGATCACGGCGAGTGCGTCGGCGATATGCTGCTCGACCTCGTGCGTGGCGATGCCGAGACGGGCCGCGATCGCGGCGAAATCCTCCTCGCCGAGAAAATCCGCCAGGAGAACCTGACGAGTGATTTCCGGCAGTGCGGCGACCGCGCGGGCGTATCGGTCGATTGGCGCAGCGCCGACGTCGGCTAGGCGGGCCGCATCCACGCGCACCCATGCCCGCACCCAATAGCTGTCGCCATCGCGCTGGACGGTCTGCTCGTCAGGGTCGATCCGCAGGATATGAGTGTTAAGCCAGCGTTCGCGGGCGGCCGCCACGATAGGCAGAACAGTCTTGTCCGGTGCGAGGAAGGCGTCGATCCGCGCGGCGAGCTGGTAGCTTGTGCGGCGCCGGTCGCGGCGTAGGCCGAAGCAGGGATGGTCGTTGAAGAAATCGAGCGCCTCGACAAGGAGGGCGCGGGCGTCAAGATCGGGCATGGCGGGGTTCTCCGGTAAGCCGGTTCCTGACCGGCCCCCAATCCCGCCCCCTTCCCTCCGGCTGCGACCGGCTGGCTCAAACGGCGTGGGCAAGCAGCGGAAGCGCCGTCACGTCGCCGGCGGGCGTAGTGCGATCGAGAACGGGATAGGGCAGACTTGGTACCGCCCGTGCCGCGATCCGCGCCGCTTTGGTGAGCGGGAACAGAACCTAAGCGTGGTTGCCCGGGTGCTTCTGGCGGCGCAGAAAACCGGTGTGTTCAAGATCGGCGAGCCAGTGCGCGGGATCTTCGCCCGAACGACGGGTCCGGGCACCAGCCGCAACCAGTTGCTCGGCCGCGTAGCGCTGGCCGCATTCGTCATTACGGATCTTGGAGATCGCCCGGCTCGAAATCGGCTGGCCGTTGGGGAGGATGAGATCGATGCGTGCTGACGAGCGGCCGGTGTAGCGGCTGCCCATCACGCAATAGAGCGTACCGACATGGCCGGGCATGAACATCTGGCCTTGCTCGTCGGTGCGACGGATGGGATCGGCGTAGGAGATGACGGACACGATTTCCGGTTTCTCGCGACGCAGCGATTTGAAGGCGCGCGAGAGCATCCAGGTTTCCGCGTTACCGCCGGTGTCGTCGAGCAGCACGAGGCGCCCGAGGTCGCAGGCGCTACGTGGATCGGGGAGCCCGGCCGATTTGGGAACGCTGGCATTGTTGACCGGGTGGGCGAAGACGCAAACGCCGGCCAACTCGGATCGTCCGGCCGCGCCATTACGGAAGAGGCCGAGCGAAAGGCGTGTAACCGGCATCGAGGCGGCATAATGATGCTGGCGCACAAAAGGGGCGGCCTGCTTGACGGTGTCGATGATATCGACAGCGAAGCGCCTGGTGTCGATTTCCGTGGCGCCTGGCACCCAGCGGCAACGCCGATCGCGCCAGCGTTGGCTTCTGGTGGTGATCATGAGCGGCAACTCCGGTTGCGGCCGCGCCCCCTCCCGCCAGCCCATGATCGGCGGCGGGAGAAAGCCCGCTGTTTATTGTGCGACCACGCGACGCGTGAGATCGGGGATGCGCGCGTTGTCGTAGGGACTGGAGACCGACATCTCGAGCGCATCGCGCTGCGCGCGATACCAGTCGGTCGCTTCGACCGTATAGGTCTCGGTTGCATAGGGCTCGCCGCCGCTGGAGAATTCGATCTCGACGGAGAATGAGCGCAGTTCGATTTGGGAGGAAGCGTGCATGATCGGATCCTTTCAATAGGAAAAGGGCGGCTCCGACCTGTGTCGAAGCCGCCTCGGGGTGGACGGGCGTTGAAGGTTGGCCCGTTGGGCCGGACTGGATGGTCAGGCGCCCGCGGCGCTGCGCCATCGGGCGGCGGCCTCATCAGCCGTCAGCTGGCCATGGCTCTCGGTGCAGAAACGCTGGAAATCGGCTTCCCAGGCAAGGGAGGTGGATTCCAGCACCTGGATCACTTCCCACAGGAAAGCCGTGGCCGAGCCCGCCTCGGCGACCGGGACCCAGAGGGCGAGATTGTTGCTGTCCGCGCCGCATCGCTCGCAGGTTTGGCTGTCATAGGTCGCGAGCAGCGACCATTGCTGGGTGACCTCGTCCCAGGCGGCGTTCGCATCCCTGCAGATGTCCGCGCTGCCGCAATGGCGACAGCGCGGCATCAGCGGAGCCGGTATGGGCGTGACCGATTTCGTCCTGATCGCCGACGGCGGATATTCTCCTTCGGCGAAACCGGGCGGCAGCGCCAGCGCGGGGGGGCCGTAGGCGCTATCCACACCGGGCCAGATGCCAGTAAGGTAAGTGGCGCCGCTATTCTCATAGTCCTCCTTCTGGCCAGTCCAGTCCTCGTCCGTGATGGCGAGGCGACAGGCATCTTCGGCGGTGGCCGCCTCATAGGTCCGGTGCCGGAAAACCGGCAGCCGGTAGGTGCTTTCGATCGTGAAGCTCAGCATGACGCCCTCCTCAGCTCGCCTTGGCGAAGAGTTTGCGCGCCTTGCCCTCGATTTCGAGCCGCGTGTCCTGGTTGGACTTCGCGCGTGCATGCGCAGTGATGCCCTGCACGAAATCGAACAGGCTGGCGGGCGGATGGCCTTCTTCGGCGATCACTGACTGGATGATCTTCGCAGTGTCGGTCTTGGAGAAGCCGTTCTTTCGCAGGAAGGAGTCGCGATCCTCGTCGGACCGTGCGACGATGCGACCGCGCGCCGTCTTGATGCCTTCGATGAAGCTTAGCGCGGAAGAGTCGGCGAAGCTCTCGAGCGCGGGCGCCGCTTCATGGGCGAAGCGGTTGGCGGCGAATTTCGAATGGCGGATCGAGATCTCCTCGAAATTTTCGACGCCCCACAAATTGCGATTCATGCACACAGCGCGCAGATAAAAAGTCGCAATTCCCAATGTCTTGGAGCCGACCTCCGAGTTCCAGCAGTAGAAGCCGCGGAAGAAGAGATCGGGGTCGCCATTCGGCAATTTCCCCGCTTCGATCGGATGCGTGTCATCGACCAAGAACAGAAAAACGTCGCGATCCGACGCATAGAGTGTCGTCGTCTCGCGCGTAACGTCGACATAGGGGTTATAGCGCATCGACCGCCAGTCGAGCACGCCCGGAACCTTCCAGCGCGTATCGGAAACGCCGTTGCCCGCGATCTTCATGACCGCCGCGACCAGCTCATGGTCCCAGATCCGGCCGTAATCGGGTCCGGTGACAGCCCGCAGTTCGGCGCGGCCTTCATGGGTCTTGAGCAGCTTCACCTGCTCGCCGCGATGGCTCAGGAGGCCATGCTGGAGATTGATGCCGGCGAGCGCTGCAGGAAGGTTGCGCAGGTAGGAGGCGGGAGCCCCAACCAGGCTAGAGAGCTGACCGAACGACCAGTTGGTGGGTGCGATCGGTTCGGCTTCGCCGGGAACGATGAGGCTCAGGCGCTCGGCATTGTCCATGCTCGCCTCGACGCGGACGTCGCGGCTTTCGACGATACGTGTGCGTGCGCGGTCGGCGCGACGGCGAACGTTCTCATAGAGGTCGTCGAGGGAGAGGAATTTCTCGTCGTCGGGACGCGAATACCATTCGGACGAGACCCGTCCGATGCTGCGACCGCGGGATATGTCGACCTTGTAGGCGCCCGAGACCTGGGGCGCGTCGATATGCTGGGCAAGCGTTGCCATGTGACATCTCCTGGTTGGAACGGCCCGATCCGTTTCGGACCGGCCAACCCTTCCCCACCCCCTTCCCTCCATCCCCGCGCATGCTGCCTCGGATCCGGCCTTAACGTGCGATGCGCTCCCGGTCCGCGAGCAGGTCGCGTGCGGCATGGAATTCGTCGAAGGGACCGCTATGGCCGCTGGGACGTTGACAGCCGACGCTGACGAGCGCCTGGCAATCCGGGCACGGGACAAGCATTACCGGGTCGACGTCCCAGCTTTTGGTGCAACCCGGCCTGTTGCAGACAGCCGTCTCCTTGGCGATGAAGGCCATGGCTCAGGCGGCCTTCTGACGCAGCCACTCATAAAGCAGGTGCGAGTCGGGGTCATATTCAGAGCCATTCGAGATCCGCACAAGCCTTCCATCGCAGGCGAAGGCGGAAGCTCGCGGAAAGCTCAGATAGGAGCGGCCTTCGAGAATGAGATCGCCGGATCGCACCTGGGTGATTGCCCTGGTCGTCCCGAGCGCACGATGTCCGGCTGGTGCGTCGACCAGCTTCAGGCTGTCACCAGCCCTCACCTGCTTTTTGAACGCAGCAAGGGAAACCTTGGGGTCGACCGGGTTCTTTGGTCCCCGACGCGCGGACAATGCTGCCCAATAGGCCGGACCGATCCGCGCTTCACAATAAAAGGAACAGTTGTGGAGGTCCTGATAGACATTGGAGCGGGTGAAGCCAAAGCGCTCCATCTGGTCGCGCACCGCGACGAAGAAGTCGTTCTGCGCGTCACGCGCGGTAAGGTCCGCTGGTGTGTCGAGGATCTCGGCAATGATCTTTCGGCCCCGCGCGAACTTCTCGGTCCTGATCGCGAAGCGCGTGTCGGGGTATTTGGCCTTGAGATGAGTTTCGATGCGCGCGGCGAGCGTCGCGAGATTGTCGCCGGCTTGATAAAGGTCGCCCTCATAGTGGAAATTGCCCCGCTCGTCGAACGGAGTCTGGCTGTACAAGCGCGCGGACGCGCCCGGCGTCGAGACGTCGGTCATGGTCTTTCTCCGTGGCAAAGGTTTGGTGGCCAGCCCGGTGGCCGGTTGTTGTCAGGTCTCGCGGGACCCTGGGGGCAATTCCATCGCAATGACGGCGCGGGCACGCCTCACGGCGTCCTCGTCGATCTGACCCAAGACTTCCGGAACGATGGTCGCCAGTCGGTCGATCTCGCCAAGCAGATCCGCAAGCAGATGGATTGCGGGAGGCGTCGCTGGTGAACTATCCCAGCCCGGTGGCGGCCCGGCTTGGCAATAGCCATACTCGAGCGACCCGTAGCGCCGAACAATCGCAAGCGCCTGGTCGGCGGTTTCGCAATCATCGAGCGCGAAGCGGCACGTCATTTCATCGACCGTGATGCCGGCGTAGAAGAGCGCGGCGGATACGCCATTCGCCAGCGTGCAGCGCATCGGGCGGTTCGCTTCGCGATGGATATAGGCGATGGTGCCAAGCCGATCGGTTGCACGGATGCGAACGGCATCACGACGCGGTGATACTCCGGCCGTGCCCGGGCTATCCTCGGAGGCGAGCATTTCCGACCGGGCTTCAACCCAATCGAGATAGCCAAGACGGGTATCGTCGTTCGCAACTTCGGTTTTCCAGTCGTCGACAGGATGGTGGGGATTGTCATCCCAATGACTGCGGCGGCTCATGACAGTCCACCGTTGAGCGCCTTCGACAGCGCTTGCCGCGTGCTCTCGATCTCGATCCGGTCCGGGAATATGGCGCACCATCCTCCGCCAAAACTGTCGATGCGGGGTTTGCTACAGGTTAGGCTCCAGTCAAAGCCGATCGGAGCAATAGCCAGTGTCGGTTGGCAGCAACGTTGGATCAGCCCGGCAATGGGCCACGGCTGGAAGTCTGTGTCGCTATAAATGCTGACCGAGCAGGTTTTGGGATCTTCGATCGAATTCTCGACCTGAATGTCGGCGCCGAAGTCGGGAAAGTTCGCATCATCGAAGATCGCGGTGAACCCGCTCAGCGGTTTATCGGCAAGGCTCGGCGGAAAGACTGTCAGCAGTTCATCGCTGATGGGAGCAGGATCGAAATCCCACATCAGATCGGCGGCAAGCTGCCATGCCTCTTCGATGAGCGCGGCTTCGGCGATCGAGCAGGTGAAGGCGAATGAGCCCTGGATGAAGTGGTCGGCCATGGGTGCTCCATGAAGATTGTGGGCAGCCCAATTGCCGCGCCACCCACAGCCGCCCTCCTCCCCTCCCTTTGACTTGACGGCCGAATGGGGGCACGAGTTCGTTTACACTTGCGCAACTGCGCCTGGTTCAAGACCCGTGTTCCCAGCAAGAAGAAGGATGTTACATGGCCGAGACCGAAGATTCGGGCGTCATGTCTTTGACCGTGACGTTGCTCAGCGCATATTTCGCGAACAACACCGTGCCGAGCGCCGAATTGCCAGCGCTGGTGGAGGGGACGCGGAGGGCGCTGCTGGGCGACGCACCTGTCGCAACGACAGTTGGCGCTCCAGGAAGTGAAGAGGTTGCTCTGGAGAAGCCAGTCGCCGCCCCGGCGGCCGAAGAGATTGTACCGGAGACGCCGGCCGCCGCTCCGGATCATAAGCCGAAGGTCTCCATTGACGAAAGTCTGGCATCACCGGATCACATACTAAGCCTGATCGATGGCAAGCCCTACAAGGCGCTCAAACGACATCTGTCAGCGCATGGATTGACGCCTGCGGAATATCGTGGCCGCTATGGCCTTCCGGCGGACTATCCTATCGTCGCGCGAGGATATTCGGCGGCCCGAAGAGAAGTCGCACTGAAGCTGGGCCTCGGCGGCAAGCGCAAGAACTCTCCTTCGGCTGTTGCCGAGGAAATGCCTTCACCCCAGGTTACCGACACGCCCGAGCCTGTCGTTGCTGAGACACCCCCGGCAAAGGCCGCGTCGACACGTCGCCCGCGAACCAAGACTGTCGACGTGAAACCGAAGCCGGCGGCCAAGAAGCCTAAGCGTAAGGCCGCTCCTGCGCTGGTCGCCGCGGACGCGCCTGCATCCCCGGTTTCCGAGACGCCCAACCCTGCCGTTGCTGAGACGCCCCCAGCAGAGCACGCGCCTGAAGGTCCCTCGCCCAAGGCTCTCGATGCCAAATCGAAGTCCGTAGCGGTAAAACCCAAGCGCAAGGTCACCAAGGGCGTTGCCGCAAAGGCTTCCGTCGCGCGCGCGAATGCGGCACCGAAGCCGAAGCGCATTCGGGCGAAAAAGACAGACGCTGAGGCGGCTCCATCGGCTGAACCCGCGCCGGAAAACACGCTCGCGGCAAGTTGATCGATGCGGTCCGGGCGCGCAACGTTCCCGGACCGCTTTTCAAGGGTCGAGCAGACTCGGGATGGGTCAGATCCGCGTCATCGAGAGGATCGCCTCGATGATCTCGTTCGACCGGTCGAGCGGAATGAATAGTCGGGTCTTATACTGTTAGGTTAGGCACTATGCTTGTCCTTTTAGATGTCGGGAGCGCCGTCGGATGTGATTGGTTCAGGCCGACCGCCGCGCTTACCCAAAGAGCTGGCGGTGGTCGGCCTGAGCCAATCACCGCGCGCTATGCCTCCGGTTGTCCGGTGGGAATCCCGGTCCGTCGATTTGCCGAACTGGGCGACTCGCCCGCATGGTATAGCAGGGAGGGAGCGAGCTTCAGGTCACAGAAAGCCGCACGACACATCTCGTCCTCTTTGGCGGTTTCCAGCGAAACAGGGTGGACAAGATGTCCTGCGGCTAACGCGTGTCGGCGCGCCATGGAGGACATATGGCGCGGATTGTGAAAGCTGTGGAGGGTCACGCCGCAATACCCGCGAACTTCCCGATCATCGTCAGCGATGACATGGCGATCATCGAGCCAGTCTTCGCGTGGCTGCTCATGCTGGCGACGGTGCCCGGCAGGTCACACTCACCGGAGACCGTGCGGACCTACGGCGAGCACCTCCATGACTGGTTCGATACGCTCGAGCAGTCGGGGCTCGAATGGCACGCTGTGACTGAAACCGAGATCGCCTCCTGGCGTAATCGGATGCTGGGAGGGCCGAGCCCACACACGCAGCGGCCCTACGCGCGTTCGACAGTCAACGATCGCGTCCGAACCGTTTGCCGCTTCTATAGCTGGGCCCACCATGCTGGCTGGATCGAAGCGCTTCCGTTCCACTTCACCGACGTCCGGATCGGGCTGGGCCGCCAATCCTTCCTGGGGCACATCAACCCACGGCCGGGTATCATCGCTGCCAATGTGCTCACGGTCGCGCAGTACGAGCGGCTTCCCCGCGCGTTGCGCGTCGATCAGCTGCGCCGCCTCTTCTCGCATCTCGATGCGCCCTACCGGCTGATGGGCGAATGGGCGTTGGCAACCGGCATGCGGCGCAAGGAACTTTGCGGCCTTGAGGGATACCAGATCCCTGAAACCGCGCATCTCGAAGCGGACGAACATCCGCTCATAGGCATAGGCCTCTCGATCACGAAAGGCGATCAGCCGCGTACCGTTTATGCGCCGATCGGGCTCGTAGACCGGACCCATCGCTATATCGACGAGGTGCGCACCCCGTCGATCCGGCGGCTCCGCGCTCGGAATAGCCGGTATCGCGCGCCGGCGTCGCTGTTCCTCAATCGCGAGGGTAGACCGGTAACCAGAGAGCGGCTGACGGCGGCCATGGCCGAAGCGTTTACAGCGTCCGGTGTGGAGGGCACTGGTCATTGGTTGCGGCACACCTTTGCCATTACGATGCTGGCGAGGCTGCAGCAACAGGCGCGGGATACACCGCACATCAACCCGCTCAAGATCGTCCAGATGCTCCTCGGCCACCGCTCGATCCAGAGCACCGCGATCTACTTGCGCTGCATCGATATATACGCATCCGACCTGGAGGAGAGCGTCGCCTATCTCTACGGCGCCGCCATCAGCGATGCCTAACGGCCGCAGAATCGATCGGCGGCTGAACGCCGAGGATCGCGGAAGTGCCGTCGCGACCTTCCGAGGTGCATGGGGCGAGAACACCCGCGCCTTCGACTTCTCCACTCTGGGGCTGTCGATGGAACTGACCATCTTCCTGGCGGAAGCCTTTGCCGGGCAATATACGGCCGCAGCGTCGACCACCCGACGTGCGCAATGGTACTCGATTGCGACGTTCGCCCGGTTCGCGGCGGGCGAGGGAAACCTGTCGTTAGTCACCGACTTCACCTCCGAGATGGTGGGACGTTACATGCTGTGGCTTGACCGGCAAAGAAGCGCGTCCGGGGACCGCTGGTCGGAGGCCTATAAAGGAAATGCGCTCACATCGCTTCGACAGCTTGTCGAGTGGACGCGGCGAAATCGGCCTGAGCGCCTGCCGTGCCGCATCGACTTCACGCGGGGCAGCTACGACATCCGCAGCGCGAAGCCGCGCCCGCGCCTGACCTCCGCCGAACTGAAGGCCATCCTCGTGCATTGCTATGAGGAGATCGACGAGGCCTGGCTTATGTTCAGAATAGGGCGGCAAGCCATCGAAACATCCGGCGAACTGAACGGTATCGACCCAAGACTGGTCGATACGATCCGGAAACTGGCCCGCGTTGATGACGGAATAGTCCCTGGCCGGCGGAAGATGGAGCGGGCCGGTGTGCCCTGGTCGACCGCAGTCCGGCATGGCGGACTGCAGCAGGTTGCTCCCTATCTTCACCTGACTGGTGAGGCTGCCGTCGCATTTTACATCGCTATCGTCATCCAGACCGCGGGCAATCCCGCCCCGATGCGGCTCATCGGCAGGGACTGCCTGACGACACACCCGCTCGACGACAACCGGCTGATGGTTGAATGGGACAAACCCCGCGCTGGCCGCAAATACAAGCGCGTTCAACGCCGTTCGTTCGACACGCGCCGTGCCTATGCCGCGCCCAACCTTATCAACCGGTTGCTCCAAATGACCGCGCCGCTAGCGCGGCGCGCACGGCCGCAGGACAAGGAGAAGTTGTTCCTTCTTCTGAGCGGGCAGACAGGCGCCGTTACTGCGCTGCCGCATCCGACGCTGTGGAAAGGCGTCAAGCGGTTCGTGGCTCGGCGAAATGCGAAGGTCGCCGTAAATAGCGCCGACGCGTGCCGGTTGCCTGCGCTCCCCGACATTGCTCCGGCCTTCCTGCGCGGCAGTGTCGCGACGGAATATTACAAGGCCTCCGGCGGGGATATTGTGGTGACCCAGGCCCAGCTCAATCACGGGAACGTCAGCACAACGGACCGATATGTGCGAGGGCCGGAGACAGAAAGAATCCAGCACGAAACAATCGCCAGGGCGCAGGCCATGCTGGTTGCATGGGTAACGGGCGTCGAACCGCCCAAAGGCAAACCGAGGTGTCGCCCCGGCAGAGCGACGATGCCGTTTGCGCATGACTGCCTGGATCCTGCCAACGGCGCGTGCGATGGCACGCTTTGCCCGCACTACGGGGCGTGCCTGCGCTGTCCGGGTCTGGTGATCCCGCTCGATGCCCATCATCTCGCCCGGATCCTTCAGGCCATCGCTGCATTGGTGGATGCGCGGGACCGGATCGATCCGGTCCGGTGGGAGGGGGTGTATGCACCAAGCCATCGCATCCTGCTGAGTGACATATTACCCGACTTCCCGACCGGCTTGCATGCCGAGGCGGAAAAACTGGTGTCCATGCTGCCGCCGCTTCCGGTGCTGGAATGAGCCCGGTCATCAATCCCAAGGCGTTCGAGCCGGATACGGTGATCTCGACCCGCTCCGTGTGGGGGGATGCGGTCTGGCACCTCGACGACGCACCACCGGGGTGGAAAACGGCGGACTTCTCGATCATCTGGGGCTTTGCGGTGATCGACGGCCGGTTCTCCGATCCTCGCTGGGCAGCCTGGTGCACGGCAGCCAAAACGTTCCTCTGGAGCTTGCAGGTCGATCCGCCGCCGGGGTGCATCAGGATCCGGGGGGCGACCCTGACCGGTGTGTTCAAGCGGCTCAGGCTGCTGATATGCTGGATGGTGAGCGAGAGCTATCGTGGGTTCGGCGATCTTGATCGGGCCGGGGCGGATCGGTTCCTGGAGGCTGTGGGACGACGACGCACGCGCGCTGGCAAACCGATCGATGTCCGAACGATCTTCACCTATCGGACGCTGCTTGCGCGCCTCGATCAGCAGGGCGTGCGATATCCTGCGGTAGCAACATTGGAGCCGCTCTCAGGTATTACGCATGGCTGGACCCCGCCAATGCGATCAATGCTGCCCTATACGCCCGATGCGATTGCCGTGCCGCTGGTGAGCGGAGCGCTCAGGTTGCTCGCATCCCCCGCCGACGATGTGATCGCTTTGCAGGCTCTGGCACAATCAGCACAGGATGAAGCTCTGGCCAAGGGCATGAGCTATCACCGGTCCCGCTTTGTCGTTCTGGAGGCGATCAAGCCGTTCCGGTTCTCGACGCTTCCGGGCGAAGCGGCCCCTTGGCAAAATGGCCCGGTGAGGAGCACCAAGCAGGTGCGGTTCCTGGTGCAGCGCCTCTATGAGGCGTGCTTCGTCACGATCTCTTACCTTGTTGGCCCGCGAGTCTCCGAAATACTCGGGTTGCGGCCCGGATGCATCGAATATCGTCCATCGGCGGACGGCATCGAGCGGTTCGCCTATCTGGTCGGCCGCATTTACAAGACCGCATCCTCGTCAGGCGGCAAGGTGCATCACTGGCCCGCGCCGCCGGCGGTCGAACGCGCCGTCGCGATCATGGAAATACTGTCGCAGCCGCTTCGTGAGCGGAGCGGTCGTCCCGAACTGTGGCTGCTGTCGGCCCACGCCGGGCTGCTCGGCCCCAACGCGCTGATACAGCTGCCGGTGACCGAGGTGATCATCAACCGGCTGAACCGCTTCTTCGCGCCGTTCATAGGCTTGCCGGACCACGCCGGTGAACCTTGGCGTCTGACCACGCATCAGGGACGAAAGACGTTCGCCCGCTTCATCGGCAAGCGAGACCGAACCGGCTTACACGCTCTCCAGCACCATCTTGGTCATGTGAGCCGGGTGATGACAGATCGCAGCTATGTCGGCACCGACTTCCAACTCGACGAGTTGATCGATCAGCAAGCCCAGGAGGAAACGCGCGCGGCTCTGGAGGAGTTGCTGACAGCTACACGTCTCGCAGGGAAAGGCGGTCGCTTGATAGCATCGCGCTCACGGTTCCGCGGTCGGACACTTGACGGAGATGTTCGCGCCTACGTCGACTTCCTGATGGCGGAAACCGACCTCAGGCTTGGGGTCTGCGACTGGGGTTACTGCGTCTATCGCGTGGAAAGCTCGGCATGCTTCGGTGACGAGAAAGGGCCAAATCCTGCCCTGCGAACCCAAAGCACGTGTGTCAGTTGCGCCAACTTCGCCGTCACGGCCAAGCATCGCTCTGTCTGGGAAACACGGCGCGCGCGCAATGCATCCTTGCTCGAACACCCCTCCCTCGATCCGGTCAGCTGTGAACTGGCGATCACGCGCATCGCCGAATGCAACCGGATCCTGACCGAACTCGACCAACAAATAGAGGTCGCGCATGAATAGAACTGACCGCACCCCACCGCCGGATCCGTACGAAAAGCGGCGCGCTGCAACGGACCGAAAACTTCGCGCAGCTTTGGAACGGTTGATCGAGCAGCGCCCTTCGCATCCCGCTCTGCAAAACGGTTATCGGCTTGAGGTGGCGACGCTCGCGCGCGAGGCTGGCGTCGGTCGCAACGCGATCTATACCAACCATCGCTCCATTATCGACGCACTGAAACTTGCCGCAGCCCGGCCCCATCCCAAAGCGGCCGAAAGCCTTGAAGAAAAGGTCGTCGAGCTCCGCGCTGTCATCCGCGAAATGCAAGCCAATGAGCGGCGGCTCCTCACCCAGAATGCTGCACTGCTTCAACGCGCCCTCAGCGCCGAAGCCGACGCACAGCGTTATCGCCGACAAAATGCCCGCCTGGTTGCCACAAGGAACGAAGCTGCGCGCCCGACGCCCATCGGCGCGGGGGCACAAAATACACGCTAACGAAGACCAGCAGGAGAAATTACATGAATCCCCGCCGCTTAAATCAAAGAGGACAGTTGACGCCTAATCTAAGTGCTGAATGACCTCGCTGAACACACCGTGGACCTTCAGTCGCTCGCGGTCCTCCGGCCGGTAGTTGCGGATTTCAAGTCGGCGCGAGCCGTTAACGAGCGCGGTTGTCAACGTCGCGCCGCCCAGGCCTGGGATCGCAACCCCCGTCCCCTTCTGGGCCGCGGCGCCAAGTTCGGCAGCGGTCAGTTCGACCGTGCCGTCGAGACCGAAGGCTGATTGCAGTTCCGCCATTGCCGCCGGCGGGATCAGGCGGCCTATGATCGAAATCCCCTGCCCATCATCGATCCGCCAGACGCGGACATCATCCTGAGGAAGTCGGTGCCAAACCGGCAGGAGGAGTCCGGTCGCGACGTTGACGGTCTCGATATCGACCTTGGCCTCCGCCTCGCTCGCTTCGGCTTCCCAGAGCTTCTGGAATTCGTCACGGTCGATCTCTTTCCAGAGGCTGGCCCACATGGCTATTTCCTGCATGCGGGTCCCGCCGGTCGGACGAACAAGCTGACACATGGGCACGATGCGTCCTTCCTCGTCGGTAATCGACCAGGACGGCACTTTTAGAGCGACGCGCTTGGACCTGCCGTTCCAGAGATAAGCGATTTCGCGGGTGCCGTCCCAGATCTGCATCAACCGGTTCCAGTGCATGACGCGCGGGCGCAGATGGAGCTCGAGTCGTAGCAGTCTGGTCTCCGCGCCGGTCACCGGATCGGTGCGCAGCGTCTGCTCGGATCGCGTGATGATCTGCTCGGCGCGGATGGTCTCAACTCCGACATCAAGCGTACCGGCTTCAAGCGCCGCGTCGATGCGCGCCTGGATGAGCCCCATATATTCGTCGAAAATCGCATTCTGGGTTGCGATCCGGAGCGCGAGGATGCGGTTGAGCCAGCGCTGGATCGGCGGCAGCTTCTCGAGGAGCGTGCCGTCCTCGTCTCTAAGCTTGAGACCGGTGATGGCCTGGAAGCTCTCCATATTCACACTCGAGAGCTTGTTCCCATGGAGAAGATGATACCATTGGGTTAGCGCTTCCCGTGCGTAATCGCTTTCGAGATTATCCGCCGGATCGAACAGGTTCTGGCCACCCGTCTGGCGCTGCCCGCGTGTCAGCGCGCCCAGACTGTCGAGACGGCGCGCTATGGTCGAGATGAAGCGACGCTCGCCCTTGCAGTCGGTCGTCACCGGCCTGAACACAGGCGGCATGCTCTGATTGGTGCGATGGGTGCGCCCCAGACCCTGGATCGCGACATCCGCACGCCAGCCCGGTTCCAGCAGGAAATGGACGCGTCGCTTGTCGGCCGTCCTGCAGGTCAGGTCGGCATGATAGGAACGACCGGTGCCACCGGCGTCGGAGAAGACAAGGATGGGTTTCAGCCCGTCCATGAATGCCTGGGTTTCGGAGAGATTGGCGCGTGCGCCGCGCCGTTCAAGCTTCTGGGAACCGTCGCTGCCGATTACGATGCGACGCGATCGGCCCGTTACCTCGGCGACTTGTGCCGTCCCGAAATGCGCGAGCAGCGCGTCGAGAGCAGCCGGAACCGGCGGCATGGCGCAGAGCTCCTCGATCAATGCGTCGCGAGCCGCAATGGCTTCGGCGCATTCGACCATATTGCCCGTCTCGTGGCGCATCGGCTCTGACCGGAGTGAACCATCGCTGGTGGCGAAAACGCGCATCTGCTGGGTCGGGAAGGCGTTTTTGAGATAATCGATCATGGTCGCCCGCGGCGAGAGTTCCAGATCGAGATGCGCGCGTTCTTCTGGCGAGAGTTCCGCAAGCCGCCTGTCGAGAATTGCCTCGGCGGTGCTGACGAGTTGGACGACAGCTACATTGCCCGCTGCGATTTCGGTTTCGATCGCCTCGAAGACGGTCGGCATCTTCATCGAGATGAGCAATGCCGACCAGAAGCGCTGCTTGGAGCTTTCGAATCGGCTGAGCGCGGATCCCTTCGCCATCGCGTTCAAGGTCCGACCTGAGGCGCGATCGACGATATTGGCGGCTTTCAACGCGGCATCGACGTTGCGATGAATCACGGCCCAGGCGTCGGCATAAGCATCGTAGATTTCGATCTGGGCGGATGTCAGCTTATGCTCGAGCGGGTCATATTCGACGCTGGCGAAGCTGAGCGCGCGTGCCGTATAGAGCCCCATGGCCTTGGTATCGCGCGCGACGATCTCCATCGCCGCAATGCCGCCCTCCTCCATCGCGGCAAGGAAAGCGTCTCGGTCTCGGAAGGCAGTACCCGGTCCCCAGAGGCCGAGCCGTGCGGTATAGCTCAGATTTTCCGGTTTGGTCGCTCCGGTCGCGGAAACATAGATGACCCGGGCGCGCGGCAACGCGATCTGCAGCCGGACGCCAGCAAGGCCCTGTTCGGACCCCTTAGCCGCGCCAAACTCGGTCTCGGTGCCGGCAGCGTTCCCGAGTGCATGCGACTCGTCGAGCAGGATGACGCCGTCGAAGTCTGGCCCCGCCCAATCGAGCAATTGTTGCAGACGCGATGCGCGGTCATGCCGCTGAGAGCGGAGCGTCGCATAAGTGAGGAAGACGATCCCGCTAGCCATAGCGACCGGTTCACCGAGTGGAAACGCATCGAGTGGCTGGATATCGATGGGGACGCCCCCGAGCGCGCTCCAGTCCCGCCTTGCGTCCTCGATCAACGCCGAGCTGCGTGAAATCCAGATTGCCCGGCGGCGGCCGCGGTTCCATTGGTCCAGGATGATGCCCGCACCCTCACGGCCTTTGCCCACACCGGTGCCGTCAGCGATGAAGAAGCCCGTCCGGTAAACAGCGCCTTCCGCATCCTCGTGCAATTGGTCGCCCGCCTTGTTGGGCGAGAAGGTGCCTTTCAGATCGCGCTCACAGGCTTCGCCGGCATGGATGATCGTTTCCAGCTGGGCGTCAGACAGGGCGGCGAGAGCCTGCGGCTGGAACATCGGACGATAGCTGGGCGCGGGCGGCAGCACGGATGCCATGGCAACCGACTCCACCAATTGGTCCGGGTGGGGCCTTGCGCCGTTAATTTCGATGCGTGCGGGCCGCCAGGGCGCGTAATGTCCGACCGGATCGCCCGCTGGCAGCGGCGTTGCGCGGATCGTATAGTCGACCGGACTGGCACTTCCATCGGCCGCTATGCGGTCGGGGACAACCAGCACGCGCTTCTGCATGCCGCCGAAGATCGTCGACGGTGATGGTTTGGCGGAGGCGCGCGGTCGCAGGGGGATGACGGCCGGCGCTGGTGGCTCCGGCTCGGGTACGGAAAGGCGCGGCGGGACGCCTCCGACCAGCGCCGCGGCTTCCTCAATCGTTTGGGCGGTCAAGCGTTCCGCCGGCCCTGTCCAACCTTTGTCGAATATGATCAGTCGGACCGCGATGCTGGTGCCATGCTTGGCATAGGGGTTGCCGAGGATCGTGATTTCGACACGCGGGTTCGCGGTCTCGCACACCATCGTATAGCCGTTGGCCGCTGCACCGTCCGCTGCGAAGCTGGGTGGCATGATAGCGACACAGCGGCCGCCCGGTGCCAGCCGCAGCAGCGCGGAACGCAGATGACGGGCGCCGGCGAAGCGGTCCTTGCCCCGACCGTCGCTCCGGCTGAAGGGTGGGTTCATCAGCACGACGCTTGGGGAGATGCCGGGGAGTAGCAGGTCGTTGATGAATTCGGCGTCGTGCGTTGTGACAGGATCGCCGAGCAGTTTTCCGAGCAGCGCGGCGCGGCCGGGATCGCGCTCGTTCAGGGTCAGCGCGGCACCGAGCCGAACCGCGTGAGCTGCCAGCATGCCGGTGCCGGCAGAGGGTTCGAGCACTTGGTCGTCCTTGCCGATACGCGCGGCCTGCGCGGCGAGCCAGGCGAGCGAGATCGGCGTACTGAACTGCTGCATCTCGACTTGATGTTCGCTGCGATAGGTCTGGGTGGGGAGCGCCCGTTCGAGGCGGCGAAGCGAGGCGAATGCATCAGCTCCGTCCGGAACGATGCCAGTCCGGCCTCCAGGTGATTTGAGGAGGATGACCTGTGCAGCCTCGAGCGCATCATAGGCGTCGCGCATCGACCAGTTGCCCGTCGCGTCGGAGGCCGAGAAGGCTTCCTCCATCAGACGCTTGAGGTCCTGGCGGCGAATGGGCTGGCCGCGTCGGAGCAGGTCAGACAACCGGGTAGCGACGTCGAAAAGACGCGTGGTCTTGAAAGATTCAGGCTCGTCGGGATGTGCGAGCGCGAGCAAAGGAACAGACATGGCGGAACTCCGATCTGGATCAGGACCATCGCGGCCCGCCATCTCCTTCCCCCTTCCCTCCTGTGGGGCTGACGGGTCTAAGATGAATCTTGCAAAATTGAATTTGCAAGATTATACGGCCCCATGGAAACGACGGTGAATCCTCTAATCGGGCTTCGGCTCGCCACGCTGCGCGAACATCGGAATCTGACGCAGAGTGACGTTGCGCGCGTTCTGGGCCTTAAAAGCCATCAGATCATCTCGAACATTGAGAAGGGCACGCGGCCGATGAAGGGCGCGGAAATGATGGCGTTGGTCGAGCATTATGGCATCACGCCTGAATATCTGACCGACCCCTTTCGGCTCGTTGGCGAGGGCAAGTTTTGCTGGCGACAGTCGCAATGCTCCAGGGAGGCGCTGGAAGCCTATCAGGGGAAGGCAGGAACATGGCTTGCAAGCTATCGCGCACTCAGCCGCCCGCAGGATCGTCCAGGTCCGCGCGAACGATGGAGCCTGCGGCTCTCGGAACGATCGAGTTTCGAACTCGCGATGGCGGAAGCTGAGCGGCTTACGGTCGATTATAATATGGGCGACGTCCCCGCGGCCCGGCTTCCAGAGGTCATGGAGCAGGACTTCGGCATTCTCGTCCTTATGGTCGATGCCGAGGAAGGGATTTCAGGCGCGGCCTGTCGGCTCCCCGAATTTGACGCTGTCCTCGTCAACCGCCACGAGAATCCGGGACGCCGGAATTTCGATCTCGCGCACGAGTTCTTTCACCTTTTGACATGGGACTCGATGCCGCCCAATGAGATTGAAGACGTGAGCGAGAATGGCGGCAACCGCGTCGAACAACTCGCCAATGCCTTTGCGTCCGCGCTGCTGATGCCGCAGCGGGTGCTTGCGCGGTTTGGCGAATGGCGGCGGCTCGGCAACGCCGAGCGGGCCCACCGCATGCGCGAAGTTGCCGATTTCTTCAGGGTATCGGTCAGCGCTCTGCATTGGCGCCTGGTCGGCCTCAAGCTTCTTAACAAAGCGAGCCAGATGCTCGAGGTGGAGGCGCCCTCCGACGATTATCTTCAGGATACGCCGGCGCCGTTTTCGAAAGCGTTCATGGGTGTTATGGCGAGCGCCATCGAAAGAGGCGACATATCGGTCGGCCGATTGGCGAAGCTCATTGCGATTCCCCGGGAAGCGCTGCGCGCCCTTTTCGCTGCTCACGAAATCGCGCCACCGGTTACCGTCTGACATAGAGGCGGTGTGTGGCGGTCCCGTCTGATCCTGTCCTTCTCGACAATTGCGCGATTTCCGCGTGCGTCGCTGCTGGCGCATGGGACGCTCTTGCGGCGCGCTATACGCTTGAGACCGTCATGGAGGTCGAAAGTGAGGCAATGACGGGCTATCAGCACCGGGAGATCATACCGCCTGACCAGTTCCGCCAGCAGGTCAGGGTGCATATAGTCGACGCCGTACAAAGACTCGACGCCCAGGCTAGCCATGCCAGCCTCGCCATGCTCGATGATGGCGAACGCGATCTGTGGGTGCATGCCCTTGCGCGTAAAGGCGGCTGGATTTTGTGCGGGCCCGACATCGCCAGCATCAAGTTTGGCGTTCTCAATGGCTACAAGGACCGCTTGATCTCGCTTGAGGCGTTGTTGAGCGCCATCGGCCATAAGCCCAAGCGCAAACTTCAGGAGCACCAGACAGCGAAATGGTTGGGCCACCAGATTGCTCAAATCCAGTTGGACGAGCAGTTCAGGAAGCTGAAGTAGTTCCATCGGCCACGCTAATGTTCATGCTTGTGCTGAAGTGCCACCGATCATGCAAAAAAAGGGCCGCAGCTCACCGCCACGGCCCAGAGATAGACGATGTGGGTAATCAGGCGGCCTGAGGCAGGTCGCCTTCGCCATCCGGCACGGCCAAATCATTCGCGAGCTCCGCTTCGATCTGGGCGTCCGGCTGGGTGAACCGCATGACGTCCGGCACCCAGGCGAGAGCAGCCTCCCGGAGTTCGGCCTCGATCGGCACGCTGCCGGCGAAGATCTTCTCAGCCGAAGTCGCAAGGTCATGCTTCTTCGATGCGCCGTAGCGGCTCGACAGCTCCTTGCCGCCGATCTCTTCGAGATGAGCAAGGATCGCGGCCTTGCTGCTCAGACGATCGAAATAGTTGTTCGCGGTCGGCCGCCACCAGGCCGCGAGGTCGATCTCGAGCTTGGTGCCCAGATGGTCGATGAAGTCCTCGCCATCACGACCGGCGACGACGGCGTGAAGCGTGCGGGCAATCGCCCAGGCTAGCCATGCCGCTCGCGCCTCGTCGGGAAGAGCGCAGAAGGCATCGTAGCGTGCGCAGGCGTCACCCACCTCGGTCCAGCTGCGATCGAGGGCATCATCGATCTTGCCCCATTCCTCGGCCGCCCGCGTGCCGCTCTGGAAGCCGATGAGCGCGGACCAGGGCTTGTCGGCCTTCAGTTCGGTCGCGAGATCCGTGCCACCATATTTACGCATAGCCTTGTCGGCCATCCAGAAGGTGCCGAGATCGAGCGCGAAACCCGGATCGCTGGCAACATGGACCCGCACCAGCTCGCTCTTCATCTCGGCGAGTTCCTGGGACAGCCTCTGGCTGTAGGACGGCTTGCCCGACGTGATGACGACATCCTCGCCGACTTCATCGTTATCCGCGTCATCATCCGTCCCGTCAGCCTCATCCTCTTCGGCAGGCACGACATAGAGCTGCTCGTGCAGGCGCGGCTGGCCATCATGGCCGATGACCACATAAGCGAGCGCGCCCGCCTTCTGCTCGTCGGTCAGCACCGGGACAGGCTTCTCGATCGCGCGATATTCCGCTTCGAGCGTTTCGACCCGGTTGGCGAGTTCGGCGGCGTCGTCTTCGGCGGCGTCCTCATAGGCTTCATTGGCCGCCTCGAGTTCGACTTCGATCTCTTTGAGTCGTGCCTGCTGCTCGTCCGTTAACGACGGCGTCTCGCCCTTGAGCGGACGCAGATCCCAGGTGTCGTTGTAGGTGACATGGGTCGACGGGAGAACACGGACTTCGGCGAAACCCTCGTGCTCGCGCATGGTCTCGGCAGCGGCGGCCATTTTGTCAGCGACGAGGCGGTTGAGGATATCGCCGTCGATCCAGCGTTCGGTGGTAGCGTCGGTGAAGAGATCGAGATCGACCCGGCCGCCGGCTTCAATATAAGCGGCGCGCCCAACCAGAAGCGCTTTGGGATCGTTACCGACATAGGTGTCCTCAGCGAGCTGCCGCCGGATCTCGTTAACGTTGGCGCGGTAATAGCCGTCCTTGAGCTGTTCGAAGGTTTCGGCCTGGCGGGTTCGATCGCTGCTACTGGCATAGGCGACAGCCACGTTGAGCGTGATCTCGCCGTTGCGCAGCGCCTCGAAGATCGGGTCGGCGAGGTCAGCCAGGCGAAGGCGGCTGCGAACGAAGCGCTCGGTAAGGCCGAAGCGTTTGGCCACGTCCTCGGGTGTCTTGCCTTCGCTCTCGATGATATCCTGGAAGGCCCGACAAGTGTCCGCGGGATTCATCGTCAGATTGAAGAAGTTCTCCTCAAGGCTGGTCTCGATCGCATCCTTGGCGTTGCCGAGAACCAGCACCGCGAGCTGATAGTCGGCATCGAACACGCCCTTCTCGATCAGGCGGTAGACAGCATCGAGGCGTCGGCCGCCCGCAATGACGCGATAGTGCCCCTTTTTGCGCGAGACGGGCACGCCAATCAGGTTCTGACGCACGCCCTTGACGGCAATGTTGGCCTCGAGTTGGGCGTCAGCGATTGGGTCGCTGACGGTGCGTACGTTGCTCGGCGACTTGGCGAGGTTCGCCGCGGGGACAAGGATAGGAAGTTGGGTCACTGGGATGTTCTCCTGGCGGGGGACAGCCTGACCGTCAGACCACTTGCCGCCACCAATCCCCCACTCCCTCCCCTCCAAGTCGAAGCACGTCGTTCCAGTCCTTGAAGGCCGATGGCGGGAATTGGACCTCAATGGTCCGACCTGGCAATGCGTAGGCATCCGTCGCATTGGCCACGCCAATCTCGCCGGCGACGTCATTGTCGGCGAACAGCACGAGCCGGCTTACCCGGCCTGGTATCGCGATCTGGTGTAGACGCTCGCTGCCCAGTGTCGCCCAAACGGGAATGCCGAAGAGGATCATCGCCGAGAGCGCGGTCTCGACGCCTTCGGCAAGTCCCAGGACAGAAGTTGCCGTACCGAGCATCACAGCAGCGCGTTCGGGTCGGCCAAGGGTCCTTCGCGGGTCGGCCAGGTCGCGGGCGCGCCGCGCGTCGTCCAGATCGAAGAAGGTACGTTGAATCGCTATGAAGCGCCCTTCATCATGAAAGCCCCCGTCGTGAAGCGCCGCGATCATGGCAGGTCTGAAACCGACGCCCTCGCCGCTCCCGAGCGGTGTACGCGGGTGGAATCGCAGGGCGCGCGGAACCAGCGCAATACGTCGACGACGCAGATAGATCTCAGCGGCCGTACCGGTGATCGGTCGCGCCTCATCCCAGATGCGCAAGGCCAGTTGGCGCCGCCCGATAACGGTCGGTATTCGGGAACCGGACGCAGTCTCCCCCTCCGCTTTGTGTAAGGCATTCTCATCGAGGCGCAGTATCTCCTTGATGACATCGCGGTTGTCGCAGCCCGCAAAGCATTTGAAGACCAACGCATGGTCGCCGACACGAACGGAGAGGCTGGGACTTCGATCTGGATGGGCCGGGCAAAGACACATGGCGCCTCCCGGCTTCCAGACGCCTCTCAGGCGCTTAACGATACCGGAGCCGATTGCCTCGAGTTCCGGGTTAAATTTGCTGGCGAGGTTAGGCATGGGCGGTCCCCAAATTGGTTGCCCGTTGATGCCTCCTCAACGCGGGGAGCGGTCATCCGGAGAGACGGACAGGCATTGGACGGGCGACCCTAAGATAGCCCAACCGATTTCCGCCCACTCCCCTCCTCACCCGTGGCCGACAGGTTGTCGTTTCGGATTATGGCCATCGAAGGGGCTGGGACTGGTACCTTAAGGAACCGACCCAGTCGCTCGATGAATCGCTCGGAGAGATCGCGCAATGCCTCAGGGTGCGGCCATTCACCGGTTCGAGCGGATGAACAGCTGCGTATTCGATAATCACTCGAACTGGAAAGTCGCGTTCGATACCCAGAACGAGAGCTCTCACATCCCTTTCCAGCATCGCTAGCTGATGAAAGACACGATCGCCTCCAACGTCGAGGGTATGCCCCGGTTGCAGGACGGAACCTTAGTCGGACCGCACAGCCGGGTCTCCGCCGAGATCAATCCCGTTTACGCGCCTTTGCCGTTGGCTGGCTTGTTGATGGCCGTCATAACTGTCGGAACACAGGGCCTGCGGGTGCCAATACAAGGCGAAATGGTCAACAATGATCCGCTTTCCGCAATTTCCAACTTATCGTGATGCGAGGACCAGCAGGCGATAGCTATGTGACCTATTATTACTGGCCTGAAGCCGTCGATCGCACCATTCGGGAAGTCCACATCTATGTCGGCCCGGCCCGCACGGCAGTGAAAAAGGTAGCTCAGGAGATGTAGGCAAAGCGCTTCCGCGCCATCCTCGGCGAGGATGCCGGCAGCCACGAGGCCGTCCAGCGAGGCCTCGCGTCGGGCGCCAAGAGCTGCAGGACGAGCAAATCCAGATCCGCCACTGCCTTCGCACGGTGGAGGACCTGATCACAGCTTCTCGGGAGACCACCCAGTGACATCTGACTTTCAGCCCAAGCTCCCGGAGGCGTTCGAAAACCTAGAACCTTAGTTACCCACTGGGCCAGGCCGACGGAAAGCGAACGTCATGACGCGCGCGAAGACGCCCCGCTTAAAATTTCCGACACTGTCTACAACTCCATGTTCCCGCGCATGTAAGCGGTGCTGCCTATCTGTTGTCGTGACGTCTGGAAACATCACTATAGCACATCCGATGCCATGGGGTGGGTCACCCACTCCATCAATTCTGTGTGTTACTCAACACACAGAACACCACTCTAGAAATGTTGCTGGAATGCCAGCAACATTTCTAGTTACCTTCGTTCGGCGGGAGGCGGTCAGGGCCCGGTCGGGCATAGACCACTTCGCCATCGATGATCGTCATTACGACCCTCGTGTCATGAACGGCGGTGACTGGCACGGCGAAGATGTCACGGTCGACCACGACCAGATCAGCGCGCTTGCCCATCTCGATTGTTCCGCTGCGGTCGGCTATATTCATATGCCGGGCGGAATTGATCGTGAACAGGTTGAAGGCCTGCTGGAGGGTGATCGCCTCGGCGAGGCCGACCGGCTCGCCGCTGCCGCCGGGGCCGCGCCGGGTGACCAGGGTTTCCATCGCCAGCCACGGATTGACCGAAGGCACGACGTTCCAGTCCGATCCGGGGATGACGAAGACCCCGGCGTCGAGCGCCTCCTTGACCGGGATCCAGCGCTTCATGCGCTCGGGGCCGACCGCCTGCTGCACGCCCCGCACGATGGGGGAGTCGAACCAGATATAGGGCGAGAACTCCAGCGTGGCGCCGATGTCGTGCGCACGCACCAAGTCACTAGGAGCGACGAAGCTATTGTGGGCGACATCGTGCATCTGGCCGGAAAAGCCGTTGGCCTTGCGCGCTGCGGCGATGGCCTCAAGGCTTTCGTGCACCGCCGCATCGCCAGCGGCGTGCAGCTTCACGGTAAAGCCCATTGCATCATAGCGGGTGACGTCGCGGGCCAATTGGGCCGGCGGTATCATCAGCAGGCCGTTGGGTCGCTCGTCGTGTGGCACGCCGCGGACGGGTCGATAGGGATCAAGCATGGCGGCGGTGTGGCTGTCGTTAGGCACGCCGTCGGTCAGGATCTTGATGCAGGTCGGCTCGAAGCGCGCGCGCGCATAGACCTGGCGGTACGTGATGAGGTGCGGATCGGTGGAGATCAGGCAGCCGCGCACGAAGGGCTTCAGCTTGCCGGAATCGGCAAGGTCGGCATAGGCTTGGGCAGCGTCGGTGGTGACCAGCGCATCGTCGAAGGCGACGATGCCGTAAGACATCATCTTGTCGAGCGCCCATTGCAGTGCCCGGACATTGTCGGCCCGGCTGGCGGCGGGGACTTTCTCACGGGCGATAAAGGCTGCGGCCTCGCGCAGGATGCCGGTGGGCTCGCCGTTCGCGTCGCGATCGATCACCCCGCCTTTGGGGTCGGGAGTGTCGCGGGTGATCCCTGCCAGACGCAGCGCGGCGCTGTTGGCCCACGAGGCATGGATCGAGACATCGGTAAGGATAACCGGGTTGTCCGGGGCGATGGTGTCGAGCAGAGCCTTGCTCGGTGCGGCGCCCAGCGCGGCGGGTTCATAGGCCCGTCCCACGACCCATTCGCCTGGCTTCTTCGCCTTGACGCATGCGGCGGTCGTGGCGAGCAAGCGCTCCATCGTGCTGTCCGGGGCGATCTGACACTGCATTTCGGCCGTGCCGGCGGAGATCGGATGAGCGTGCATGTCGTGCAGGCCGGGCAGGACGGTCTGGCCGTGCAGATCGATCATCCTCGCGTTGGCAGCGGCACTGGCCTTGGCAAGTGCGTCGTCGCCCAGCGCGACGATCGCGCCGTCGCTCGAGGCCACCGCGCTGACCCAGCCCGAAGGTGTCAATACGTGCCCGTTATAGAGGACCAGGTCGGCAGGCGGCGGGGGCACCGCCGCCCCGGCATTGGCGAGCTCAGCGTACGCGCTGCCTGCACCGGTGGCCGCGGTGGTGGCGGCGAGAAGGGTCAGCACGGTTTTGAAGAGAGGGCGTCGCGACATGGCGCAAGTGTCCTTGAAACGAGGGATACGGATCATGCTACGGCGAGATAATGCTTGACGAATAGGTCGGACTGCACGTCCCACACGATCGCGGTGCCCTTTTCGACAAACCAGCCCTCGCCTGTGGTGAAGGTGCGGCTCTCGCCGGTGGCCTCGTCGGTCAGCGATACCGTTCCCGCGACCACGACGGCATGTTCGTTGAACGGGTAGGTCATCCGGAACTGGCTGCGGCTGACGCCGAAATAAGCGGAGTGGAATGGCGCGTCCGGGGTTCCGGCGGTGATCTTGCCGAAGGCGGCGCCTTTGCCAGCGAGCAGTTCAGACCCGAGGTCGACGACGGTACCCCAAGGATCGAGGTCGGGGTGGGCATCGGTAGCGAAGGGAAACAGCGTCATGGTCGAACTCTTTTGAAAACGGGGTCAGCGGCGACCGTTGAAATAGCCTGCAAGCTGGTGCCAGGTCTTGGCGGCGCTCAGCAGCGCGGGGGCGAAGTGATCCTTGCCGAGGATCGCGGCGTGAGGGATCGAGCGGACCAGGTCGTAGCGGGCAGAGCCCTCGCTCATGCCTTCTGCCAGCACCTTGCAGACGATGTGCGAGGGGGTCACGCCGAAGCCCGAATAGCCCTGGACGTAGAAGGCATTGGGCCGGTCGGGCAGAGTGCCGATCTGCGGGAACAGGTTGGCGCTGCAGGCCATCGGCCCGCCCCAGGCAAAGTCGATCGCCGTGTCGGCGAGGAACGGGAAGATTTCCAACATCAGCTTGCGGTTCCACGCGGCGAAATCGCGCGGGACGTATTCCAGCCAGCGCGTGGCCGAGCCGAACAGCAGGCGGTTCTCGTTGGTGACGCGGAAATAGTTGATCACCGGGCTGATGTCGCTGAACGCGCCGCGGATCGGACTGATGCGCTCGGCAATTTCGAACGGCAGTTCTTGCGTGGCGACCTGGAACGAATAAGTATTGATGGTCTTGGCGTGGATCGCCGGCTCCAGCTTGTCGAGGAAGCTGTCACAGGCCCACAGCAACTTATTGGCGCGCACCGTGCCCTTTGGCGTACGCACAATGATGCGCGGGCCATAGTCGACCGACTGCACTGGGCTGTGCTCGTAGATGCGCGCGCCGTGGCCAGCCAGTGCCGTGGCCTCGCCGAGCAGGAGGTTGAGCGAATGGACATGGCCACCGCCCATGTGTTTGATCACCGCGTCGTAGCGGTCGGACCCGATTACCGTGTGCACGGCGGTGCCCTGAAGCAGTTCGATGTCCTCGTCAGGCTCGGCCTCGGTGAATTCGCTCAGCCACTTGTGCAGGGTGCGGGTCTGGCGCGGGTTGAGCGAGAGGTAGCCATAGCCGCGGCACAAATCGGCATCAATGCCATAGCGCGCGATGCGCTCGCGGATCACCCCGGCGCCGAGCGTCCCGATTTGGAAAAGCGTCTCCATGCCTTCAGGACCGACATGGCGCGAAACTGCGTTGATGTCGTGGCCGATACCGGCCATGACCTGCCCACCGTTGCGGCCGGTGCCGCCATAGCCGAGGACTTGGGCCTCGAGCACGGCGATGTTGGTGATGCCCTTCTCGGCCAGTTCGAGCGCGGTGTTGATCCCCGAAAAGCCGCCGCCAATAACCACGACGTCGACGTCGAGGTTTTCCTCGAGCACCGGAAACGACAGGTTATACTTCTTGGTGGCCCGATAGTAGTTTGGGGCGTCGAGGCGCTTCCAGAGGTCGTTGGCAAGTGGCAAGCTCATGTTTCGTCTCCCAAAAGTCGTAGGGTGGCATCGCGCCCGGGCCGATCACGCCGGCGAGCGTGCGCGCGCCACGCACCAGCCAGTCCGATCAGCACGAGCACGGCCGGGAAAATATGCAGGGCTGGGCTATCGCTACCGGCGAGCAGGGGCAGGTTCGCAATCACGCAGGCGAGACAGACCGCGAGACCGAGCCCGGCGAGGGTCGGGGCAACCAGCCCGACCCAGCGCGAGGGGCAATCGGGCACGTTCCGGAAGAAGCGCACGATCGCGATGCAGACCACGATTTGGACGGCCAGGATGCCCATTACCGCAAAGGCCGAGGCCCAGCCGAAGACAACTGCATAGGGATCCGGCCGCAGCAATGCCGCACCGACGACGAGGGCGACGGCCATGGCCCCCTGTACCTTGCCGGCGGCGACCGGAGCGCCGTGCGCCGGGTTGACCCTACTGAGTGAACGCGACAGCAGGCCTTCGCGGGCGAGTGCCAGCAGGTAACGGTTAATCGAACTGTGCAGCGAAAGCGCGCAGGCGAACAGGCTGAGGATCAGCAGGGCGCGCATAACCGCGGTCGCCCACCCACCGAGCACCTCTTCCGTGGCGCGGAAATAGAACGTGTCGAGGCCGGCGGCGGCAATCGCCGTGACCCGGTCCGGGCCGTAATACTGGGTGATTGACCAGGTCGAGAAGGCATAGAAGGCCATGATCGCCCCGACCGCGAGGTAGGTCGCGCGCGGAATGCTGGTCTTTGCATCGCGCGCTTCCTCGGCGAACAGCGCGGTGGCCTCGAAGCCCATGAACGATCCGATCACGAAGACCATCGAGACGCCCAGCCCCTTGCCCAATACGATGTTGGGAGCGAAGGCGTCGAGGCCGATGCCGTGTGGCCCGGCATGCAGCAGGCAGCCCAGGTCGAGCAGCAGCAGGATGGCGATTTCGGCCAGCATGCAGACACCCAGGATGTTGCCGCTCAGCTCGACATGGCGGCGGCCGACGAGCATCACGACGCCGATGATCGCCCCGGCCCAGGCCCACCATGGCAGGGCCAGGCCGAGTGGGCCTGCGACATCGCCGAGGTAGACCCCGGCCAGCGCGAGGATCGACAACTGGATCGCGGAGTAGGTGGCGATCGAGACCATTGCGCCCGCCGCCCCCATGCGCCCGCCAAGGCCCAGCGTGATGTATTGGAAGAACCCGCCGGTCGAATCGATGCGGGTGCTCATCGCGGTGAAACCTACCGAAAAGAGCAGGTATAGCAGGCCCGCGACGAGATAGGTCCCCGGTACGCCCGCGCCGTTGCCAAAGGCGAAGGCGGCGGGAGAGGCGCCGACTACCGAGGTCAGCGGCGCGGCGGCGGCGACTACGAAGAAGACGATGTGGCCGACGCCGATCGAACCGGTCAACCGGTCGTGTGGCGCGTCCTGCATTCTGGTTTTCGATCGTTCCATGCAGATGGTCCTCGATCCGTGTTGTCCGCTGTGGATGGGCTGCTGTCCGGCCACGGGGCCGGATAGCGGCATCAGAAGCGGTAGGACGCAGTCATGCCCCAGGTCCGGGGGCGGTTCGACATGGAGCGATACAGCGTGGAGCGGGTGTTGTCGCGCTGGCGGGCGATCCAGGCGTTGTCGTCAAGCAGGTTGTTGACGAACGCCGAGACATCGATGCCATTGAGCCGCAGGCCCGTGCGCAGCGAGAGCAGGTGCGTGGCAGGGACGTTGTCGATCGTGGGATCGGCGATGCCGTTGGCGGGATTGAGGCCGGGGGTCATCGCGGCCTGATGGCTCTTGAAGTTGTAGTCGAGGCGCAGGTAGCCTTCGTGCCCGTCAAGCACGGGGCGGGTGTATTCGCCGTGCAGCGCCACAGTCCACGGCGGGGCGACCACCGCATCACCGGCACTCGCCACCGCGCTGGTCGCGCTCGGGCCGCCAAACACGGTCTTCTGGAACGTTGCGTTGGTGTAGCCGACTGCTGCCGACACCAGCAGGTTCGGCGTCACGTTCACCTGCACGTCGAGATCGAAGCCGCGACTGCGTACCGAGCCGAGGTTGCCGGTGAACTGAAAGCCGCAGCTATTGAGGAAGACGTTCTGCTGGATGCTGTTCCAGTCGACCTGATAGGCGCTGGCCGCCAGTTGGACCTTGCCGCCGAAAGCCTTGTTCTTCGATCCGACCTCGTAGCTCCACACCGAGTCCGAGTTGTAGAGCGGCGGACGGTCGGTCAGGCCCAGGCTGACGAGGTTGCCGTTGCACGGGAGCCCGACGGCGGGATTGTAGCCGCCCGGCCGGAAGCCCTTGGAGACGGTCACGTAGACGAGGTTGTTGCGGTTGAACTGGTAATTGAGGCCGAACTTGGGCGTGACCGGATTTTCCTTTTGGACTCCGGAGTCGATGGTCTTCGGACCGACCACGGGGCCCTGCGCCAGTGCTGAGATTTCGAACTTGGTATGGCTGTAGCGCAGGCCAGCGGTGAAGGAGAGGCCTTCGACTATGCGATAGGTGGCTTCCCCGAAGATGGCATACTGTGAATCGACCGAACGGGTAACCTGGTCGTAGATCAGGTGACCATCGACCAGGGACTGGCCGAAGATCGCGGTATAGGGAGCACCGAAGGTGCTCAGGATATAGGTCGGGAAGTAGGTGTCCGCGACCTGCTGCTGCGCGGTCTGCCGGTTGCGCGACCAAAATCCGCCCACCACCCAGCGCAGCCGCGCGTCGGCATCGTTCGATTGCAGGCGCAACTCGCCAGTGTAGTTCTTCTGGGTGTTGCTGTAATTGCTTTCCGCGTGCTGCCCGGGGATGCTGGGCAGCGAAATGCCGGTGAACAGGCTCTGGTTTAAGGTCGTGTAATCGACCGTATTGCGGGTGCTGCGGTCGAAGTAGGAGGCGTTGGCGACCAGGCGCATCGGCCCCATGTCGTAGTCGATATTTAGCGCGGGCAAGTAGAATTCGTCGTGCGAAGGTTCGGCGCCCGGCTGGTCGTTGATGTAGCGGTGCGCATCGAGATCGGACAGGCTATCCCAGTAGAACGACGACCCGTGCGAGAAGGTATTCTGGTAGAAAATCGACGGCGTGATCGTCAGCGTCTCGCTAGGCGCAAAGGCCAAGGCGAGACGGCCGGCGTAGCTGCGGTCCCAGTTGTCGTTGTGGCTGACCGTGGCCTTGGTGTCGAAGTTGCGCCGGTCGACATACCCCCCGTTGCGGCGATAGTAACCGCTGGCGCGATAGGCGATCTTGTCGGCCACCAGCGGGCCGCCGAGTGCCGCTCCCGCCTCGTACGACGGGGCGCCGCTTTCGGTGAACGCCAACTCGCTGCGCAAGTAGCCGCTTTGGCGGGTCATGTCGGGCTTGGGGGTGATGAAGCGCACCGTGCCGCCTTCCGAGCCGGCGCCGAACAGCGTGCCTTGCGGGCCGCGCAGGACTTCGACCCGGTCGAGATCGAAGATGATCGGATAGGCATTGCCACCGCCATAACCGAGCGAACGGATCTGGATCGGGGTGTCGTCGATGTAGATCCCGGTCGTAGCCGCCCCAGCGGTTGAACTGATGCCGCGGATGGCGATGTTGGTGGCGCGGCTGGTGGTCTGAAACACCAAGCCCGGGGTCTGCGCGACGATGCCGGCGACGTCGCGAACGCCGGTCTTGTCGAGCGAGGCTTGGTTGTAGGCGCTGATGCTGATCGGCACGCGGCTGACGACCTGCGCCGAACGCGTCGCGGTGACGACGATCTCGCCGCTGTTTTCGGCAACGGATGTCTGGGCCTGGTCCGCAGCCTCAGCCGTTCGCTGGGCGAAGGCCGGAGCTGAACATAGTGTGAGAGAGGATGTGCAAAATAACAATATACGCTTCATCGATTTTACCCCCATGTTTGCAGTTACTGCTTTCCTCCCGACCTGTTTTCTTCAGGCCCGTTATTTCAGATTTTTTCAGGACGTGCGTGCGCCGCCGGCCTCTTATCGTGCCGATTTAAGCGCGAAATTTGCCCGATAAGATTTTCGGGAATGTTTTTATTCTTGATATGTTCAACCTACATGTATCGACGCCAATCGCGTTGACTAAATGCGCCAGTATATTGACGAAATGCGCCAGTCTTTCTAGTTTGGCCGTGGATGCCGCGCAGAGCTGCGGGTTGTGCCGGCGGTCCGTTCCGGTTTCGAGGGAGGCGATGGCACGATCTTCAGACGCAGAGCCCCGGGTGCGAACCAGCGTTCTTCACTCGGTCACGGCCGCCACGCGCGACTGGGCCATGGCGCAGGGCAGAGCACCTTGGCCGACGCCCGCGCTTGCATCTGCTGATCCCTATGCCTGGATCCCGTTGCGCGATTATCTCGTCTTTTTCGAAGGGGCCGCCCGACGCTATCGCGAGCCTAATCTCGGCCTCGAACTGTGCCGCCGCTTCCAACCCAGCGCGCTGGGGCCGCTGGGGGTGCTGTTCAGCACGGCGTCGAGCATCTCCGACGGGTTCGCGCATCTCAGCGCCTTCCTCGGCGCATGGCAGGAGGGGGCCGATGCGATCTGCGAACAGGACAAGGCCCTGTTCAGCTGGTCGTACCGGGTTCATGCGCGCAATCTTAGCGGACTGCGGCGGCAGGATGCACTTTTCACCATCGGCGCGACGATCTGCTGGCTGCGCCTGCGGCTCGGCCCGCATTGGCACCCAAGCGAAATCCATTTCGAGGATTCCGCCCCGCACGACATTGCGCCGCTCCGCCAGTTCTTCAAGGCCCCGATCTATTTCGGGCAGGAGACCAACCGCATCCTGATCGACAACGATGACGCCGGCACGACCTTCCGCGATGCCGCGTCGGCGGTGTTCTTTCCGTTCATGCAGCGCCACCTCAGCGACCTGATCGAAGATCGCGGGTTGCCGGCGTTCCTCGTCGAGCGCGTACAAGCTGCGGTCGCCGCACGCCTCGGCACCGAGCCGGTAACGCTGGCTACCATCGGTAAGGCCGTGGGGCTCGCGGAGAGAACGCTGCAGCGCAAATTGGCGCTAAGCGGCACCAGCCTACGAGCGATCGTTCGCGACGAGCGTGAGAGAAAGGCGCGTGAACTGTGCGCACCGGGTCAAGCTCCCGTCGCCCGGCTCGCCGAGCAATTAGGATACTCAGAGGCATCGAGCGCTTGCCGCGGCATCAAGGCCTGGACAGGCGCCACCCCTGGGGAACTGGCAAAACTCGGCTCGCTTGAGAACTAGGCGGTGGCAAAGGCGTAAGCGTCCGACCTTAACCGTGTAAGAGCCGCAGCAAACTTCGCTAAACTGGGTGCGCTGAGTAGTTTGACGTGATCGGCCGCCGCTCCAGGAACACCAGATCGCCTAGTTTTTCTGGACGACAAGCATCTGCAAGATCCCTTTGCGAACTTCGCATGCCTGCGCCGGCCCACGGAACGTGTCAACGATTGTGAGACAGCCGGGTCGGGAGATTAAGCTATCGTCTTTCGCTCCTGGGCCGGTGGGTTGATCCAGACCGCGGTTGGTTTTTGTGGCGGTCGTGGTGGTCGATTGACGAAGCGCTCTGGGTTTGAGCGGTAGGCGTCATCGAGGATCGTTTGACGGGCGGCGTGGACTGCATCTGCCTGGCCGTAATGCACCTGGTCGGGCGTCATCAGCCCGATGCCGAGATGATGATGGTCTCGGTTATACCAGGCGAAGAAGTGCCGGCAGAACGTCCTTGCGTCTTGGGCGCAGCCGAAGCGTTTTGGGAACTGTGGCTGATATTTCAATGTCTTGAAGTGGCTTTCCGAGAAAGGATTGTCGTTCGAGGTATATGGCCGGCTGTGGGATTTGGTGACGCCGAGATCGGCGAGCATGAGCGCGGTAGCCTTGGCCTTCATCGATGGCCCGCGGTCGGCGTGTAGGGTGAGCTGGCCTGGTGAGACGTTATGTTTGGCGACGCAATCTTCGAATAGCGGCTTGAACAGAGCAGCGCTTTCGGTGTCGGCGACATGCCATCCAACGACGCGTCGGCTAAATATATCAATGATTACATAAAGGTAGAAGTAGGTCCATTTGCTCGGCCCCATGAGCTTGGTGATGTCCCATGACCAGACTTGATTGGGGCCTTCGGCCAGCAGCTCGGGTTTCTGATAGACGGGGTGGCGAAGTTGCCGACGGCGTTCCCTAACTTCCTGATGCTCGTGGAGGATCCGGTACATTGTACGGATCGAACAGTGGTAGATGCCCTGATCGAGCAGCGTAGCGTAGATCTCCGCAGGTGCGAGGTCTGCAAAGTGCGGCTCTCGCAGCAAATCGATGATATGCTGACGCTCTGGCCCGAGAATGGTACGCGCTGGCGCTGGCCGTTTGCCGCGAGCAGCGGGGGGATAAGCCACAGCAACCTGACGGCGATGGAAAGTCGCACGCGACACGCCCAGCGCGTCACAAGCCGCCGCAATGATGCCCGAGCCGGTACCCAGCGTAGCCAACGCATCCATCACGGCTTCTCGTCGTCCTCGATCGGGAAGCCTATCAAACGCGCGACTTTTTTTTGAATTTCTATCACAGCTTCGGCACGCTCCAGGCGCTGCTGAAGCCGTTTGTGCTCTCGCTTCAGCTGCGCGTGCTCTGCTGACACGGGGTTGGATGCCATCGGCTTTGGGCCCCGCTTCACGGGGCTCAGACCTTCATATGCCCCAGTAGCGCGCAACCGCCGCCACTCGGTAATCGAGGAGGAATAGATTCCTTCACGCCGCAAGATGGCACCGATCGCCCCTGGTGTGCCGGCGGCACGATCAATCTCGTCGAGGATCTGCAGCTTATATTTGGCGCCAAAGTTCCGCCGCTGCGGGCGGTCCGAGAGCTCGGGCGATGCCGCCGCGGGCGCTGCCACCAGCGTCGGCCTTCGGCCTTCCTCGGCGGCAGCGCCCGCGGCGGCGGAGTTCGTCTCGTCGTTTGGTATACGCGGCATAACCATGGTGATATCTCATCCGCGCCCTCAAGGCTAAATTACCGGCGGTGCTTTGTCTCACCGTCGTTGGCACAGAGGGCCAGCGCCGTTTTCGCTCACACCAGTCAGAAGGCTCAATTGGGCATCGGCGATCTGTGTCGTTAGGATCAGATCGACGCTTTCCACCGACAGGACCTGACCCCGGCAGAACTCCGATCTGCGGATAAGCATCCTGACATCCTGGTGGATGCCTGCCAGGATCTCGCGATAGATCTCCCGGATGATCGGATATCTCTGCCCCTCCGCGATGACGAGGCGCAGCAGGCCGATCGCTTCTTCGTCCGTTGCCGCGCCCACGAGTTTTTCGGCCGCTTCTTCAAGCGAGAGGTTCTTCTCCGTGGCCATATCGAGGGCGGTGGCCACCCTGCACGAAAACTTGGCCGCTTCGTCTCGGATGACCGCTTCGAAGAGTGCCAGCTTGCTGCCGAAATAGAGATAGATGGTCCCGACCGCTCCCCCTGCGCGGCGGATGATGTCGTCGATGCTCGTCGCGGAGAAACCCTTCTCATAGAAAAGCGCCCGTGCGACATCGAGCAGGTGCTGCCGCCGCGCCTCCTTGCGGTCCTGTGTGCGAGTGCGCCGCATCAAACCGTCGTCGGTTGCCTTTACATCGCCGATGGTCATCGTGCGTATCCTTCGACCGGGGTGTTCGGCTGCTCTGAAGGCTGTTCGGGGGACTGCTCGCTCCAACCGCCGCCCAGCACCTTGTACAAGGTGACCAGATTGGCCTCCTGGGTCAGCTTCGTGCGGATAAGGTTCTGCTCGGAGGCATAGAGCGTCCTCTGCGCGTCCAAGACTTCCAGATAACCGGCGACTTTTTCCCTGTAGCGAACGTCCACGAGATCGCTGCTGGCCCGTGCCGCCTCGGTCTGCCGCCGCCGCGCCGCGAACTGGCCGTCCATCACGCTGCGCTGCGACAGGGCATCGGATACTTCCCGGAAGGCCGACTGGATCGTCTTGTCATAGCGCGCCACCGCGATATCCCGGCCGGCCTTGGAAATGTCGAGATTGGCCTTCAGCTTGCCCCCGGTGAAGATAGGCAGGTTTATCCGGGGCGTGAAGCTCCAGGTGTAGTTGCCATTGTCGAACAGGTCTTCCAACTCCGTGCTGGCGCGTCCGACGCCGCCCGTCAGGCTGATGCTGGGGAAGAATGCCGCCCTGGCCGCGCCAATATTGGCATTCGCAGCCATCAGATCGTGTTCGGCAGCAAGGATATCGGGCCGGTTGTGAAGGAGGTCCGACGGGATGCCGGCGGGAATATCGCGCAACCTGACAATGGACGTGAGCGTGTCCTTCTCCGGCAGGAACTGTCCGGCCACAGGAGCGCCCACCAGCAGATCCAGCGCATTGCGGTCCATGGCGACCTGATTGTCCGAAGCCAGCGCCGCTGCCTTTGCGTCTTCCAGTTCTCCTTCGGCCTGCCTGACTTCGAGCAACGAGGCAGTGCCGGCGGCATGGCGCTGCGTGAGGATGTCGAACGACCTTTGCCGGTTGTCCCGCGTATCGTGCGCGAGCTTCTGCAGGTCCAGATCCGCCGCCATCGTGAGATAGGTGGTGGCCACTTCCGAGATCAGGCTGATGTGTGCCGCGCGGCGAGCCTCGACCGTCGAGAGATAGGATTGCAGAGCCTGGTCCTTCAGGCTGCGCACCCGCCCGAACAGGTCCAGTTCATAGGAACTGATGCCGACGCCAAGGCTGTACGTGCTGTCGAACATCGCCATGTCCCGGGGCTGGTGCTGTTCGGTCCCCGTGGCCGTCACCCCCACGTCGGGGATGAGCTGGGCCCTCTGTATGCGGTACTGGGCGCGCGCCTTCTCGATATTCAGGGCCGCGACCCGCAAGTCGCGGTTGTTGTCGAGAGCGAGCTGGATGAGCCTCTGCAGCTTCTGGTCGGCGAACATGTCGGACCATCTGATGTCAGTGACCATGCGGCCATCGGCGCTTGAGGTGACCGGCTCCCGATACTGCTGCGCGACAGGCGAGGCCGGGCGGTGGTAATCGGGAGCGAGCGAGCAGCCGCTCAAAGCGACGGCAAGGCAGCCTAGAGCGGCGATGCCGGGCCGGCGATAGTGCGTGCGGATCGCACGCAGGGGAGTGGCAGGAAGTCTGTTCATTTTTTTGTCCCGACGCAGTGAGTGTGGGGAAGGGAATTTCGCGATGGGGGCGCAGCCCGGCCGAACCTTGGTTCGCACCGGGCCACGCAGGATGTGTGACCGCCTGCGCTAGTCACCGGACGCCCCGTCACCGGCCAGTGCCGGTTCGCGGGTGGGCATGGGGGACGGGCCGCCCTTATCCGTATCCGCCGGATCCGCCTTTTTCTTCTTATCGAACAAGCCCATCACGACGACGAAGAAGAGCGGGACGAAGTAGATCGCGAGCAGCGTGGCCGCGATCATGCCGCCGACGACGCCCGTGCCGATGGCATGCTTGGACCCCGAGCCTGCTCCGCTTGCGACAGCAAGAGGAATGACGCCCACAGTGAAGGCAAGCGAGGTCATGATGATCGGCCGCAGGCGCAGGCGGGCCGCCTCGATAGCCGCGTCCTTCAGGCTCTTACCCTCCCGGTCCACCAGTTCGCGCGCGAACTCGACGATCAGGATCGCGTTCTTCGCGGAAAGACCGATGGTGGTGAGCAGGCCGACCTGGAAGAAGACGTCGTTGCCTTGGCCCCGCCCCAGCGTGGCAAGGACCGTGCCAAGAACGCCCAGCGGCACCACGAGCATGACCGACAGCGGAATCGACCAGCTTTCGTAGAGCGCGGCAAGGCACAGGAACACGATCAGCAACGACAGCGCGTAGAGCGCGGGGGCCTGGGAACCGGACAGACGCTCCTCATAGGAAAGACCCGTCCAGGCCACATGGATGCCGCTCGGCAGCGATCGCGCAATGTCCTCGACCGCGGCCATGGCTTCGCCGGAGCTCTTGCCAGGTGCGGGTTCGCCCATGATCTCGATCCCGGAGACGCCGTTATAGCGCTCGAGCTTGGGTGACCCGTAGGTCCACTCGCCGGTCGCGAACGAGGCGAACGAGACCATCTCCCCTTCCTTGTTGAGGACATACCATTCGCTGAAATCCTCGGGCGAGATGCGCGACTGCGGAACGCCCTGGATGAAGACGCGCTTCACGCGCCCCTTGTCGATGAAGTCGTTGACGTAGGCAGAGCCCCAGGCTGCGGACATCGTCGCGTTGACGTCATTGAGACTGACGCCAAGCGCCCGCACCTTCTCGTCGTCGATCAGCACCTTGTACTGCGGCTCATCGTTCATCCCGTTCGGGCGCACCATGTGCAGGGCGGGGTTCTTGGCGGCCATCGCCAGGAACTTGTCACGAGCCTGCATCAGCTTTTCATGGCCGAGACCATCCCGATCCTGAAGGAACAGGTTGAAGCCGGTGGCCTGCCCCAATTCCATCACCGAGGGAGGAACGAAGGCGATGACGGTGCCGTCCTTGATCCGGCTGAACCTCTTCATCGCCCGCTTGCTGATCTCAAAGACGCTGCTCTTGCGCTCTTCCCACGGCTTGAGCCGGACGAATGCCATGCCCGACGATTGGCCCCGGCCCGCGAAGTTGAAGCCCGTGACCGACATCACGTTGTCGATGGAGTCACCCTCTTCATCCATGAGGTAGTCGGCGACCTGGGACAACACCGCACGGGTACGTTCGGCGCTGCTGTTGGGTGGCATCTGGACCTGCACGAACATCGTGCCTTGATCCTCGTCAGGAAGAAACGATGTCGGGATCATCGGGAACAGCACGGCCAGCAGGGCAACGATCATGACGAAGGCGATCATGCCGCGTTTGCGGGCACCGACGAACCGCGTAACGCTCGTGTCGAAGCGTTGCGTTAGGCGGTCGAACCAGCGGTTGAACCAACCGAAGAAGCCCCGCTTTTCTTCATGGCCGTGCTCGATCGGCCTGAGAAACGTAGCGCACAGGGCCGGCGTGAAGATCAGCGCAACGAGGACCGAAAGCGTCATGGCCGCAACGATCGTGACCGAGAACTGGCGATAGATGACACCCGTCGATCCGCCGAAGAAGGCCATGGGCACGAAGACGGCTGACAGGACAAGACCGATGCCGACCAGCGCGCCGCTAATCTGGCCCATCGACTTGCGCGTGGCCTCGATCGGAGACAGCCGCTCCTCGTGCATCAGGCGTTCGACGTTTTCGACCACGACGATGGCGTCATCGACCAACAGGCCAATCGCCAGGACAAGGCCGAACATGGTGAGGATGTTGATGGTGAAGCCGAAGGCGGCCATGACCCCGAAGGTGCCCAGAAGAACCACGGGCACTGCCAGCGTCGGAATGATCGTCGCGCGCCAGTTCTGGAGAAAGACGAACATGACAACGAAGACGAGGCAAATCGCTTCGAACAGCGAATGCACGACGCCATTGATGGACTCGCCGATGACCGGCGCCGTATCGTAGGGATAAATGATCTTCACGCCGGCCGGCAGACCTGGTTCGAGTTCCTTGAGCGTGGCGCGGACGGCCTTGATCGTGTCCAGCGCGTTGGCACCGGTAGCCAGACGCAGGGCTATGCCGGCAGCCGGCTTGCCCTTGTTGTACTCGGCCTGGATCGAGAAGTTTTCCGCGCCCAGTTCCACTTTGGCCACGTCGCTCAGGCGTACCTGCGAGCCGTCGGGATTGACCTTGAGCAGGATGTTCCGGAACTGGTCGGGGGTCTGGTAGCGCGTCTTGCCGATGATGGTCGCATTGAGTTCGAGGCCCTTTGGGCTCGGCAGTGCGCCCAGCTGGCCGGACGATACCTGTACGTTCTGGGTGCGGATCGCATTGCTCACGTCGAGCGGCGTCAGGTTGAAGCTGGTGAGCCGGGTGGGGTCGAGCCAGACGCGCATCGCGTTCTGCGAGCCGAGCACAAGGAAGTCGCCGACGCCCTTCGTCCGCGTCAGCGGATCCTGAAGCTTGGACACCACATAGTCGCCGAGGTCATAGTCGCTGAGCTTGCCGTCCATCGAGACGAGCCCCGCGATAAGCATGAAGTTGACCTGGAATTTCGCGACACGGATGCCCTGCGACTGCACTTCGGCGGGGACCAGCGGCGTTGCGAGGGCAAGCTTGTTCTGGACCTGTACCTGCGCAATGTCAGGGTTGGTGCCCTGATCGAAGGTGACGATGATCATGAAGCTGCCGTCGGCATTGCTTTCGGACTTGATGTATCGAAGTCCGTCCAAGCCGTTGAGCTGCTGCTCGATCACCTGGGTTACGGTATCCTGCACCGTCTGGGCCGAGGCACCGGGGTAGATGCCGGAAATCGCAACCGCAGGCGGCGCGATGTTGGGATATTGATTAACCGGCAGCGACCGGATCGCCAGAAAGCCGGTAAGCATGATCACAATGGCGACGACCCACGCGAAGATGGGCCTGTCGATGAAGAAACGCGACATCTGTGGCAGCTCCTCAGCTCAAGGTCTTGACGACTTTGACCGGGGCCCCCGGCTTCACGTTCTGACCGCCATCGACGATCACGCGGTCACCGGGCCGGAGCCCGCTGCTCACGAGCGAGCGGGAGCCGATGCTCTGTTCGACCGTGATCTTGCGCTGCTGCGCCTTGTTGTCGGAGCCGACGACGAGCGCGCTCGCCTGGCCGGCCGCGTCGCGGGCGATGCCACGCTGTGGCACGAGCAGCGCGCCCTGTCGCACGCCCTGTTGCAGTTCGGCATGGACGAACATCCCCGGCAGCAGGATGCCGTCGGGATTGGGGAAGATCGCGCGCAGCGTGACCGCGCCCGTCCCCGTATCGACGCTCACTTCGGAGAACTTGAGCGTGCCGAGATGATCGTAGACCTTGCCGTTTTCCAGCTTCAGGCTGACCTTCGCCTGATTGTCCCCCGACCTCACCAGTCGGCCGCTGGCAAGATCCCCTCTGAGCTTCAGCAGAGCCGTCGAAGGCTGGACGATATCGACGAAGATTGGGTCAAGCTGCTGCACGGTCGCCAGCGGCTGCGCCTGGTTGCCGGTGACAAGCGCGCCCTGGGTGAAGGTGGAGCGGCCGATGCGGCCCGAGATCGGCGCGGTGATGCGCGTAAACTCGAGATCGATCCGGGCGGCATCCACGGCGGCCTTGGCCGCGAGATATTTCGCCCGGGCGTCGTCCCGTTCCTGCTGACTGATGGCCTCGCTCTTGATCAGGCGGTCATAGCGCTTCGACAACAGCTGACTGGAAGTCAGCGTGGCCTGTGCGGACGCGAGCGTTGCACGAAACGGCGCCGGGTTGATCTGATAGAGCGGTTGCCCGGCGCGAACGTTGCTGCCCTCCTCGAACAGGCGGCGCAGCAGGATGCCGCCGACCTGGGGACGGACTTCCGCGACAAGATAGGGATTGGTGCGGCCGGGCAGCGCCGTGGCGAGCGAAACCGCCTCCGACTTGACCTTGAGGACGACGACCTCTGGCGCGGCGTTCGCTGTTCCCTGCGGCTCATCCGCCCCGCATGCTGAAAGCGTCATCAGCAAGGAAGCGGCTATGATGGCCTCGCCGCGACGAGACCTGCCGCCGCCGGGATGCGAGCGAGTAATTGCGGGGAGCCGGGACACGGCTTTCTTTTCGGCATTCCAACGGAACATGGGGATGAGCTTCCTCCAGAGGCGATAAGAATTTAGAGCAACTGTTCACTCTTTTTTTTTCGTGCTTATCCTGCTAAGGAAAGCGGGTCAAGAAACCAAATGAGCAGAAGACCCTGATGGTTAAGAGGATGGATGCGCTGTTGCGGCAGCAACAACGTCAGGAACAAAGGCGAGAACAGGTACTGGACGCAGCCAGTATCTGTTTCCGTCGGGAAGGATTCCAAGCAGCCAGCGTCAATCGGATCGCAGAAGAGGCCCAGATGTCTGTCGGACATCTTTATCGATATTTCGATAGCAAGGATGCGATTGTCATTGCGCTGTGCGAGCGTAACTTCGAGGATTTCATCAGCCGCTCCCCCATTCTTCCGGGCGAGCAGCGATTCGACAGTGACGCCGTGATCGCGGCCGCGCTTTCAGGATTTTCCGAGATCGTCCAGCGAAGCAAGGCCGCCTTTGTGATCGAGGTCTATTCCCATGTGGAGCGCAGCAAACCCATCGGCGACATCGTGGCGCATTACGACCAGCGCTTGCGAGAAAACGCGCACCAGTTCCTCGCACCGCTCCTGCCCGGCGCGAGCGAAGAGGTGATCAGCACCCGGATCGAGATGCTCCTCATCCTGATCCAAGGCCTCTGGATGCGGGTGGTCGGCGACCCGGCAATCGACATGGAACGTCTGAAAATGGCCTTCGGCGACATGCTGCGCCTCATCCTGACCCGCGACTATCAAGGATGAGGCAAAGGCAAGGTGGCGTCACCTCAAGGTTTGTGCACCACACAACGATTTGACGACCCGACGGATCTCGTCGATCAAGCCGGTCCAAGCCCGAAGCAGCGAGGCTACCGCCTCGCCGAGGCCTGGGATGGCGACGGCAGCCTACATCCGCGCGAGAAAGAGCTCGCCCAGGCCGGCTCCCGGGATGATCCCGAAGGTGGCGCAAAGGCCCCGGATCGTGTTGTCGAGCCGGACGCGCGCCTCGACCAGGTGTGCGCGGGCGGTGATCGGTTGGAGTTGCTCCTGCATGACACGTTATCATCCAAAATGGAGGAAAGGCCACTGCGGAACATTTACACGCAAAAACTTACAATATGAGCTGCGCAACATGGGTTTCTCTCTCTCATCAGAAAGGAGCTCCCCGATGCCCATTCGAGCAAGATTGAGAATCTATTCCCCGCGATCCGCACGGTTGCCAACGCAAGGGGGCTCGCAATGATCGAGGGGCGGAGCATAACGACTACGGTCAGCCGATGTCGCATGATCGGACTGACCGAACAACTGCAGCGGCTGCGCGCAGACGAGTTCGGAAAAGAGCTTTTCACCATCCCGGCCTTTGAGATGCTGCTCGATCTCTATACCCAAAGGAACGTTCAGCCGAGATCGCTGACATCGCTCACAGGTACGTCAAGCGCGTCCGAGCGTAATTCGCAAAGGATTGTCCACCGCCTGGCTGACCGCGGCTTCGTCGACCTTCGCCGTGATCCGTTCGACGGGCGCCGGATCATCGTCGAGCTCCGGGCGGAAACGAGCCAAATGCTCGATCGCTTTTTCGACCGAATTGTGGAAATGGCCGCCGCACCGTCGGCGCGCGAATGCGATTTCACGTGACATTTCCCTATTGGGCCGCAGTGTACGGGCTCCCGCTTTTCCCATCTTGCCACAGGCGGGAATTCAATGCACATTTTCGGTGCGGTGCGGGAAAAGGCTGGGGCCCGGCTGTAGGTTCATCCTTCCAGGCATGATGGTGGGCTCATCCACTCAGGTTGAGCGCAGTCGTTGGACAATGTTGCCCGCCGCCCTTGGGTGGTCCTGTCATGCTGTCTTTCGTTCAAAGCCGCTACTGGGTACCGGCGCCGTTCAATCCTCTCCAGCGCGTCTGAGCCCATGTATCAGGCGCAGCAAAGCGAAGGCGCCTGCGCGCCCGCGGCCACCATTTACGAGGAGCATCAGTTCGTCGCCCTGTATCGCGAAGAGGCCCCGAAGCTACGTTCCTTTCTGCGTCGGCGAATATGGCTGGAAGATGATCGGGACGACATGGTCCAGGAGGCCTTCACCCGGCTGGCAGCTTCACGATCGTCAACTGCCTGGAGCAATCCTGGCGCCTATCTGCATGGGATTGTTCGCCACCTCCTGGCTGACCGGGTGCGAGCCTGGGCGAAGAGCCGGCCTCTCGACCCAACCGCCTGCGCGGCCGATCAGGAGATGCCCGGTCCAGACGCAGCGGCGGAACTGAACCAAATGCGGGAGCACTATCGCCTTGCCATCGACCGCCTCCCGCCCAGGACAAAAGAAGTATATTTGTTACATCGCGTCGACGAACTCGGCTATAGACAGATCGCGGAGCAGCTGAGCATCAGTATGCGAACTGTGGAGTGGCATGTGGCGGAGGCCATCGTGCGGATCGGCAAGAACATTGGCAATGCCAATGGCTGACAAAAAGCAGCCGGAGGGCGTACCGCGATTGGATCAGTTGACGCGCGAAGGGGCGCTATGGTTCGCGAGGATGCGCGGCCCCGAGGCAGAGAGTTATCGGCCTGAATTTGAACGCTGGCTCTCGCTCGGCGCGTCACATCGCGGTGCCTATGATCGAGCAGGCGAAATCTTCGCGCTCGGGCGATTCCTGGCCGCTCAGAGGGAGGAACTCGAGAGCGAGGACAACGACAATGAGCCGGTCGCCCAAAAGTGGAAATGGGCGGGATTGGCAGCGAGCGTCCTCCTTCTTATCAGCGCCGGCGGTTGGTTCGCCAACAGAGTGATGCGCGGCCCGGTGTATCGGCCTGTGCAAGCCGCTCAGCTGAACCGTGACGCTCCCACCGAGTGGCAGACTTACGACACGGTGGTCGGTGGACGGCGACACATTCGCCTCGCTGATGGCTCTGTCGTCGAGCTCGATGAAGGAAGCGAATTATCGACGGACCTCGGCAAGACCCGGAGGGAACTTCGGCTCAAACGCGGTCGCGCGCGCTTCGATGTCGCGCACGAGGGCCGCCCGTTCATCGTGCTCGCCGGCGGCGGGAGCGTGACGGCACGAGGCACGGTGTTCGACGTCATTCTAGGGAGCGACAAGCGCGTGACCGTGCGCTTGTTACGAGGCGCGGTCGACGTCGAGCGCCCGGACAGCGCGAAAGGCGACCACGGTGCCGCTGCGGTGGCGAGGCTGGAGCCCGGCGAAGTGCTCAGCTTCACAGCGGTAACACCGGCGACTCCCTCGAATATCTTGGACAAAGTCGGGATCGCCCCCGCATCACTTGCTTCGCAGCAGCCACTGATCCGCGAGTATGAGCGAACCCCTCTGTACGCCGTCATCGCCGAAGCGAACAAGGATTCGGCGACATCTATCAGGCTAGCGGATCAGGACATCGGTGCGCTGAGGGTCAGTGGACGCTTCCGCGTTGACGACGCCGACCAGGTTGCTGATCGGCTCGCGGTGCTGTTCGACCTCAGCGCCGAACGAACCAAATCGGATGAAATCACGCTCTCCAAAAAATAGCCGGAGATTATTTTACCCCCTACCCCGTAGATTGCAGATTTGTTGCGATGCTCCCTGAAACTCCCGCCAACTTGTCGGGATTTTCAAAGGGGGCAAGAATGGTTCGGATGCGGTCTCGGTCACGGTTTCGTTGTGCGCTCCTTGCTGCGGTGGCGATTGGTACGCTTGTTCCGGGCGCCTCCGCACTTGCCCAGGAGCAACGCCGTATCGAATACAAGATCGAGGCCGGTGACCTCGGGGAGGCCCTCAAAGCGGTCAGCCGTCAGTCAGGCAAGGAGATCATATTCACGTCCGAGGCGGTGCTGGGGCGACATGCTCCGGCGCTGCACGGAACCTATAGCGTAGACGAAGCCGTCCGGGTGCTGCTGGAAGGTTCCGACCTGGCGGCGCAGTTCCGAAAGGACGTCATCATCATCCGGGGGCGATCGGAGCCGTCGGGGGATCTAGCGGATCGCTCGGCGGGCCAGGCTGATATTGTTGTCACGGGATCGCACATCCGAGGGGGAGAGCCGGTTTCACCACTCGTTGTTACTACGAGAGGAGAGATTAAAAGCCGGGGCATCAACGATCTAGGTACTTTTGCGCGAAGTCTCGTTCAAAACTATGCTGGAGGGCAAAATCCAACAATTCCAGGTGGTGGACAAGGTACTTCAGAGAACGTAAGTTCCTCATCAACTCTCAATTTTCGTGGCCTCGGCGCAGACGCGACGCTGACGCTCGTCAACGGACACCGGGTCGCCTACGACGCAATGAGTCAAGGAGTGGATATCTCTGCTCTACCTCTTGCAGCCATCGATCGAGTAGAAGTCCTGACTGACGGATCATCCGCTCTATACGGATCCGACGCGGTCGGCGGTGTAGCAAACGTAATTCTACGCAAGGACTTCAACGGCGCGATCGCGTCGGCACGTTTTGGCGGCGCAACGGACGGTGGCGACTCTGAGCGCCAATTCAACGTTGTAACCGGCAAACGGTGGTACGGCGGCGGCTTTATGGCCGCGTACGATTATCGCGACATTGCCCCCATCACGGCAGGCCAGCGCTCTTACACACGTTCAAACGATCCTTCTGATACACTCCAAGCCGGGCAAAAGCAGCACAGCATCGTGGTTGCTGGGCACCAACAGATCAGTGACCGCATCTCATTCGAACTCGATGCCCAGTTCAACAACCGAAAGAGCCGTCTCTGTGTAAACTACACGGTGACTGACGGTTGTCTTGGCTCAGGCGCCGATATCCGCATCAGCACGCGCTCGTGGACAACTAGCCCCAGCCTCAAACTCGCTCTTAGCAACGATTGGGAATTGAAACTAGCTGGGACACTCGGCGAAAGCCGTGCAAAACAATTGGCGTATGTGGCATTCGGCAATGTGCCCTATCTCACTCAACAAGGCGTTTACACCAATCGCCTCAAGGCAATTGAGGCAAATGCTGAAGGCCCGTTATTCGAACTCCCAGGAGGAAGCGCTCGTCTAGCCGCTGGTGCCGGTGTAAGAGAAGCGAAGTTCATACTCGACATAGGCACAGTCGAGCAGGGCGGCGTTCGGCCGACCCTCGCATTTACCCAGGCTCAAACGACAACTTATGGCTTTGGAGAGTTATTTCTCCCTCTCATCGCTCCAAATAACAATATCGACCTTGTAAATCGGCTAACATTAACTGCGGCTGCACGTTACGAGGATATTAGCCACGTCGGCAACGTCGTGACACCAAAGCTGGGTCTCATTTATGCTCCGATCCGCGATGTTATGTTCAAATTCAGCTGGGGAAAATCGTTCAAAGCTCCTACGCAGTACCAACAAGGGCGGCCTAGAAGCGCTTACTCACAGGTCGGTGATACTCAGTTCTTCCCTACCAGCCCTACACCCGGGACAGTCCTCTATTTGTCCGGCGGAAACCCGGAACTGAAGCCAGAACGTGCGACCAACTTGACCGCGACTGCTACGTTTACGCCCCTTTTTATCTCTGGACTACGTATTGACGCGAGCTACTTCCATATCTCATATAGAGACCGCGCCGTTTCTCCAATTCCGCAGAATTCACAGGCCTTTTCGCCAATATACAATGCTTATGTGACGCTCAATCCGAGCCGCGATCAGGTCCTTGCCGCGCTGAGCAGTGCGACCACTTTGTATAACCAAGGGGGCGGCGATCCAGCGGCTGCCAATGTCGTTGCCATCGTGAATAACTACCTACAGAACGCCGCCATACAGAAGATTGACGGTATCGATCTTGCATTAGACTATGGGATCGACTTGGGCTCTCGTGACAAATTAAACGTACATGGAGCCGCGAGCTATCTCACCAGCAAGCAGCAACTGAGCGCCAACCAGCCGGTCGTCCAACTCGCGGGAATTCTGTATCGACCTCCTCATTGGCGGGCATCTTCATCTCTTGAATGGAAACATCAAACTATTTCGTTATCTGGAATTTTTTCTTATATTGGCGGCACCTTCGACAATCGGCTCCAGCCCTATGAGAATGTCGGCGATTTCAAAACCGTCGATCTTGTCGCTCAATTTGAAACCCCTTCAGGTCACTCAGCGATCTCGAACATTAGCTTTTCGATTTCAGCCCTCAACATCTTTAACGAAAAGCCTGCTTACATAAGAACAACGGCTGCTGGTGGATATCACTACGACGCGAGCAACTATTCCATCGTTGGACGATCCCTCAGCATTTCGATCAGTAAGAGCTTCTAATGTCCGGCATTCTTCGCAAGGATGCGGCAGCGCTAGCGGCTATATGTCTTCTGTCGTGCAGCGGGAACGCCAGTTACGCCAACGGCGCAAACCCGCCGGTGTCTAATACCGCTCGCGAAAATCCCCTGACTGCAGAAGATCTCGTTCGCATCTCAGATTTTGGATCTTCTTGGCCCATGAAAGGGGAGCATATATTTAGCCTCTCGCCCGATCGGAAGTTGGTTGCGGTCCAGGTGAGGACCGCCGACCCCACGATAAATCGCTACTCCTTTCGCATCGATGTAATTGAGGTCGCCCCGCATGGGCGGGTGAGAACAATCGACGCTGGCGGCGATTTCAACTTCCAGATGGTCAGCGGCATCGGAGGGGAACCGGTGCGAACAGGATATGCAGCCGCAACGCCACTCATCTGGTCGCATGACGGAAAGTGGGTCTATTTTCTAAAGCGATCTGGAGCAGCGGCACAAGTATGGCGAGCCGCCGCCAATGGCGCGGGCAGCGAAGCGGTGTCGAGCGAAGCTGAGGGGGTTGATGAGTTTTCAATGTTGGCGGACAATAGCCATCTCGTCTATTCGTCGCGCTATCCGGATCCGGCGCTGAACAAAGCTTTGCATTCCGAGGCGCGCCGTGGCTTCCGATACGACGCGCGCTTTATTCCATTATTCGCCGATAGTCCGCGCGTGGTGACCAGTTCCGTCCACGTAAGAACGATCGACCCTTCTACGCGCCATGTAAGGGATGCCACGGCCGCGGAGAAGATCGAGTTCGAGAGCCAAGCAAGAACCGATAAGGCTGGCCCCACTGCGGTCTCTGACGGCGGTCGAAAGGCGCTTGTTTCCGTCGCAAGCGACGGAAACCGCTTGGGTGGCAATAAAGTGGCTGTCCAGGACCGTGGTGGCAACGAGAAAATCTGCGCGTCCGCATTTTGCGCCGGGGCTTTGTCCCTCTGGTGGACGAAAGACGGAGAGAATGTTCAATTCATTCGCCGCGACGGATGGGGTGACAGCGAAACGGCGATTTATGAATGGAAGCCTGGGTCATTGGCACCTAGACGCTTGTTTAGCACTCCGGACTTGTTGCTCGATTGTCAGCCCGCCAATCAGCACCTGTTATGTGCACGCGAGCAGTCGACTCGACCGCGACATTTGGTCCTTCTAGACGCAGATAGCGGTCGGGTTAAGGTAGTATATGAACCAAATCAGGTATTTCAGCGGTTTTCATTGGGTGAGGTCGAGCGTCTACATTGGCGCAATGTGTTTGGGATTGAAGCATTCGGGGATCTGATCTATCCCGTAGGATACGTGCCAGGCCGCACCTATCCACTGATCGTCGTCCAATACATATCCCGCGGCTTCCTGCGAGGTGGTGTGGGAGACGAGTTCCCAATCCAGGTTTTCGCAAATCGGGGCTATGCCGTTTTGAGCGTCAATCGGCCCGATGTTGCCAACCTCGAACGTAATTCCGACAAAAGCGAAGTTAATGAACTCAGCTTTTTCAGACGCTTCAGCGACCGCAGAAGTGTTCTGTCAGCAATTGAAATCGCTGTTCAGAATCTCATCGACCGCGGCATGGCAAATCCGCGCAAGGTCGGTATCACCGGGTTGAGCGATGGATCCTCGACGGTCCAATTCGCGCTTATCAACAGCCCCCTCTTTAGCGCAGCATCAGTAAGTGGATGTTGCTGGGAGCCTTACCAAGACGCGCTTGTAGGACCAGCTGCTGCGAAAGCATATCACGAACGAGGCTGGCCCAAACTGGTTGAATATAATTCGGATTTCTGGTCGCATATTTCTCTCATCAGCAATGCTGCGAAGGTTTCAACTCCTCTATTGATACAACAATCGGATGACGAATTTCGAGGGGCTGTTGCCAGCTACATGGCTTTGAGGCAGGCAGGCCGTCAGGTGGCGCTGTACGTTTTTCCTGATGAGTATCATGTAAAGTGGCAGCCCGCGCACAGACTTTCAGCGTATGAGCGCAACCTTCGATGGTTTGATTACTGGCTCCGTGGGATTGGAGACAAGGGCGAGTGGCAATCGAACGATTGATTTGCCATAGGCAAGTTTTTACTTTATAGATTTGCGGTTTCTAACTACACTTACTATCGTGCTTATCTTGGTCGCCAGTGTCCAACCCATGCTTCAGCATCGACCAACATTAACAAGCGCGCAACATCCATTGCGCTCGTACGGCCATCTAAGGAAAATGCTGCATGCACTGAGTTCCTATCGATAATTCCTTCATGCGCTAGGCGACCATCTAGTAATCTCTCCATAATACCCCTTCGAAAGCGATGGAATACCTGAAAGCTAAACCCCTGTGGACCGCCCTTGCTTCTGCGGTTTACTACGACATCTGGGAGCGAGGAACGGAATGCTCTTCTCGCTACAGCCCTATCAACACCTTGATCGCATTGGTGCCAAGAAGGTATCCGCAGGCAGGCCTCCAACAACGGTTGTGAAGCCAAAGGATGGAAGACTGATATCCCTTCTCGTTCACGATAGGCATCTAGCGAATGGTGCATGCGAATTAGCATGGCGATTTGAGCGGCTTTTGCCGGCAGGCTAAATCCTTCCGGCTGCTCCAACCATGGGTGATAAACCGGCCCTGAAGTCAAAGCCCGGACCACGGAATCTGATAGGAAGCGTGGTTCGATTTTCCAAGCATAGCCACGCGCGGCTCTGCGCCACGCCTGCAGCCCGTGCCATATGACATTAGCACTATTCGATCCCGTCAACTTCGAGATGTCGCGCGTGGTTCTGAGCAGGCCCAGCGATAAACCATTTGCGGAGAAAAGATCAGCCAGGGGCCTAGCGGAGCGGCTCATATAGAATACGTTATCGCCACCGTTCCCTGTGAATATCGAGTCGGCATTGATTTGCTTTGCCACCCGCACTAAGGCCGCATCGTAAGCCCTCGCCTCTGGACGGCCAAATGGCCTGGGTAAGTGGCTTACCGACGACCGGTCGAGGTCCACATCCTCCAAGCCATAGCTCTCTTCAAACAGAGGTTGACCGATATGCGAGCTTAGGGCTCGAGAGTATACGCGTTCGTCTCCCAACGGATCATCGGTCTTTAGCGTCACACATGCAAAGTCTCTAGCTGAAGCCCTGAGACAGGCTGCGACGATCGACGAATCAAGACCACCAGAGACGCCCAAAAGAACATGCCGGCCTAATTTGCCCCAACCGCCTACACAGCATTGCGTCACGCGGTGCAAGACCTCAGCTCCGTCTTCAAGGCTTCGATGTGTCGGATCGCAAGCGAAGGTCCATGGATTCCATGGCATTTCACTTGCTATCTCCGCTTTCCGAATCTGTAGGCTCATTCCTGGCAAAAGCTGGCGGACAGTAGCAAGCGCCGTAGACTCTTCGGAGAGATCGCCAAGAGCTAGCGCCCTAGCCAGTTGGGGCCAATCGATATCGTGAGTCTTTCCGGTCGCTATACTGAAAAACGAAGGATTGGAGGCCAACAGCAGTTGTTCGCCAGACGCAACATAGTAGCAAGGAAGGGTGCCAGATGGATCCCTGAGGACAATCAGTCGATCTTGCTTTCGGATGACGGCGATGTAAGCACCCCAGAAGCGATCGACCAAATGCTGTCCGTTTGTTGCCGTGATCGCTTCGACGTCTTTGAGTTCGAGCGCATAGACGGGCTCTGCTGGACCGTGACGATGGAACAATGTGCCAATGACAAAGCCAGCGTCGCCTAGGAGCACAAGTGATTTCCCATGACCGCTGAGCGCCAATAAAGAGTGAGCTGCGATGTCCGTCCATTCCAAGGCAGCTGGCAGACGCCCGTTGATTGGGGTAACAGGTTGCGCCTCACGGCCTAGTATAGAGAAAAAGTCGACTGTCACGTGATTACCAGGATCGGGGTGTAGTTGGTGATTTGCTCAATGGTGTCGTTCAGGACGACGCCTTCGCGCTGCACCCACGCATGCGCTGAGAATGGATCTGATCGGACCCCAATGATGAATTCCGCTGCAACGCCGCTTCTGCGGAGGACGTTGAACATTGCCAGCGATCGAACAAGGCAACGATCCGCCCGTCCTAGGATCAAGGCGGTGCTATCAAAGGCGGACGCCCATTGGTGCACCTTGGACGTAGCGATTTCTCCATCCTTGGTACAGTTGCGTCGAGTGTTCCGGTAGCGCGCGACCACCGACGCCAATGGAGTGAATTTCAGCATCGCGGATGTGAGCAGTTCCCAGTATAGCGCGACCAGAAACTGCCGGATACGAAAAGGCTGCCTCTTGCCGAACGAGATATCGCCGGTCGGAATCTCGGTTGCAGGTCTATAGGAGTCCTGGAAGTCCGAGGAACCGGCTAAGAGATATCCCGCATTCACTAGCGGTGCGAGAGCATCCTTATCTCCGTCAAAAGCGTTCCCGTTTCCCGCCACAAGGCGCCTGAAGGCTTGGGTGCTACACCGAGGGAGCGCGAGATACCGATCTTTGAAAAGATCGAGAAAGATAACCTCTTGTCCTGCAACGCAATGATAAAGGTCTTTTCGCATTTGATATTGCATCTGGCTCCCCTCACTTTGGTTATGGCGCGCGCCAGTTACGACGCGCGCCACAGCCTTCAGTCGTCCTCGAGGCCGATGCCGGTGGGCTGCCGCTGAAGGAAGCTGTCATCGCCGCTGTTCGCGCCGCCCTTCGTTTCGGCGACCACCGAACCAAGGTCGATCAGCTTGTCGATGTTACGATCGTCATTCCGTTCCATGACACACTCCTCAGAAACTGCCGCAAGAGTGCGGCGATCCAAAAGTAATGGAGTTCGACACTGGCGGGCGGGGATATATCGGGACAGATTGGCGTGATATTCCGCACCATCGGCAATGGGACCGTTCGGCACGGATTTCGTGGACGGTTCCTGAGTGGATGTCTCTGAAAATTATATGTTTTTATAGATGCTCTGATGATTTGATAAGTTTTTGCTGATGCGCGATTTTCCGCATGTGATATGCTTCAATCCGTCGACGCGTAGCTTTTGGTAAGTTCGCAGCGTCGACGCCGGCGATCGTAACGAGCTCCTTTTCAGCGAGTTCGGGATCTATTGCATCGGCGATTCGGCTGTAGTGAAGCCTTTCGTTGACACGTCGAACTTCTATCAACGCTTGACGGTTTCCGGTGGCTGCGGCCAACGAACTGAAAATATCCGAAGCGAGGTTAGCGACAGAAACTGGTGAGGGTATGGATGATAAAGCCAAACTTTGCTGGAGCGCCTCTCGCATGGCTGTCTCTCTCAGTCTGGTTAGCGTTGCCGCCATCAACTGCATATGCCAGGCGAGGAGTTCGACGAGTTCGGCCGGTTCCCTGACCGGCACGAGGAATCCGCCGTCCGAATGATGCGCGAGAAGCCCCTCCCCCACCAGTATAAACGCCGCTTCCCGCACAGGCGTCTTGCTCGACCGATGACGGGTGGCGAGATCCTGGATATCGATCTTCTTGCCCGGCACGAAATGACCCGCAAGGTAATCCTCCTTGAGTCCTTCGTACACGCGCTCGTGGAGCGGAGGATCCATCGCCGACATCATAGGCCAGTAACCCCTGGAACAGCCACGGCCGACCAGGCTGGCGTCAGAGCCTGTGTCAGATGGTCGAGGTTTCGCTGAGCGATGAGTTCGATGCACATCCGCTCAAGGTCGCTAAGATCACCTGTTGCCAACTGGCGAGGAAAGGACATTTTCTGGCCCGCAAATAGCAGCGGTATCAGGATATGTCCGGTCGACAGACCAAGCCGGTAGGCACAGATGAGGTGATCGTCTAGCCGTGAGCGGGGATTGCCGCCTTCGATCTCGCGAAGCCAGCGTACGCCCATACCAAGCTCTCGCGCCAAATCGCGTTGCGTCAGGCGCCTCTTCTTCCGTGCCTCTTCAATTTGTCGCCCGGACTGTACTTTGACGTACAGGATTGGACTTTCGGCAACGGAAATCGCTAAACATTGCGACATGTCCGCGTCTCCTTACAGGGAGATACCGCCCGCCAAGGCAATTCCGTAAGTCGAACGCTAAGGTGTACTTACCACCATCGTCAAGATACAACCTCGGCCAAGTTGTCGCGATTTACCCTGTAAGATCATTAACCCCGCCAGAGGCCGGCGATCGCGCTCCCGATTGCAAAGCGCGGTCAAAGGCGCTCATCAAATCTGATTTTCCCGCTTTTGGCACCTGGATTAGCGCCAATAGATAAATGGTGCCAAGATTGGGCTGGCGTCCGTCGGGCGACGTCTCCTGGACCCGCTCGGTGATGCTGGTTGCGATATCCCAGAGCCGGTTGGACGCCCCGACATGATGCTCCTCGGCGCCACCCAGGCAGTCGAGCTGGTGCACTTTCAACTGCTCGATGATCTCGTCGGTCGATAATGTGCTGAGATGTTCGACCGCTATATGGAGGGTCGTGCCCCAGGCGATCAGCGAACGCGTCACGCGAATCAGATGGCAATGCGAGTCGATGAGAACGTCGAGCCCTGCCGGCGAAAGCCGGAGCTTGAAGCTGCGTCTAGCTCGAGCCATCGCTCCCTCTCCTGCCTGAACTACTAACTTTTGACCCGCCGGAGTGCCCGAGCGGGTGATTTTCCACGACCAACGGAGGCAAGAGCGGCATTATAGTGCCGATTTCGCCCAAAACTGTTCTTTTCAACGCTCGACGAGATCATTTGGCTACTTCCGTCCTGTAGATGCTTTGTTTCACCGGTTCGGCACTTCAGTGCCCTCCCCGTTGCAGCGGGCGTTCCTGATCGTCATGCCTCGGGGCGTACCGGATCGGCGGCCACCTTGGACCTATGTCCAGGCCTTCGGCCCGGCCCATCCAACCCCAAACCCGAGCGCCTTGCGGCGCCATGAGGAGACGTGTGCCATGGACATTCCATGCTCGTTGCCGATGCTTGCCGGAGTGCTACCGCTCTGTGCAGCCGTCGTGCCGGCCAGCGCTCAGACCTATCGTCCCGACGCTGAAGCTTATCCCTGCGCTCGCCACGCCCGGTCCGTCATCGTCCAGAGCGATCTTGGCTTTTCGATCCGCGAAAAGGCTGCGCTCTCCAACGCACCTGTCACTGCCACTGCAATCAAGATCGGCACCTCGCTCGCTCTCGACAGCCGACTTTTCGCGCGCACCTCCCTCGTTCGTCCGGAGTCTATCCATGTCCCGCAGCGCTAAGCTGATCGCAGCAGTGCTGTTCTGCGCCACAGCGCCGGCCTACGCCCAGGACAGCGGCGCCGAACCGCTCACCGCCGCGGCGGAGGAGGCTCAGCGCCAGTTGCACCAGACCTTCACGAACCTGACGTTCGAGAACTTCGGTCGGGCGCCTGTCAAAGGGCCAATATATCAGGCAATCGCCGGCGGACGAGTCATCTATTACGCCCCCGAAAGCCAGCACCTCCTCTTTGCGGCCATCTACGACAAGAATGGTGTCAATCTGACGGCACTTGCCCAGGACGCCAGCGTGAGGAAGCGCCTGGGCGCCATCGATCCCGCCGACGCACTGGTGATCGGACCAGTTGGGGCGCCGAAGGTGATCGAGTTCACCGATCCCGACTGCCCCTATTGCCAGGCGCTCGAACGCTTCTGGCTGGCAAAAGAGGCCGAGAGCAAACCGGTTCAACGCCTCGTCTATTTCGTGAGCGGTATCCATCCGCAGGCGGCCGCCAAGGCCGAGCATATTCTTTGCTCCCCTGACCCTCAGGCCACGTTCAAGGCCGTCTATGCCGGCGCGCAGCCTACGGCGCTGCTCAAGTGCCGGGCGGGCGCGGAGAAGGTCGCCCGCGACGCGGAGACGGTCCGCAAGATGGGCGTATCGGGGACCCCGACGCTCTTCGTCGATGGAAAGCTCGTGTCCGGCTTCCAGCAGGCAGAACTCGAGGCCTTCCTCGAGACCCAGAACCGCAAGTCCCAGCCCAGCCCCTGACGGCTAGCCGAGACCACTTTGGCGGATCCCGTGTGTGCGCGCGCCGCGCTGCCGGGGACCGGAATGCCGACGGGAGCGCGCCTCAGGGGCCGTCCAGCGCAGCCGTCGGCCGGAAACGATCATTCGTCGGTGCCGGCAAGCATGATCGGGACGGCTCCTGACACGACAAGGAGACTGCATATGTTGACTTTGCTTCGGGGAAGGACGTTCCGCACGATCGACGCGGCGGTCCTTTTCCTCCTGGCCGCGATCGCCGGAACGAGCGTCGCCTACGCCTTCCAGGCGCCGGCTGCTGGCGACCTTGGTTACGACATCTACGACATCGTCGTGAACCAGGGCGTCAAGGGTCCGCTCGGCTTTGTGGGCGGCGTTGCCGCCTTCCTGTTCGGCGTCTCGCGGCTCTTCTCCAACATCATGATCGGCATCCCGACGATCGTGGCGGCGGTCTGCCTCATCAAGGCGGATTCGATCCTCCAGACCTTCGGCATGCTGATCTGAAAGTCTGGCCAGGCGCCGGATAGACCGGCGCCGGGCCACCGGAACGGGAGGCGGTGGTCGCCTTCCGCAACCCACGTCCAGCGGCGTGGTGAAGCAAAGGAGAAGAGCGTGGACGAACGTCTGCCACAATTCCTGCATCGGCCGGTCCAGATCCTCTGGTTCGACAGTCAGGAATTCATCGTCGTGATGAGCGTGACCTTTGTCGCGGTCATCGTCGGCGGGATCATCGGCTGGCTGCTCATCGGCGCTCTTCTTCTTTTCATTCCCTGGAAGCGGACCAAGCCACGCGGGTTCATCCCCCACCTGGCCTGGCGCTGGGGGCTCGCCCGCTTCCGCAACTATCCGGGTCCGACCCAGACCCGCTTCTTCGAGTAGGCGAGATGGCTCATCCCTTCAGGCGCAAGCGCCAACCCGACATGATCGGCGATACGCGGCCGAGCTGGCACCTGCACCGCTATCTGCAGGGCTCGGCCAACCTTTTCGAGGAGAACCGGCTGCTGAAGGTCGCGATCGCGGGCCTGTTCGGGATCACTGCCGTGCTCGGTACCGTCATCTATACCTCGCACCAGAACACGCGCACCGTAATCGTGCCATTCGGCGCGGACGGCGACCTCTATGTGACAGGCAACAAGCCTTCCGAGGCCTATCTGCGCTCGATCACCTTCAACATCGTGGGTCTCGCCGGCACCTATTCCGCTTATTCGGCGGATCGTCAGTTTCAGGAGCTGCTCCGGATCGCGCATCCCAGCGCCTATAACGGCCTGCGCGACAGCCTGAACCGGCTGCTTGATGAGCTCGGCAACAATCCGACGCTGTCGATCGCGACCTATATCCGTGGCGACCAGCCCGTCATCTGGACGGGCAGCGAGATCCTTGTGCCGGTCGAGAAGGTCAGGGTGATCGGCGGCGTGATCCGCAAGTTCCGCGGCAATCTGCGCATCCGATACGCGCTCGAAAACGGCCGCTTCTGGCTGACAGCGCTCCAGGAGGAGAATTTCAGTGCCGATATCCGTTAAGCGCGCGAGGCTCGCGTGCCTCGCCGGGGCGCCCGCCTTTCTAGCAGTGGCCGCGTCCCTCACCGCTGCCGCGCCCGCCCTCGCCCAGTCGATCGCAGCGCTGCCTGACCAGACGAGCCGAATCCGCCTTTCCAACCATGACGTTAATCATGTCGTGTGCGTGGGCGGCGACATCGACGACGTCAAATTCTCGGCCGAGAAGGGCCTCGCCGTGGAGCGCGGCGGTTCGGACGCGTGGATCAAGTTCCTCGTCCTCGAGACCGAGGACCCAAATATTCCTGGAAGTGGCGCCAAGACGCACAGCTATGTGACGACGCCATCGGAATTCTTCGTCTCGTGCAACGGCGCGATCTATCCGCTCTATGCCGAGCCCGCCGACATACCGGCCCAGACCGTCACGCTCGTCCCTGGCGGCGCCCAGCGCGCCCGGGCCAATGACGCGCTGCTTGGACCACTTGTCGAGGAAGAGCGTGCGGTCGGTATCGTGCTCGCGATCCTGCAAGACAGGGTGCCGGCCTCCTTCTCCGAGGTCGCACCCTCGCGCGACCGGTTGATGCTTGCGGACCTGCCTACAGCGACGCTTACCGAACGGCGGCGACTCGAAGTGGAGGGGGCTGGTCTGTCGGTCAGCGAATATCTGGTCCGTGCCAGCGCCGCCACCGCGCTCGATGAGCGCTATTTCCTCGATACCGCGCTTGGCGCCGACATCTTTGCCATCACGATCGACCGGCTGACCCTGGGTCCCAACGAGACCGCGCGGCTGATCATCGTCCGCCGGAGTGTCCAGCAATGACGACGCCTGACGATAGCCGACCGGCGACGCCGCCAACGGCCCCGAGCCACCCCGTCGACGATAGCGACGAGAGCGTTATCGCGCGACCGGCCCTGTTGGATCTACCCGCGCAATGGTCGAAGCTGACCTCCGACCAAAAGCTGCGCGCCAAGCAATTCGGCGTCGTCTCCACGATCGCACTGCTCGGCCTCGGCCTCTACACCGCGAGTACCAGCGGCAACAAGGAAGCGCCTAAGGCGCCCCAAGCCTCGAACCTCGACATGGGCGCTGGCCTTCGCGGCGACAGCCTCGAAGTGAAGCTCCGCGGGGATCTCCAGAAGATTCTCGATGGACAGACCCTGCTCGGCGACCGGGTCACCGCGATCGAGGAAGGCAAAGTGGTTCCCGGCGCAGGTGGCGGCTCTCATATGGCCGCTGCCGGAGATGGTGGCGATCTGCCCCCGGCCATACCCGGCGAGGCTCCAGCCTATCCGCCCGCGCCACCCGAGGCCAAGGGCGCGGCCGACGAAATCCCTGCTCCGCCTGCTGCTCCCGCTGCACCGCCGGCGCCTCCAGCTCCGCCTACGCAGCGGCAGGTCGGCGCGATCGGCGCGGCGACAGCCACGCAAGCCTCGGAAGGAGGTGCTGGCAGCGGCGCCGCCTCAAAAAAAGGGAAGCGGACGATCTATTTGCCACCTGGTTTCATGACGGCGCGGCTGCTGACCGGCATCGACGCCCTGGCGAGCCGGGACGCGACCAGTAACCCCGAGCCGATTATCGCCAGGGTTCAGGCACCCGCCGTCCTCCCCAATGAGGTCAAGGCCAATCTTGCTGGCTGCTTCGTCATCGGCAACGCAACGGGGAGCCTCGCGAAGGAGCGGGTCGAGATCCAGCTTGTTTCAATCTCCTGCGTGGACTTCGACAGTCATGCGGTGGTCGACCAGGCGATCAAAGGCTTCTTCGTCGACGCCGACGGCAAGAAGGGCCTGTCCGGCAAGGTCGTGACCCGCGCCGGCGCCACGCTCGCCCGCTCCTTCATCGCGGGCACGATCGCCGGCATCTCGCAAAGTGTGGAAGGATCGTTCGGTAGCCTGTCGACATCGGCGCTAGGCAGTGTGCGGAGCCTGGATGCAGGCGATGCGGTCAAGTCCGGTGTCGCGGGCGGCCTCTCCAAGTCCTCCGACAAGCTTACGGACTTCTATCTCGATCTCGCTCGCCAGGCTGGCCCGGTGGTGGAGGTCGGCGCGGCCAAGGATGTCGTGGTCGTCATCCAGGAGGGGCTCGCCCTCGAGATCAAACCGTCGGTCGGGAGCAAATTCTGATGTGCTTGCCCAATTCTTCAGGAGGTCCCGCCATGTCCAAGCCGGCCTATCAGGCTCTTCATCGTTCACTGCTTTCGCTCTGCCTGGTCGCAAGTCTCGGGGGCTGCGCGACCGTCGGATCGATAATGTCGCCCTATTCGGAGAAGTTCGACTGCAAGAATAGCGACCATGGGCAGTGCATCCATCCAGACCGCGCCTATGAGGATGCCGTCGCGGGTGTCACATCGAAATCGGACCCCAAGGTCACCAACGACCGCGCCATGCTGCGTGGCCAGGACCTGGGCAAAGCAAACGGCAGACCGGGCAGCAACGCCGCAGTCAATGCCTATGGCAGCTATCGCGACAGCGTCTACCAGGAGCTCAAGGGTTTGATCGAAGCGCCGGTCACGCCGATGCTGAAACCCGCGCGCACCGTTCGAACGCTCATCCTCCCCTATGCCGACCGCCAGCGTCCAGACCGGCTCTATATGCCGCGCTATGTCTATTCGGTGATCGACAAGCCGGTCTGGGTGGTGGGCGGCGCGCTCGTCGCCTCTCCCGATCGCGCGTCACAGGCGCCAATCCTTGGTCAGGTGCGCGATGGTGCCGCGCCCGATGGCGAGACGGCGCAGGAGGCCACCGTTCCTGCCGCACCCGCGATCGTCCCGCCCGCCCCGGAGCGCCGGCCATGAGCGGCCTTTCTTATGCACGGCTGCGGAGCGCCGTCCGACGGGATAGTTTTTCTGACTATCTCCCTCTGGTCGCCTGGGACGAAGATAGCGAAGCGTTCCTGTGCATCGACGATACCTGGGGCCATGCCTGGGAACTGGTACCGACCGCCTATATGTTCACGCATGTCCAGGGCGCGTTGCAGGGGCTGCTCAACATCCATTTCCCGGACGGGACGGTCCTGCAGATCCACACCTTCGCGGATCCGCTGATCGATGACGCGCTCGATGCCTTCCTCGATTTGAAGACCCGTGATGATCCACTAATCCAGGCATCGGCGCGCTACACTCATGCGTATCTCAGCGAAGGACGACATGGGCTCAAGGCGCTCCACGGAATCCCGGTGCGCAACTTCCGTACGCTCTTGTCGATCAAGACGCGCCGGCCGCTTGGTGAGGATCTTAGGCGGCAGGTCGAGGAGCAACTGGCAAAGCTCGGCATTCGTCGGCTTCCGCCAGAGGAACTGGTTGCCTTCTACAGGCGCATCTTCAACGGCGTCACGGATAGGGCTCCCGGGGTCTTCTCTGATGGTACTACGACGGGCGCGCCGCCGATCGGCAAGCAGATCATTGATGCGGGGCCGGATCTCGTGTTCGACGGTGCGGAGGTGTTCCTCGGCAACCAGGTCGCGCGCTGCCTGACGCCGAAAGCGCCGGCGCGGCGCATCACGGCTGAGCGGGCAAACCGCCTCATGGGCGGGATGCGCGGCGCGTCCGAGGACAGCGACCAGATCGGCGGGCCGTTTCTTTATACGCTCAACATCTTGTTCGATCATTCGCAATTCGAGATCCACAAGCGCGCTCAGATCCTCTCGGCGCAGAAGGCGGCCGGCAGCTTCGCGGTCGAGGTCGGCAAGCAGATTGAGGAGATCGGCTGGATCCTGGACGAAGCGGGCAACAGCAAGTTCGTCCGCGTGATCCCGACGATCTGGGTGTTCGGCCGCGACCGCGCACATGCCCGTGATCTCGCCGCGCGCGCCAAGCGGCTATGGGAAGGAGAGCCCCTGCCCTTCTCGATGCAGGAAGAGAGCTATCTCAATCCTACGCTGTTGGTGATGAGCCTGCCCTTCGGGCTTTACCCCGACCGCACGACGCTGCGCCTCCTCGAACGGGACTTCCGCATGCCGGTGAAGGCGGCCGTTCTGATGGCGCCAATCCAGACCGACTTTCGCGGCGGCGGGCGCCCTGCACTGCTCTATACCGGACGCAAGGGCCAACTCGTCACGCTCGATCTGTTCGATCCGCGCATCAACAATTACAATTTCATCGTCTCTGCCGAGAGCGGTGCCGGCAAGAGCTTCCTGCTCAACAATCTGTGCCAGCAATATTTCGCCTGCGGCGCGCTCATCCGCATCATCGATATCGGCGGCAGCTACCGCAAGCTCTGCACGCTCTGCTCGGGCCGCTATATCGATATCGGCGAGGAGCATCTTGTCCTCAATCCCTTTGACATGGGCCTAGCCCTCGACGGCGATGACAAGCAGTCAGCCATCACCATGGCTGTGGCGATCGTCGCCGAGATGGCCAATGCCTCCACCCGCAAGGGCGTTACCACCTCGGAGTGGAATCTCCTCAAGTCCGCTGTTCAGTGGACGATCGATACGGGCCGCGCCGATCATGGCATCGATGCCGTGCGCGATTGGCTCGGCACCTATCCCGAGCTCGTCGAGACCGCGCTCGATCATGTGGACCATCTCGTACCCGTTGCGCGCGAGCTAGCCTTCAACCTACGCGATTTCGGGTCGGGCGGCGCCTATGGCCATTATTTCAACGGCCCCTCAACGCTGGACATCCGCCACGATGAATTTGTGGTGCTCGAACTCGAACGCCTCAAATCCATGCCCGATTTGTTCAACGTCATCGTCATGGTGGTGGTCAATGCCGTCACCCAGGAACTGTACCTCTCGGCGCGCGACAAGCCCCGTTTCGTGCTGTGCGACGAGGCCGCGCAGTTCATGACGCGCACGGACGGTCAGGATCTCTCGCGCCTCGCCGAGGCCTTCGGCCAGGGCTATCGCCGGGCCCGCAAATATCGCGGATCGTTCGGCATCGTATTGCAGTCGATGAACGACCTGACCCTTTTCGGTGGCACGGGCCAGGTGATCCTGGAGAATGCCGCAACGCGGTTCCTGCTTCAGGGTTCGACCTATGACCGGGCGGTCGACAACAAGATCCTCGATTATTCGGGTTTCGTTCTCGACTTGCTGAAATCGGTCCGGAACTCCAAGCCGAACTACAGCGAGGTGTTCATCGACTCCCCGCTTGGGCTCGGCATCGCGCGGCTCGTGGTCGATCCATTCAGCTATTGGATCAATACCTCCGCACCCGACGAAGTTGCTGCCTTCGAGGCGCTGATGCGTCAGGGCCTTTCGCCGCTAGAAGCCATATGCCGTCTCGCCGGCGTCGAGCCCTCGCAGATCCTGGGCACGCCTGCCGCGCCTCGCCTGGTGGGAGTGTGATCGGCATGGCGCGCGTTACACCGCATCCTGACCAGTTGCCGCTCAACTGGTCCGACAATGAAGCAATCGAATTAATCGTGGAGCGACGGCTCGCCGAGCGGTTCGAGGCGGAATCCTTCCATTGGCGTTTCCGGCTCGTCATGATCGAGACCGTGATGATGGGCCTGCTGGTGCTCGTCGCGGGGCTCCTGCTCAAGCAGCCGACCATGATGGTGCTGCGCGCCTCGTTACTCGTAGCGGCATCGTGCCTTGCGACTGGCCTGCTGCTGCTGAGCCTCTCGGCGGGCACCGCGAAGCTGATGAGCCGCCTGCGCCGGTGGAGGGGCAAATGAACGGCCTCACCTCTTCCACGCCCTCGCCGTCGGTGATCCGGCTCATGGTCAGCGGTTTTCTGCTGATGATGGTCCAAAGCGCACTCTTGCTGATGTCTCCGGCGCTCGACCGGAACTCCGGCATGCTGATCTGGGTCCTGACACCTCTGGCGTTCTCGGCCTTCGTCGCCGCGCTCATCGGCATTCCGGAGCCGCCCGAACAGCATTGGAGGCACCGTCATGGCAGATAGGCTGCTCGGTCGTGTTCGCCGCGGCCCGATACTTCTGGTGCTCGCCACGGGCAATTTGCTGGCTGTCGCAGCTGCATTCGGCGCAGCCGGACCGATCAACAGCACCGCCCCGTCGCGTAGCACGATCGGGCGGACGTGGCCGATCGCAGAACCTGATGCGCTAGCCGAGATCGAAGCCAAGGTCGCGACGCTTCCCAGCGACATGAGCAAGGCGTTCGGCTCGCGCGACAGGTGGACCGCGCTCAAGGCCGCGCCACTCGGGATTGCCGGCGCCGACCGGGTTCGCAGTGTCGTACCCTTCTATACACTCGATTTCGACATCACCTTGCCCGATGGCAAGACGCTCTATCCCAAGGGCTTCACCTTCAACCCGCTGACCTATGTGAAGCTGCCCCAGCGCCTGATCGTCGTGCATCCGCGCGATATCGGCTGGGCGCTTCGTAACGCCCGCGCCAGCGATTTCATTCTACTCTCGGCGCTAGGCACGCAGAATGGCGATGCGATCGACCTCAGCGAAAAGACAGGGCGGCCGATCTACATCCTGGAGGAGCGGGTCAAGCAGCGGCTCGGGCTGACGGTGGCACCGGTCATCGTCGAGCAATCCGGCACACGGCTCGTCCTCACTGAATATGGGTCAAAGAGTCGCGCCGCCGCTGTCCCGCCAAAAGGAGCGACGCGATGATCGGGCGCCTTCCTGTCTTCGTCACCGGCCTGATTATCGGGCTGATCATGACGCTCTCCTGGCCAAGCCAGGCCCATGCCTCCAAATGCGAGGCTGGCACGGTCTTCAATCCGATCACCAAGGTGCGCTGGACCTGCATCTTTCCGATCACGGTTGGGGGCATTCGCGTCGGCAGTTTCGACAAGCTCGACAAGGCGCTCGACGCGCAATCGGCCTCCAAGCCCTTGTGCGCCTGTCGCAAGGGCATCCAGTTCTGGTTCGGGGTCAAGGTTTCCTACTGGTCGCCGAACCGAATGGTGGATGTCGTGACCGAACCCGGCTGCATGATGGCCCTGGGTGCCGATCTGCTGCCGACAGGCGGCAAGCTGCAAGGCAGCCAATCGTCGATCTCGGACGGCACCAATACCCGCAAGATGTTCGCGCAGATGCACTATTATATCTCGCCGGTCTGGGCGATGCTCGACATGTTCACCGACCTGCCCTGCCTCGAGAATGACGGCTTCGACGTCGCCCTGATCACCGAGGTCCTGCCGACCTGGCAGTCCGGGACATTGGGCGCGATCATCCAGCCCGAGGGCATATTGTTCGGAAACCCCGCCGCCGGCCTTGCTTGCATGGGCGACAGCGCCGCGGCCGCTGCGGGCAAGGTCATCGATCCTCTCTTCTGGTGCATGGGGAGTTGGGGCGCGACCTATCCGATCGCCGGCGATATCCATTTCGACGACAGCGTCGAAGCCTGGGCCGGGCTTGCCGCACGCGGCGTATTCATGATGGGGCGCTTGGGCACTCTCACCATAAGCTCGGCCGACGGCTGTTCGTTCATACCCCAGCCCGTCTGGACGAAGTCCCGCTACAAGCTCCAGATCATGGAGCCGGTGAAGGGCGGCAAGTGCGTCAACATCGGCCGCCCGGGCGCGCTGTGGTCCTCGGCCAAGCATGCGCCGGGCAAGGACAACGCCCAGTTCATGCTCTTCGAAAAGGTGATCTGCTGCGCCGGGATACCGGTGCCATGAGCCGATCGCTTTCCCCTGTTCCCGCGCGCGACAGCCGTCCTTTCCGGAGGTCTGTTCGCCAAGGCCCCTACGGTCGAGGGCTGCCGCGCGGGACCGGAGCGGCGCCGTCAAGCCCCCCTGGCGGCGTCGCTCCACCCTTGGCCAGCGCGGCCGCAATGCTCCCCCGATGGGACCGGCGTCTCCTCTCCGCCTGTTCCATAATCGCGACCGCGCTGGCCATTTCCGTCTCTTCGTGCGCCTCGGCGCAGACGATGGAGGAGCGGGCTCGCGCCGCGGCCGAGGCGTCGCGCGCCAAGACCAGCGACAGCGACGCGCTCCAGCAGAACTATGTGACGCCGGGCCTTGCCGGGCAGCAGATCTCTACCGTCGACAACAGCCGCACTTTCGCGCCGAATATCGCCTGCCAGAAGACCGCAACGATGCTCGAGGTGTTGGTCCAGCCCTCAGGCACCGGGGATCTGGGCACGGTCACGATCGCGCGCGACACCGATCTCGATGGCACGGTCGACGCGACCTCGAACCTGCCTGTGCCGGTCTCCGGCATTTGCGCGAACGGCGTTGTGTCGTGCCAGCCCGGCAGCTGGAATGGCTGCAGCTTTTACCGCTGGGACGTTGATGCGGCCAAGGCGCTGAAGCTGACCTCGGTCGACATGCCCAAGCTCGCCGGCTGCTACTGCATCAACAATAGCTGCGGCACCAATCTTGCCTGGGGCAATATGGCCTCCGTACTGCGCGATCTGGGCGGCGGGATGATTGGCGCGCTGACGACCGCCGACCCGCGCTATGGTGTCGCGGAAGCCGTGATCGATGGACCCGCCATCCGCTATGTAGGCGCGCAATCGACCGCCTGCTCGTCCAATCCGGACCTGCCCCAGACGGCCTATCGATTCAATCCCGGGATCATTGCGTCGGACGCCTATGCCGCATCGAGCGGCAGCGCGGTGTTTCAGGCGCTCAAGGGCTCGGCGACCGGAACCGGCACATCACTGCAATATCGGCACTGCACGATCGAACGGCGAGTGACGGTACTCAAGCCCGGCGCGGAGGATATCATCAGCCGGACCTCGGGCGGCTATTCGACGATCCAGAACGGCTCGTCCTTCGATTTCCTGATGGGCTCGCCAGCCGACAACAGCCTTGCCGGCGGCAGTTGCACGCTCATCGACTTCCGTATGACGCTGCATGTGAGCGACCCGGACCGTATCATCGACGCACGCCTCACCCAGTTCTTCGCCGACGATTGGGCACAGGTAAGTATTGATGGCCAACTGGTCGGTTCGGGTCCTTCGCCCTGGACGACACTTGGACTTCCACCGAGCAAATGCGAACTCAAGAAGACCTTTTATGCCTATCCCAATCTCGACCTGAAGCCCTGGCTCACCGCCGGTGATCACGAGATCTGGCTGCGCGTCGCGGTGGCGTCAGGCGGCGAGGGTTTCGCGCAGGTGCATGTCGACGTCGACAACAGCTGCAAGACGCTGGAGCAGGTCGTCGACGGTTGCGGAGCGATCGCCGCCGATCCGCAATGCAAGCTTGACAGTGAGCTGGTCGATGGGGTTCAGACTTGGATAAATGGTGTCGCCACGGGTTTGAGGCCCCTGCCCCAGACCCGCATCCTGGGCGGCCCCGCCTGCCCGACCGACCTCACGCGCGACTTCTTCCTGAAGGACCGCACCTATCGCTGCAACGTCGACAACATCGCCAAGCCCGATACGAGCCGCGGCGCCTATATTATCGACCATTCGACCGAGACCCTGTTGGCCGACCGGACGCTTCAGAGCGACGGCAGCTACGCTACCTCGACGCGAGCGTTCAGCCTGCCCGACCGTGGCTCGGTGCCCGCGTGCGAACCCGTCTGCAAAACGCGCGCGCCCAAGGCAAATAATGAAGCGGCAATCGACGGCGTTGTCGGCACCAAACAGAATGTGCCGACCGGCTACGACACCTTCTTCCACGCCTGCACAACCGACAGCCAGTGCCCGGCAGGCCCCGGTGAGGAGATCGTGTCAGCTTGTGGCTGCCTCGACGATTTTCCCGAGGCTGTCGTGATGATGCAGACCGTCCGCCTCGCCGGCGCGGACCTCGTCTGCACGGGGGGCGTACAATGAACCGCTGCTCCACAAACAGACAACGGCGTTTTGATCCGCGCGGTGCCGCGCTTGCGCTGGTGCTCGGCCTGGGAGTTGCCCTCGCGTGCGCGAGTGCCGCCAATGCGCAGCAGATCTGCGCCGCCGATCTCAACAATAATGGCGATGCGGCCGACGAAGGGGAGCAGGCAAGCTGCCTCGCGACCAAGAGCGGAGCATGGCTCTGTCCGATCCAGGAGGTCGATTGCGTCGCCGACGCCATGGGCCAGTATAGCTGCCCGGTCGGTCCGCAATATGCCTGCCTCGTCAAGAGCACCGGTGGGGCTCCATCCTGTTCGCCCAATCAGTGCGCCGATCTTGCGACCAATCCAGTCGTCGAAGAACCGCCGATGGACGATCCGGGCACCGAGCCCAACGGCGGCATCGATGCCGACGGCAATTGCATGGGGACCATCGAGATATTCTCGGGCCGCGGCGTGCGCTGCCGGCCTGCCGGACTTTCGACCACCTTCGCCAATTGCTGCAAGGACAAGGGCAAGATCGTGAAGGACGGGATGGGATCGTCCATTTCGTCGATCGGCACCAAGATCGCGGTGGCCAAGGGCGTTTTCACCGGTATGAAGGCAGCCTATGTCGCGTTCAAAGCTGGCGCGACAGCGAGCCAGGCGGCGAGCGCCGGTGCCAATGCACTGATCGTCGGTCTCGATCCGACCTCGCTTGCGATCAGCCTCGCGATCAATTTCATGATCGATTTCCTGTTTTCCGGCTGTGACCAGCAGGACATGGAAACCGCGATGCTCCGCTCGTCGGGCATGTGCCACGAGATCGGCAGCTATTGCACGTCGAGCTTCCTCGGCATCTGCCTCCAGAAAGCGCGGGGGCATTGCTGTTTCAACACAAAGCTCGGCCGCATCATTCAGGAACAGGGTCGTCCCCAGCTCAAGGCATTCAACGGCAATCTCTGGGGGACGGCAAAGAAGCCGATGTGCCGCGGCTTCACACCGGAGGAGTTCCAGGCGCTCGACTTCAGCAAGATCGACCTCTCCGAATATTATGCGGACATCGAGGCACGCGCCCAATCCGACATCCAGATAGACATGGGGGAGCGCGTCAATGCGTATCTCAAAGCGGTCAATCCATAAACTCGCCCTCCTTGCGCTGATAGGTGCTGCAACCGCCGCGCTCGGACAGGATGCCATCCGTGGCGCCGATCAAGGCGATGCCAGGCAAGCCGCCGCCAATCAGGGCCAGGCCAGCATGGACCGGCTCGAAAACGCAGTCGCACGCGGGAAGCAAGCTGCGGGGCGGCTGCCCGATCCGAGGCTTCCGCGTACCGATAACCCTGCCGACCGCAAGCGTGCCTTCGAAGGCCTTAGGGGCCGCGCGGCTATGCCAGAAATGGATGCGCGCGCCCGCGCTGCGCAGGCGCGCGGAGAAGCAAGCCTTGCAGCCGAGCGGGAGCGACAAGCCAAGGCATTGCGTCAGGCTTTGGGGCTGGAACCTGCCGAAGAACAAGCGCTCGCCAAGGCTGCCCCTGCGGCGACCGCCAAGGGTTGGGTACCGGTTCTGTTCGTCTCCTCCTCGATGCCAATCTCGACGCTGCGCAATTATGCGGTCCAGCTCGAGCGGGTGCACGGGGTGATGGCGTTTCGCGGCGTGCCGGGCGGTCTTCGGAAGATGGGCCCGATGGCGAAGCTGACGGCCCAGATCCTGCGGCTCGATCCGGGCTGTGAGGGACCGAACTGCGTCATGCGCAATGTTCAGCTCATCATCGACCCTATCGTGTTCCGGCAGCACGGGATCGTCCAGGTCCCCGCGCTCGCGATGGTGCCAGGCGATCCGACCCAGGCTTATTGCGAACGCGACGATGACAGCCCTCGGGCAGCCCATATCGTGTTCGGCGACAGCGCGCTCTCCGGAATGCTCGACGAATATGCCCGCCTGGGCGGGAAGGAGGAGGTAAGCCATGCTCAGGCTCTTCTGGCTAATCGTTAGGTGGATCGCTGGTCTCTGGCCACGCTTGCGCAGCCTGCCGCGCAAGGCAGCGGTGACGCTCGGCGCTCCCGGCCCCGATCAGCCCGCGCGGCCGGAACGACTCTGGCACGCCATGCTGGTAGTTCTGCCCCTTGCGCTGTTCGCCGCAGTCCTGATGCCGCAAGTCACCTTGGTCATGTCCCCGTCGATCGAGGCCTATGCCGTGCGCAAGAGCCCCGGGCCGATCATCCGTGGTGATTATGTGATGTTCACGCTGCATCACGCGATTGCGGGTCCAAAGCCGGTATCGGTCACCAAGCATGCGCTCTGCCTGCCCGGCGACCGGCTTACAATGTTCGAGACGCCCTCCCCACTCAAGCCGAGCAGCTGGGACGGTCACTATTACTGCAATGGCCAGCTTCTGGGTGTGAGCCTTCCACTGGCCCATAACGGGATGGAACTCAGCCATATGAAATGGAGCGGCATCATCCCCGCCGGGATGGCCTATGTCGGATCGACGCATCCCAGGGGGTTCGACAGTCGCTATTTCGGGCTGTTGCCGATCACGAGTCTCATTCGCATGGAGCGCATCCTGTGAGCGGTCGCGATCAGAATAGGCTCACCGAGCAGCGCCCGGAGTGCCAGACCACGCTACGCAGCACGCAGTGTCTTATGTGGTTAGCCTTGCACGGCCCGAACCGCTTCGATGGGCATGAGCAGAACGCGCTCTCCCAGCGGCGAGACGATGAAACCATGCCGCGCGTAGAAGCCGACGGCTTCGTCGTCGATCGCGTGCACGATGACCGCGCGAACCCCGGCGATCTCCGAGGCGGCAGCACAGCGGCGCAGGGCATCGGCAAGCAGATCGGCGCCAAGGCCAAGCCCCTGAAAGCTCGATGCAACGGCCAGCCTCGCGATCAAAAGCAGGGGCACCTTGTCGGGCATACCCTTGCGCAGTCTCGCAGTGGGCAAGGCCGCGCGCTCCTCCATCGCGGTGGTAATCGTATAATAGCCGACCACCTGACGGGGCCGCTCGGCATCGCAGACCACATAGGTGCGTGCCGAAGCGCCTTCGCTGGCAAGGGCGCGCTCGGCGAGCCAGCTGTTGAGCGAGGCATGGCGCCCATTATCGAACGCGGCGACCTCGTGATCGACGTTGAGGCGTTCGGGCGGCGTAACACGGCGCGTGGACATGGAATCGCGCGATGCGTCCGATCATCGATTCCAGAGTGGTTCGCGTTTCATCAGCTTTTCAAGGGCTGGCGACGGCGCGGGCGGCGCATCGAGAAGGCCCAGGAACTGCTCATGGCTTTCGGCATCCAGGAAAAAAGTGCGCTGATCGAGGATCGCGGCTTCGGCTTCCCGCCTCGCGCTCGCGAGCATGAACTCGGACAGCTTCTGACCACGCAACGAAGCGGCGCGGCTGAGCATCGCCTTGAGCTCGGCCGCAGCCCTGATCTGGATGACATCGTCCTTACGCGTCGAGGCGCTTCGATCGGTATGTGCGTGCTGTGCCATGTCGCTAAACTCCTTGGCCGTATCTGGCGTTTTGCCACGACAATGTCAATACAAAGTGACAGCCCGCATCGTCGACTTTCCATCATCGGCCTCACCCTCGCGGCGCTCTTTGCGCTTCCGCCATCGGTCAGTGCGCAAGGCGCTTCGGCTACCGTCCCATCCAGGCAAGGTTATTGGTGGTATGAGGCGCCCAAGCCAAAGCCTGAGGACAGCGCCGAGCCGGACGCATTGGTCAAGCCCGTCATACCACCGATGGCGGAACTGGCGACCTGGACTCCGCCGAAGATCCGCAAGCTCATCGAGGAGCAGCGCGACTATGCCGCGACGGTGCTGACGGTCGACGCGGTCGCCGATTTCTGGCGGCTTCAGGATTTCGCACGGCGCAAGGCACGCGCGTTCGCGGGTGTGACGCAGATCGCAATGCTGCAATATCCCGAACTCAACTCGAAGTCGGCCAACCCGATGGTCGGTGATGCCCGGTCAGAGATGTCGGCGGAGAAGGACGCCATTCGCCGATCCTATCTGCGCGCCCATGCGAGCGAGTTCGCTCTCGTCATGTTCTCGCGTTCAACCTGCGGATATTGTCGGGTCCAGTGGCCGATCATCCAGCGATTCCAGGAGGAAATGGGCTGGCAGGTCACGCTCATGGATATCGACAAGCGGCCTGATGTCAGCGCGCGGTTCGGAGTCGAGGTCACGCCGACGACCATGATCATCCGGCGCGGCAGCCAGCAACGCATGATCATAGCCTCTGGCGTCGAGGCATATCCCAACCTCGCACAGATGGCCTATCAGGCGGTGCGCTTGCTGCGCGGCGATATCCGGCCCGAGCAGTTCATGACAGGACCGGGCGAAGATGCCGGCTTCTTCGATGCACTCGGCAACGGCCCGGTGTCCGCAACCGATCCCCGTGCTCTCGACGGCGATCTGGTAGACGCTTCCATTGGACGGAAGCCGTGATGCGTGCGCTCATCCTCCTCGGCATCCCGGGCCTGGTCATCGGCATGGGTTCGGCATCCGCGCAGACCGTCAGCCAAGCGGAGGCGATGCGGGCCGCGATCCACCCGGTCGGCGACGCGAAGGCGATGCAGGCCTGGCTCTCGCGGGTTCCGGTCACACGGGAGTTCCCCGATGATTTCACGACCACGTTGAGAGGGCATGGCGCCGCGTTCGTCATCGAAATGACGACAACAGCCGGCTGCGTGCCCTGCGGCGACCTTTGGACCAAGCTGACGGCGCTGGGCACGCGATATGGCTGGCACGTCCGCACGATCGGCGCCCAGGAGGCGATGATCCGGTCGGGACGTCTCGGCTTGCCCTGGGTCGGGCATCCCGTCGCCTGGGTTCGGCCGGTCTCGGACGATATTCGGGTCGTGCCGGTGGCGATCGGCACCGACCACGCGCCCAACCTGGCCCGCAATCTCTATCTGGCCGCGAAGATGCTGACGGGCGTGAGACCCGCGGTCGGCGTCCGCGCCATGTCCAAGTTCACCGGCATCGTGGGGCTGCCGGCGACCCGAACCGGAAGGCGCTGAGCGATGGCGGCCTCAGCCCTTCCTCCCTCACCTCAGATTGTCTGGAGTCCGCCATGTTTGCCAGGCCTCGTGCAGCCGTTCGCGCGCTGATCGCTCTCCTTGTCGCCACGGTTTTCTCCGCGGCGCCCGCCCATGCCCAGAGTTGGGCCGAGAGCTGGTTCGACAACGTCACCTATTCATCCCCCGGCAGCTTCGAGGATCAGACCCGCGGCTATGTGACCGCAGGCGGAATGTCGGGCCGGGTGGACGTCCATAATGACTATCTGATGTCGGTGAGCCTGCCCAAGGTCAGGGCGGGTTGCGGCGGCATCGACATGTTCCTCGGCGGCATGTCGTTCCTCGATCCCGATTATCTGGTCCAGAAGCTGGAGAGCATCCTTCAGGCGGCGCCGGCGGTCGCCTTCCAGTATCTGCTCGAGACGCTCGATGAGAAGATGGGGAACATCATCTCGAAAATGGAAGCGGCCACCAATTTCCTGAACTCGATTCAGGTCAATGACTGCCGTCTCGCCAATCGCATGGTCCAGATCGCCAAGGGCGACGACAATATGTCGGGGATCATCGAGGAGATGACCGGCTATCGTTCGGTCAAGCAAGGATTTGCGAAGAGCTACCAGCAAAGCCGCGAGAAGATCGAGGCGAACAACAACAACCCTACCGAAGACCTGAAGGACGCGCTCGCCAACTGCCCGGCAGAAGTGACCGACATCTTCCGCACCGGCTCGCTGCTTTCTCATGCGGCCTCGCGCGTCGGCGCAGCCGACTGGGCGAGCGTGATGCGCGCCCGGGTCGGCGATGTTTATATGCGCTGGGACGACGGCGACCGCGTGCCCTTGTTCACCGCCATTCCGCAATGCCCCGCACAGGACACGGAAAGCGCGCAGGATTTCCTGACAGGCCGCGTCCAGCGCCGTACGCTCAATTTCCCGCCGACCGGTGCCGACTGCGGGCAGGATGGATCGGGGCGCGGCGCGCTCGTTCTGGCCCGAGAGCGCATGCAGTCGATCGCGACCAAGATCCGCACCCGTGCGGCGCTCTCGGCCGAGGAGAAGCAGTTCGTCGCCAATGTCAGGACGCTTCCGGTCTATCGCATGCTGGAATGGGGCGTTCGTCAGGGCGTCGTCGACTCCGTCATTGCCGATACCGACGAACTGGTGGCCCTCACCCTCGCCTACCAGATGCTCAATGACCTGACCCGCACGATCGACTTCACCGTGATGAACGCCGAGCGCGGCGCGACCGTCGCGGGTTCGGCAGACGGGAACAACAAGAATGTCTGCCAGACGCGGATACTGTCCGAAGGCATCGAGCAGTTACGGGATCTCAGGGACGAGGTGCTGCGCCAGCGCGCGCAGATGCGCCAAAGTTACATGGCCGCTCTCAACCAGGCCAATCTATCCGCGAACTACGCCGGCCTCCTGCGGACACGCGACCGTGATGCTCGCGACGCCGCCGGCGCCGCTGCCCGCAACCAATAGGAACAAATTGTCATGCGCAGGCTTGCGAGGCTGATTGCCACCTTCCCCGCCCTTTTCCTCGCTTCGCCCGCGCTCGCGGTCGATACGAGCTTCCACACCTATGACGGGTTTGCCGAGACGGTCGACGCCTTCCGTCTTGTCTCGATGATCTTCGGGGATCCACGCTACGAGACACTGGTGATGATCGTCGCGACGGTAGGCATCGGTCTCGGGGCAATAATCGCCAGCGTGCGAGGAACCGGCATGGGCCTCGTCGCCTTCGGTTTCCAGATCCTGGTCGGCGTCGGGCTCTTCGTCGGCCTGATCGCCACGACTGGCACGGTCCATGTCTATGATCGCGTCCGCAACGCCTATCAGCCGGTCGGCGGCGTTCCCAATCTGCTTGTCCTCGTCGCTGGAGCGACCAACATGATGGAGCGCGCGATGGTCGAGACGATCGACGACAATACGCTCGATCCCAACGCCAAGATCGAATTCGGCGCGGGAGGACACAGTTTCGACCTGTTCCTCAACGCGGTCAGCCCACGCGGGCCAATGACCGATGTGTTCCTCGATGCGACCATCAAGGACTATGTCCGTCAATGCTATCCGGTCGCGCGCGTGTCGGCCGCCTATGGCGTCAATGACGATCAGTTGTTCCGGACCTCGACCGACTTGCCGGCCTCGTTCGCGGCGATGGCGGGGCCAGCGACCTTCTCGACGGTCTATACCGAGGCCGACAAGGGCGGCACGACGGTGAGTTGCACCGACGCCTGGACGCACATTTCGGATCGCCTGTCCGACCCCGTGCTGTTCGATAATTACACCAGTCAGATCTGCGCACGCACGGGTTATGACACCGGCAATGCCCAGCAGATGACCCGCTGTCGGCAACAGCTTGGCGAAATGGGCCAGATGATGCTCGACCGGCCGCTGAGCGCGCAGGCGTTCCTGACCCACATCCTTCTAGGCAACACGGTCGGCGACGTTCTCTTCGAGGATTCGCCGGCCAGTGCGGCCAGGGTCATGGCCAATCGCGCGGTCATCTCGAATGGCCTGGCGACCATGTCGGTCGCAAACGAATGGATGCCGACGATCCGGGCCACGGTGTTCGGTATCATGCTTTTCATAATCCCTATCGCTTTGCTGTTCATCCTGACGCCGATCAACCTGCGCGTGGCGAGCTTCGCGCTCGGTATGTTCGTCTTCGTGGCGCTCTGGGGTGTGATCGACGCGGGCATCTATCAGCTCACTCTCGGCCGTGCGACCGCGACGCTCGCCGAATTGCGATCCAATGCGCTCGCTGCCAATGCCTGGTTGCTGGCGCCGTCCGCCGCAATGAAGGCGCTTGCGATCTTCGGCAGTTTCCGCACGGCCGCCGCCGGGCTTGCCGGGGCTTTTGTGTTTACCGTTTTCCGTTTCAGCGGCAACGTGTTCACTTCCTTCACCTCGGGATCGCTTGGGATTGCGAGTCAGGGCACAGCCGCCGCCGCGCCGATGGGGACCACCGAGGGTCAGGCTTCGGCGCTGGAGGCTCAGGCTTCGGCGACGGGAACGCGTTCCCGCGCCGCGGCGGCTTCGAGCTTTGGGGATTTTGGGGAGCGCTCCACCTTCGGCGCGAACCGGACATATGGCGAGGCTGGCCACATTCTGGGTGAGCGCCCAGGAACGCCGGGCGGTACGGCTTTCGCGCTCGGCGGCATCGAGGGTTCGCGCCAGTTGGGGAGCCTCGCGCCCGCGCTGGGCGGCCGCGATCTTGCCGATCCGGCTGTCGCGCGCGCGGTTCAGGCCAATGCTGCGACCACGGCCATCCATCAGTTCGCCGAGAAGGATGCGTTGAGAAGTCTTGGGACAAGCTATTTCGGCCAGGGCGAAGCCGGTGAGAAGGCGTTCGCGACCTTCAGCCAGAACCTTGTCCAGTGGCGCGCATTCGGCGACCAGCGCGCCTACGGCATGATGATGCAAGGGGCGGCGCGCCACTTTGAGCGCGCTGGATATTCGCCAGCGGACGCGCAGCTCAAGGCGTCGGGTGTTATCGGCGAGGCGCAGGCCGACCCCACCTTCGCCAAGCTCACTGCCAATGCTTTCGACCAGGAACAGATGTTCAGGAACGATCTTACCTCCGCGCAAATTCAGGTGGGCGCGATGGAGGGACGCCGGGACCATGCTGGCGACAATGTAGCCGGCATCGAACGCGCCAATGTCACAACCGAACAGGGCTGGCGCACCGGCAGCAATCAGGGCCAGCGCGAAGCGGCATCGATGTTGGGCCTGTCGGTGGACGAGACATCCCGCCGCATAGGATTTATCAATGCCCTGTCGGGCGAAGCGCGCAGCACGGCGATCAGTCAACTCTCCCGTGCCACTGGCCGCAACGAGGCGCAGGTTGAGGCTGCGTTGGAGAGTTACAGTGCGGCCAGCCACCTTGGCACCGCTGATGGCGCGACTGCAGAGGCAGGCCGCGAAGGCACAAGCGTCTATGGCCGGACCCGCGAGGCGGCCGGTTATGATTTCGCCGAGCGCTCGGGCAGGCTCGACGCGCAGCGTGAGGTTGGAACCTCCGGGACGCGCGACGCGGCGCGCATCGGCGAGCAACGCAGGCAGTCAGAGAATTTCGGCTTTGCAGAGGGAGCTGCGGCTGCTGGCGCGTCGACACGCGAGGCTGCGCGTCTCGACAGCTTCATCCAGGCACTGAGCCGGACGGCCGGCAACCAGGTCGAAATGTCCGAAGGTGGTGCGCCCGGTATCGCCGATCGCGCGCGTAACGAGCGGCTGACCTCGATCGTCGATCGGGAGCGTCTCACCCGCATGCAGGGCCTGCTTGCCGAGCATGGTGTCAACCTGAGCAAGCGCCAGATCGCCATGGATCAGAATGGCGATCTTGGCCTCAATCTCACCCCCGAGACCGCTGCAGCCATGTGGAAGGCGGGGCTCATCAACGAGAGTCAACTCGGCGCGATTGCCAATGGAGGGCATGCACGGTTCAGTTTCGCCCACAATGACCTCCTTGTCTCAAGCGGGACGGATTTCAGCCGTTCGGCGCGCAGCGACACCAGCACACGGTTCGAGGCCGGCAAACAGGCTGGGCCGGACACGATCGAGCATTTCATGGGCGGCGGGGCCGAGGGGCAGGCCATGCTTTCAAACTGGCTGCGCGGTGGGTTCGAGATGGACCGCAAGGGCGAGTGGCGCCTCAAGCCTCAGGTCGCTGACACGCTCCAGCGCGATGTGCAGGCGGTCATGGCGCAGACGGGATGGCAGAGATCCCTGTCTCGTTTGGCCCAAGATCAAACGACGATGGGAACCAACGTCAGCATCAATGTCGGCCGGGATTTCCACGTTTCCGACACCGAAACATCCGGTGGTCATGCCGGAGCTTCGGGTCGGGCGCGGCAGGCACGAACGCCAGTTGAGAAAACGGACCGCACGACAACCGGACGTTTCGGCGCGGGGGTCGGCTTTGAAAGCCACGACACCGGCAGCACTTCCGAAGGGGCGCAATCGAACCTGGATATCGTCAACTATGATGTCCGAGAGTCCATCGCCGCCGCGGAGCGAGCAGCAGCCCGCTCGAGCACTCCCGAGGCGGCATTCTCGCGTGAACTCTCGAACCGCATCCTCGGGACTGAAGGCATGCGCAATCGCTATCTGCAGGACGCGGACAACGGGCGGGCCACGTTTGATATCACCGGACCGCTGACCTCGCTGGAACAAAACTCCGTTCTCGCGAAGGGGAGCTTCTCGACCGATATTCCGGGAAGTCCAGGTGATGGGGACAGCACGTTCAAGTAGCGTTGAACTTCCCGGTGTGAGGATTGATATGTCCCGGGTTTGTCGGATTCATCGGGTTACCGATCCATAGTGGTCCAGAACGCGGATCCATTGGGTTAGACCTTGCGCGCGCCGCTTTCATCATGCGCTCGAGCTCATCCCTGTTGTGCTGTTCCAAGAAAGCCTCCGCATCTTCATCGGACAGCGGCACACCACCGCCTGGTCCGACGAAACTATCGAGGCGCTCGCGAACGTAACCAACGCCGAGCACCATGAGCGCGGTCATTGGGAAGAACAGGATATTCAGATAGCCCGCCAGTGCTCCACGATAAAACACAGCCAGCGCGTCAACGCGCGTCGACATGGCCATACCCACCCACCAGATGGAAATAGCCGTCCACCAGAGCTTGGCATACCAAGGCGACCAGAGCCATGCCGACAGTTTCGGCACCTCCGGGCTGCTCGCATTATTCTGATCGTCCATGGCGGTTTCCACCGTGAAATCCTTTCGAATTCCTCTTACCATCAAAGGCGTCTAACGTCACTCCCAATGGACAATCCGCCCTTGTCCTTTTTGTCGTAATTGACATATTGCAGACGGAAAGGACAATCATGGCCAGCACCGCCCACGTCGCGAAATCCAGCCGGCGCACCTCGCCTCGCGCGCCCTTCTCCGCGAGCGACACTTTGCGGCACAAGGCGCTGGAAAGGCTGACGCTGGCAATTGCCAAAGCAGTGGAGTCCGCCAGCGACGATACGCTTGCCGATATAGTCGGTTCTGAGGATCTCCGGCACGCGCTGGTCATCGCGCCGCGCGACATCGCTCCCGAAGCGCCGGCCGACCTCGAAGCGATCAGGTCGGCACGCGAACGGACCGCGCAATTTCGCGAGGAAATGGCCGAGCGGGCCGGCGGCATGTTCGACCGCGCCCATGTCGCCGAGATGCTCGGTGTCTCCTCGGCCGCGATCGACAAGCAGCGACAGCGTCGCCAGATTCTGGGCGTCCCCTACGGAACGGAGCTTCGCTATCCTGCCGCGCAGTTTGTTAAAGGCGAGGTGTTGCATGGCCTCAAGGCCGTGCTGGAAGCCTTCGACGATATGAACCCCTGGGAGCAATTGATGATGCTCACCACGCCGGTCGATGGGTTCGGATCATCCCCCGAAACGATCTTCCAAACGCTCGCAAGACGGCCGGAGCAGAAAATTCTAAAGCAGCTTGCGGGTTTGGCGGCGAGCTGGACTGCCTGATCGTAAATGGCGTCCATCCGATTGAGGCGTATTGATGCGGGCGTTCGCGTTCATCGCATACATCGTGCCGAGCACAGTCCGATTTTTTTCGGACCTGTCGGCGATACCCCGCAGTCCCGTTTCGACTCGCCGGATGGCAGCTATAAGGTGCTGTATGCGGCAAGGATGCTCGAAATGGCGTTCGGCGAGACACTCGTCCGAACTCCCGAGACCCCATACATTCTCTCGTCAGGCATCGAAGCCCGAGTGCGCAGTGAATTGGAGACTACAAGAGCGCTGAGGCTCTATCCTCTGATCGATGCCGGCGCCTTAGCACACGGCCTCTCCTCTACCGATCTCCATGGCGTCGAATATCTACGATGCTGGGAGGTCAGCGCCGAAATTCACGCAACGACCGTCGCCGACGGCATCCTTTACACCTCCCGGTTCGACGACCATCGGTGCGTAGCGCTGTTCGATCGCGCCGCGGACGCGATTGCCGAAACGACGACCAAAGCGATTGCGATCGGAGCGGCTCAAGCGACCGTCCTCGCCCGTCACTACGGAAAGATATTTGTTGAGTCCTGAATGGCCGAACCGGGGCGGATCGGACCGATGGGAGATCATGCGCCGGGCCAGTAGATGGAGATGCTAGATGTGCTTTCGGCGCGTGATCAGTGCACTGAACCACCTTCGTATGGGATTGCGGTTAGCGCCGTGACGCTTGATGAGAGCATGCATGCGATCAGGGGACAATTGGTCCAATGGCTCAAGCGTTGACCGGTCGGGTAGCGCCTGCTTTGTCCGCTTGATTGCGGGCAATTCGCTGGCGCCGAACAGTGAACCTTGGCTCGAATCGTTCTGCTTGGTCATAGCGTGATGATAAACGCGGAACCCGAAGTGCGGAACCAATTCCACAGGTCTTGTGGGCGACCGCAAAGCGGTCCGGCTCCGCAATCGTCGATCAAGACCAACAAATGGGGCATGATCCGCATGCACCGCGAGTTTCGGAAACTAGCAGAAGACTTTTCCGCAAAAGCTACCTGAGCCGCTTGCCGAACCGGGACCCAGAGGCTATATCTGACTAGCTAGTCAGGAGAACGCAAGTGGGCACAGCCGTTCGCAAAGGAAACAGGGACAAATCCGGTCCGCCCGGAGCCTGGAAACTGGAGGATGCCAAGGCTCGCTTCAGTGAAGTGGTCAGGCGCGCGCAGAGCGAAGGGCCGCAGAGGGTCACGGTTCGAGGTCGGGAAGCTGTTGTCGTGATCAGCGTTGACGAACTCGACCGCCTTCTCCCCAGGGGTGCCGGCAAGCCTGCTTTCGTGCCGTTCCTGGAGGGTCTTGGGCTCGATGGTCTCGATCTTGAGCGCGAGGTCGACCGTGGAAGGGATATCATCCTGTGAAAGGTTGGCTGCTCGACACACATGTCGTTTCGGCGCTCGCAAGTCCGAGTGGTGCGCCAAGCGTGAAGGCTTGGGCGACGGGGCAGCCTGAGCATCGCATGTTCTTGAGCGTGCTGGCGCTCGCGGAATATGACAAAGGTATTCACAATCTGGAGCCCGACCACCCCGATCGCTCGCGTTACACGGCCGCGCGCGATGCGCTCGCGCACCGCTTCAGCGATCGGCTCCTCTCTGTCGACGACGCCATCGTCTACCGCTGGGGCGCGATTTCCGGCGACGTCAAACGGAGAGTCCGGCAGGCTCCGCCGGTCATCGACACATTGCTCGCTGCCACCGCGATCGAACATGATCTCTTCCTCGTGACGCGCAACGTGAAGGATACGCGCCACAGCGGGGCCGTGATCTTCAATCCCTGGGAAGACGATCCCTCCCGCTTCCCTTTGACCTGAGCCGAGCGACATCGAGACGATGAAAACCGAACTTCACCATCTGCCTGCGAACAAGCGACGCGAACTTGATCGGGTCATCCAGATCCTGTTCGAGGAATTCGACGACGCGCATGGCCAGCCGACCGGCCCGCGCAAGCTTGGCCGCATCCTGAAGATCATTCTGTACGGTTCATACGCGACCGGGCGTTGGGTCCATGAGCCGCACACCGAACGCGGCTATCGATCGGATTTCGACCTGCTCATCATCGTCAACCAGAAGGAACTGACAGACCGGCTCGAATATTGGGAAAAGGCGGCGGAGCGCCTTGACCGCGAGACCATGATCCTGAACCGGCTGCGGACCCCGGTCAATTTCATCGTTCACACCCTTCAGGAGGTGAATGACGGACTGGCGCATGGCCGGTATTTCTTCATGGACATCGCCCGCGAGGGCATTGCGCTCTATCAGGCCGACGACAGCGAGTTACACAAGCCCAAGCCGAAGACGCCGCAGCAGGCCTATGACATGGCCAAAGGCTATTATGACCAGTGGTTCGGGCTGGCCGTATCTTCGCGGATGACATATCAGTTCTGTTACTCGAACAAGCAGTATCCGGACGCCGCCTATAACCTGCAACAGGCGTGCGAACGGCTCTATTATTGCATCCTGCTCGTGTTCACTTTCTACACGCCTTACAGCCATAACATCAAGTTTCTGCGGCAGCTGGCGGAAAGGTTGTCGCCCAAGCTCGTAGATGTCTGGCCACGCGACAAGCGGAAACTCGAGGCGCGCTTCCTGAAACTCAAAGACGCTTATGTGAAGGCCCGACACTCCGACTGGTTCCAGATGACCGACGAGGAGTTCTCCTTTCTTTCCGAGCGGATTGAACTGCTCGGCAACGTCGTCAACGAACTATGCCAGGAAAAACTGGCTGATCTGCAGGCAAAGATATAAAGGCGTGGCCCTCACCGAACCACTGTAACACAATGGGAGTTTTTGCATGAATAACAGTGATCTCGCCGATAAGCTGGCTGCCGACTCTGGCCTGAGCAAGGTCGATGCGCGCAAGACCGTCGATGCCGTGTTCGCCGCGATCGCCCAAGCCGCAGCGGGCGGCGAAGAGATTTCCCTCAACGGTTTCGGCAAGTTCAAGGTTAAGGAAACCGCAGCTCGCGAAGGGCGTAATCCGGCGACTGGCGAAACCATTCAGATCGCTGCGTCAAAGAAGCTGACCTTCGCGCCCGCCAAGGCGGTAAAGGACAAACTGAACGCGTGAACAACTGAGCCGGCAGTGCGCGGATGCCCGCTGCCGGTTCTGAGCGGATGGCTCCGCGCGGAGGGGATGCCGAAAGATACTCATCGTTGAGTACGCGTCAGGCGGACCGTGGCAAGATCCGCTTGCAGAGTTTCGCGTGACAACTGGAGCATCGAACCACAAGGTGACAATGGTCTATAATGACCACCGGCCGCAGAGCGAGAGACCAAGCAATCTTCCGGAATCGAGGGTGATCACGTGGCTGAGGAGGCAATTCCCGACAGGGCGGCGCGCAGAATCGCACTTGCGCTTGTCGAGCAATGCGTTCGCAATAGTCGCCTTGAGGATTTGCACGCTGGAACGACACCGAACAGCATTTCTGGAGACTTCACTGACGTCAAGGTGTTGACACCGTTCGGCGAAATCCCTTGGACCCAAGTCTCGAAGATCTCCGATGCCGAGATGAAAGCTCTCATGATCGAGATCGTCAACCGGGTGTATACTTTCCTGACCCATCTTGAAGATCTCACCGCCCTCAATGATTCTGCGCGCTGGAATCGCCCCGTGCACGATCCCAGGCTTTTGGGAACGGCGCTTCGCCGCCGCGCCGCCCGCAAGGGCTTGCCAACCGAGAACAGCTGATCGTTTCCTCCTGGCTATCCCGACGAGGGTTGACGCCGCCACCGTGCGGGCGTTGTCCCATTCGCCTTGGCAAACGCTTTCGTGAAATGGGCTTGATCCGTAAAGCCGCATTCGAGTGCGATCTGGACGATCGGGAGGTGTGTTTCGGTTAGCAGAGCTTCAGCATGCTGCACGCGCTTCTGCACGAACCATGCATATGGTGCGGTGCCCACCGTGTTGGAGAACGCCCTGATGAAGTGACTGAGGGACAACCGACACTGGCACGCGATATCGAGAATCGAAATACCCTTGCTGAAATCGCGTTGCATGATCTGGGTTGCGAGCCTGACCTGCCAAGGCGCTAGCGTCGGTCGGGCGTCAGGTCTTGCATGTGCGGTCGTCCGACGCGTTCGGCCCCGGTTCGGTGGCGCGAGGGGCGGCCGGGTCTCCGACTGTCGAGCGCATAGTGCGACATCTACGGTCATACGTTCAAAGCCGCCATGGCGACTCCTCGGGTGTATTGAAGCAGCCTTTTTTGCGCTGGGAACCTCAACGCACCTGCTTCCTCGATCACCACCCCAAATCCGGCACGGTACATCCGCGGTCGCCTGAGGAGGAAATCCGTCCATTCCCGCGCCTGGACACCTGAGGGATCAGAAAGGCGCCCTCTTTTTTTTTATCGCGGGATATGTAGGCGATTGCCGCCCCATGGCGCGGACCACTGGCCCCGTTCTACAGTTTTGGTCGGCGCAGAACCTTGCGAAGGAACGTTTCGGCGCGCGCGAGTTCTTTTTGCACTGATCGCTTGTGTAATCCGAATTCCAAGGCGATTTCAGCCTGTGGCTTGCCGTCCCGCCATCTTGCAAGAAACAATTGCCGTCGCCGCTCGGGCATGGCGTGCAGTGCTTCAAGCGCTCGATCCATCTCAAGGCGAGCGAAAGCAACCTGCTCGGGATCCGGGGCAATGTCCGGAACCAGCGCGAGGATGAAGTCATCGACCATTGCGGTTCGGCTATGGGCGCGGATGTGATTTTTCGCGAGGTTGAGCCCCATCCGATAAAGATAGGCCTTGGGGCTCCGGATTTCTCCGATGTCCGGATATGATCGGAGCTTCACATAAACGTCGTGAAGAGCGTCTTCCGCCGCCTCCTGCGAGTGCAGGCGATGCGACAATCGATGCAGTAGGATTAGATAGTCTCTTTCCAACGCGACCAGAAGTTCAGCGATTGCCGGAGAATCGCCCGCCGGTTCGGCAGACTTGTCCTTCCGCGCATCGAAACCCGAGCCGTATCGGGCAATATCATTCATCCGTTTTGACCGCCACCAGTACCGGCATCAGACACTTCAGGAAACTTCGTACACCGATTCCTTACTGGCAATAGCAGCGAAACTTGATGGCAGCCAAAGACGAATCGGCGCGGCCGAAGCATTGGCGCTGACAACGAACACCGCCCTGAAGAACTCGTCTTTCGGCGCGAGTTATGAAGCTCTTCAACTCGGATAACCACAATATTCCCCAGTATTGGTTTTCGGCTCGGCCATCAGGCAGCCGCGCATGCCTTCTTGCTGACCGTGGTCGCCACAGGACGGCCATATCGCGCGAGCCCTGGCCGACGATCTCTTCCGAACTGCCGCTGGGATTGGCCGTGTCGAAGAATTGATCCCTGCCTCCAGCGCCTGCCTTCCTCGCTTAAAGACCATGCCCCCCGTCCGGGCTCGCCATAGCTCGAGCAGCCAAAACACAGGCGAGAGACCTAGAGATCCTAATGGCCGAGATTGACGTAATCCACGCTGATATCCAATTTGCTGTTGAGAATAGCAGAAGCGTTTCAGCACAATGTCCGGCAGCTTCCGAATGATCGGCCCACACCGAGTGGTCCGGTTTGATTGTTAGTGCATTGTCGCCTCCGGCGCCATGGTCGGTCGCAGATGGAGCGCAGCGGAACCGGAGGGCGGCCATGCCGGCGTCGCAGTTTCCGGGGCCGGCGGTCGATAGCCCAGCGAGCTATGCGGCCTGTCGGTGTATAGTGCCGCCGCGATGCTTCGATCAGGATACGGGCTTCGGCCAGCGTGGAGAAGATCTCACCGTTGAGCAGCTCGTCGCGCATCGAGCCGTTGAGGGACTCGCAGTAGCCGTTCTCCCACGGGCTGCCGGGTGTGATGTAGAGCATCTTCACACCGATCCTGGCCAGCCATTGCTGGACGGCCGTGGCGATAAATTCAGGACGTTGTCCGAACGTATGTGTGCCTGCGGGCCGCAGGTGACGAACAGCTCGACCAACGCCGCCAGCACATCCTCGCTCCTGAGCCGCCGCGCCACCGGCAAGGCCAGGCACTCGCGGCTGGCCTCGTCGATGATCGGCAGGATGCGGAACTTGCGGCCATCGTGGGTGCGCCGCTCGACGAAGTCGTAGGACCACACCTGCCCCGGATACTCGGGGCGCAGCCGCATGCACGATCCGTCATTGATCCACAGACGGCCGCGCTTCGGCTGCTTCTGCGGCACTTTGAGCGCCCCGCGCCGCCAGATACGCTCGACCCACTTGCGGTTCACATGCCAGCCGGCATCGCGCAGCAAGGCCGTCAACCGGCGATAGCGGTAACGACCATACTGCCGAGCAAGTGCGATGATGTCGTCGGTCAGAGCCGCTTCGTCGTCCGCCCCGCGGGACGCCTTGCGCTGCGTCGATCGATGCTGCCCAAGCACACGGCAAACCCGCCGCTCGGACACCGGCATCATCCCTCGGATGTGATCGATACAGCGCCGTCGGCGCGCGGGGCTCAATAGTTTCCCCTGGCAGCCTCCAGCAGGATCAGCTTCTCGAGCGTCAGGTCCTACACCGCCTGTCGAAGCCGGGCGTTCTCTCGTTCCAGGTCTTTCATCCGCCGCGCCTGATCCATCTTCAGACCGCCATACTCCTTGCGCCAGCGATAGTAGCTTTGTTCGGTGACGCCGATCCGGCGGCAAGCATCCCAAACCGTACCGCCCGGTGCCAGGATGATCTCCGCCTCACTCAGCTTGCCGATGATCTCCTCGGGCTTGTGCTTGCGAGCCTTTCAATTCCTCCTTCGCGATCCAGACGATGATAGTCGATGGGCCACTCAGAAGGGGCAGATCACGCGTTGGCGCTTCCGTGGCAGCGATCAGCCTGATGATCCCTGAGAAACCATATGATATCGCAAACATCTCTATCGTCTCAAATGATCCTGGCTGCGGCGATTTTGGCCACTGCCTGGAAAAAATACGCGTCCCGCTCCGAGCAAGGAGCATTACCCGGGTCTACCCACGAATAGCGAGCAGCGCTTCGCGCGACAGCGTGCGTCCCAGTGACTATAGTGCTGCACGTCCGCTGCTCTTTGACACGACGACGGTCAGAGCACCTCGATCGCGGCAGAGTTGTGGGACGGCCCGCCGGCGCCAATTACCTGCCCGTATAAGCCGGATCTGGGAAAAGATCGGCTCGCTGCGCTGCAGCATCCGTGCTAACGGAGAATCATGTCTGCCGCCATTCCCCATAGCTACCCGATCGGTATCAAAGAAGACGATATCGATTTCATGGGGCATGTTAATAACGCGAGCTATCTCAAATGGGTCCAGGCGGCCGTGCTGAACCACTGGCAACGTGTGGCTCCAGCAGAAGCCGTCAGCAGTCACCTTTGGGTGGCCCTGAAGCACGAGATCACCTATCGTAAGCCCGCCTTTCTTGACGATGTCGTAGTCGCTACAGTTCTGCTGGAGAAGGTGCAGGGGGCAAGAGCCTTCTATGAGACGATCATCAAACGCGGCGAGGACGTGCTTGCTGTAGTTCGGTCGAGTTGGTGCTGCATCGATGCGAACACACACCGTCCCGCCCGCCTCGCGCGCGATATCGTAGAACGCTTCTTTTCACGGTGAGGGTCGCCATCTGCGCGGTGGATGAAGCGACGCTTCTGCGGTCCGTCAGATTAGCGGAGCGTAGATTCGCCGGAGCGAAGTGACCGCCGGTTCGGGGCGAACTGATGGGATGGATGCCCCCTTCAATCCGAGCTGGCCTACATTGCGGGTGTTGATCTGAGTGAGCGGGCTGTTGCGTGACTGATCATAGCCACGCCCGTGACATAGCCAATTGTCGGGGTCGCCCCCAACGTTGATGATGCGATTTCCGGTAGGATCGTTGGCAGCGCGATCGCTCACGGTAACGGCCCGACTCCGTTCCCCCTTCTGTTTCCCCGTTGCATGCGGCGAGCGCGACTAGCGCAAAGGACGATGCACCTCCAATCCGGAACCTTGTTTTCATACTGGGCCATGACGACGGTGTTCTATCGTCCAACAGGCCAGCGGACATGATCCGTCAGCTCCTCTTGAATTTCATTCAACTCACCGTTGGGCTTTTCTCATGGCCCCGACCGCCCTGTTCGAGCGTAAATGGCCATATCCCTGTCAGCGGGCACGTGGCCTATCCCTTGCTCCTGACGTTCCCGTCCCGGTGATCGGGACCTTTGCGAGGCAACCATGGAATTGAAACGAGCAGGCAGTCAGCCTTCGATGAAAGGCCCCGAGGACTGGTTCACAGGCACCGTTCGTATCGATCCGCTCAACGCGCCGCCCGCTCCCGCGCGCGCGTCCTGCGCGGCGGTCACCTTCGAACCGGGCGCGCGCAGTGCCTGGCACACCCATCCGCTTGGCCAGACGCTGATCGTCACCGCCGGTTGCGGCTGGACCCAGTGCGAGGACGGCAAAAAGGTCGAGATCCGCGCCGGTGACGTCATCTGGTGCCCGCCCGGCCACAAGCATTGGCACGGCGCGACCGCCACCACCGCCATGACCCATATCGCCGTTCAGGAAGCGCTCGATGGCGTCAATGTCGTGTGGATGGAGAAGGTGAGCGACGAGGATTATCTCTCGGAGTTGCAGGCATGAGCGTGTCTTATGATTTCACCGGACAGGTCGCCCTGGTGACCGGAGGCGCCTCGGGCATGGGGCTGGCCACTGCAAAGGCCTTTGCGCAGGCGGGCGCCGCCGTGGCGATCATCGACCGCAATCTGGCGGCAGCACAGGCCGAGGCCGAGAAGCTGATTGCCGCCGAGCATCGTGCCATCGGCATCGGCTGCGATGTGTCCAATGAAGCGCAGGCCGCCGCCGCCGTCGAGCAGACGGTCGCCGCCTTCGGTCGCCTCGACATGGCTTTCAACAACGCGGGTATTCAGGTGCCCCCGACCGACGCCGCTGACGAGACGGCGGAGGATTTCGACCTCGTCAACAGCGTCAATTTACGCGGCATATGGACCTTCATGAAGCATGAGCTGAAGGTGATGCGCCATCAGGGGAGCGGCGCCATCGTCAACTGCTCGTCGCTGGGCGGTCTGGTCGGCTTGCCGCAGCGCGCGGCCTATCATGCCAGCAAGCACGGCGTCATTGGGCTGACCAAGAGCGCCGCACTGGAATATGCCCCGCGCGGCGTGCGGATCAACGCGATCTGTCCCGGCGTCATCAACACGCCGATGGTGGCCGACATGCTGGAAACCCAGAAGGAAGCCATGGACGAATTCCTCAAGCTGCAACCCATCGGCCGCCTTGGTCTGGCTGAGGAAATCGCCGCAAGCGTGTTGTGGCTGTGCAGCCCAGGCGCCAGCTTTGTCGTGGGCGTGGCGCTGCCGGTCGACGGCGGCTTCACCACGCATTGAGCCGCGTGATGCGTCGCGCGCGGGCCTTGGGCCGTTTCTCCCTCCTCGTTCTCGCAGGATGTTCCAGTATGACCGACCTCCACGCCCAGACCCCGCTCGACGCAGCGCGTCCCGTCACCCGAGAGCAAGTACGCTCGGTCGCTCCCGCGCTCGACCATTATGGGCAGGAGCGGCTGGAGCGCACTGTTTGGAAACGCCCTGGCCTCTCCACCCGCGACCGGTGCCTGGTCACCATCGCCGCGCTGATCGCGCGCGGGCAGAGTTTTGCCTTGGGCTATTATACCGAAAAGGCGCTCGACAACGGTGTGAAACCCGCGGAGATTTCCGAGACGATCACCCATCTGGCCTATTACGTGGGCTGGCCCAATGCCATGGCGGCCATCCCGCCGGTGAGCGATGTGTTCGCCCGGCACCACATCGGGGCGGATCAACTACCCGCAGTCAGCCCGCCCTTGCTGCCCATCGACGAGAAGGCCGAGGCCGCGCGGGCCAAGCTGGTGGGTGACAACTTCGCCGCAACGGCGCCGGGGCTAGTGGACTACACCACCGATTATCTGTTCAAGGACCTGTGGCTGCGCCCCGATCTGGCCCCGCGCGACCGCAGCCTGATCACCATGGCGGCGCTGATCGCCGCCGGGCAGACGGCACAGATCCCCTACCATCTCAACCGCGCGATGGACAATGGCCTGACCGAGACGCAGGCCGCCGAAGTCATCACCCATCTGGCCTTCTACGCCGGTTGGCCCAATGCCATGTCGGCGCTACCGGTTGCCAAGGATGTGTTCGCCAAGAGGCATGCGCAATGAAGGCGCTGCTTGCCCTCGCCGCGCTGGTCGCCACCCCTGCATGGGCGCAGACCGCCCATGTCGAGGTGTTTCGCGCCGGCTCTCACCCTGCCGTGCCCGGCCCGGTCGAACGTTTCACCGGCATGGTCACCGTTCAGCCGGTGTTCGATCCCCATGCGCCCAGCACGGCCTCGGCCGGCACGGTCACCTTCCAGCCCGGCGCGCACAGCGCCTGGCATCGTCACCCTAAGGGGCAATATCTGATCGTCCTTTCGGGCGTGGGCTGGACGCAGGAAGAAGGCCAGCCCATCGTCGAGATCCTCCCCGGCGATGTCGTGTGGTGCCCGCCGGGCGTGAAGCACTGGCACGGCGCCTCGGCGACCACCGGGCTCGTCCAGCTGTCGGTGCAGGAGGCGGTCGACGGCAAGAATGTCGAGTGGCTGGAAAAGGTCAGCGATGCCGATTACGCCAAGGGTCCGGGCGTGAAATGAGCGCCCCGCCCCACAGGATAGCGCCATGAGGTTCAACCGATCGGACATCGCCAATCTGGGCTATTTCCTGGCGATCGAGCGGCATCGCAACTTTCGTCTGGCGGGGCTCGAACTGGGCATCAGCACCTCGGCGCTCAGCCATGCGATGCGCGGGCTCGAGGAACGCCTCGGCGTGCGTCTGCTCAACCGCACCAACCGTAGCGTGACGCTAACCGTGGCGGGCGAGGAACTTCTAGCCAACATCGCCGAGCCATTCCGCCGGATCGACAATGCCGTCGATGTACTCAACCGCTTTCGGGCCTCGCCCGCCGGTCGCATCCGGCTTAATGTGCTCGATCAAGCGGCGACCCATCTGCTGGCGCCGGTGATGCCGGTGTTCCTCGACCGCTATCCCGATGCCGAGATCGACCTGAGCGTCACGAACAGTCTTGTCGATGTCGTCGATGGCGGCTTTGACGCGGGAATCCGCTATGGTGGCACCGTGCCCGAGGACATGATCGCCCAGCGTCTGTCCGCCGACATCCGCTGGGTGGTCGCCGGTTCGCCTGCCTATCTCGACCGCTTCGGTACGCCCGCCCATCCCGAGGATCTGCTGTCTCACCGCTGCATCCAGATCAAGCTGGGCGACGAGCGCATCTACCGCTGGGAATTCGACCGCGGCGCTGAAACGCTGGAACTGTCCGTGCCGGGGGCCATCACCATCGACGATGGCGAAACCGCCGTCGCCATGGCCCGCCACGGCGCCGCGTTGATCTACGCCGCGCAGCCCGGCATCGCCGATCTGGTCGCGCGGGGGGAGCTGCGGATCGTGCTGGACGACTGGGCCTCGATGGGCCCGGGCATGCACATTTATTACCCCAGTCGCAGGCAGCTGCCCGTGCCGCTGCGCCTGCTCATCGACCTCATCCGCGAACTGGCGCCGCTGGGCCTGTAAGGCCCGCGCCAACGCTTTGCGGTAACCGACAGTGAAAGCCCTCGGATGCCCCATGTCATCGTGAAAATTGTCCCAGGCAAGAGTCCGGAGCAACTTCGACGCCTTACCGATCTCATTCTGCCCGACGTTACCGACGTGCTGAGAGTCGATGAGGCGCTGGTGTCGGTGGCGGTCGAGCAGGTCGCCCCTGAGGCCTGGATGGACACGGTCTTCACGCCCGACATTGCGGGCAACGCGGCCAGCCTCACCAAACGACCGGGCTACGGGCCCGACGCCTGACCCTTTCTTAGACTTTCCCGCAGCATCCTATCGCTGCCACCAGCCAGACAGGAGATTTCCATGCTGGGCACCATGCTCTACGGCCCCAATGACATCCGCTTCGAGGATGTCGCGCAGCCCACCATTCTGCACCCCACCGATGCGGTGATCCGCGTGACGGCAGCCTGCGTCTGCGGATCGGATCTGTGGCCCTATCGAGGCCTTCAGGCCCACGATGCGCCCATGCCGATGGGCCATGAATATTGCGGGATCGTCGAGGAGGTCGGCAGCGCGGTCAAGACCATCCGACCCGGCCAGTTCGTCATCGGCTCCTTCTTCGCCTCTGACAACACCTGCCCCCATTGCCAGCACGGCTACCAGAGTTCGTGCCAGAATCGCGAGTTCGTCGGCGGGGCGCAGGCGCCAATGCTGCGGGTGCCGCTGGCCGACGGCACGCTGGTAGCCACGCCCGAAATCCCGTCCGCCGACCTCATCCCCAGCCTGCTGGCCGTCTCGGATGTGATGGGCACCGGCTGGTTCGCCGCCGATGCCGCCAATGTCCGCCCCGGCGCCACGGCGGTTGTGGTGGGCGATGGCGCAGTGGGGCTGCTCGCTGTGCTCTCGGCCAAATTGATGGGCGCGGAGCGGATCATCGCCATGAGCCGCCATCCCGACCGGCAGGCCATCGCCCGGCAGCTGGGCGCGACGAACATCGTCGAGGAACGCGGCGAGGACGGCATTGCCCGCATCCGCGACCTCACCAAGGGCGTAGGCGCCGACAGCGTGCTGGAATGCGTGGGCACCGCCCAATCGATGGACCAGGCGCTCAAGGTGGTACGGCCCGGCGGTTTCACCTCCTTTGTGGGCGTGCCGCATGGGGTCGAGCTGCGCGGCGAGGATCTGTTCTTCTACCATGTCCATCTGCATGGAGGCCCCGCGCCCGTGCGCCGCTTCCTGCCCGACCTCATCGCCAAGGTCTGGGACAAGCAGATCAACCCCGGGCTGGTCTTCGACCTCGACCTTCCGCTGGCGCAGGTGGCCGATGCCTACCGCGCCATGGATGAGCGGCGCGCGATCAAAGCGATCCTGCGCCCGTGAGCCAGACACCTGCCCGCCACCCGCTGGCGCCGGCCTTTCCGGTGATGGCCGCCGTCTTCGTCGGCTATCTGGTGGTAGGCATGGCGCTGCCGGTCCTGCCCTTGCATGTGCATGACGATCTGGGCTTTGGCCCGTTTGTCGTCGGGTTGGTCTCGGGCGGGCAGTTTCTCGCCGCGCTCGCCTCGCGCCTGTGGGCCGGGCATCTGGCCGACACGCGGGGCAGCCGCCATGCGGTGCTGGTGGGGCTGTGCGCGGCCATCGGCGGGGGCGGATGCTACATCCTCTCCTTGCTGTTCCCCCAGCAGCCGGTGCTGGCGGTTTCCGTGATCCTGATCGGGCGCATTCTGCTGGGCGGGGCGGAAAGTCTCATCATCACCGGCGGGATCAGCTGGGCTTTGGCGCTACTACCGGCCAATATGGCGGGCAAGGCCATCGCCTGGGTTGGCATGGCGATGTTCGCGGCCATGGCCGTGGGCTCGCCGGTCGGCGATCTCGTCTATCGCCATGCCGGATTTGGCGGGATCGCGGTGTCCGCGCTGCTCTTGCCCGCCATGGCCGCCGCGCTAGTCTGGCGTGAGCCTGCCCTGGTGCCCAAGGCCCGGCCGCAAGGGTCGGTCCGGGCTGTGGTGAGCGCCGTCATCCTGCCCGGGATCGCCTTTGCCCTCTCGGGCATCACCTTTGGTGCGGTCACCTCTTTTCTGACGCTCTATTTCGCGCAGGCGGGCTGGGCGCATGGCGCGCTGGCCTTCACGGGCTTTGCCGCCGCGCTGATCGTGGCGCGCTTTTTGTGGGGGGATCTGCCCGACCGGATGGGGGGCGCGCAGACCGCGCTGGGCTGCATGGTGGTCCAGACAGCCGGGCTGCTGATGATCGCGCTGGCCGGCAAGGGCTGGGTCGCGATTGTCGGGGCCGGTCTGTGCGGCGGCGGCTTCTCGCTGATCTTCCCCGGGCTGGGCCGCGAGGCGGTGCGCCGCGCGCCCGACGACAGCAAGGGCATGGCGATGGGTGTCTACAATGCCTTTCTCGATGTCACGCTGGGTCTCGGGAGTCCGGCGCTAGGCGCCTTAGCGGGCTTGGCCGGACTGCGCAGCGTGTTCATCGCCAGCGCCGTGACCACCGTGCTGGCCATGCCGGTTGTGGCGCTTATGCTGCCGAGGAAGGGTTCAGCCACGCAGACCTGACTTTCAGGGCGCGGTCGAGGGGCGATAGCGCAAGGCATCCACGATCACGCGCAGCGCCGGCAGGGTCTGACGCCGGCTTGGGTAATAGAGGTGATAGCCCTCCCAGGGCGGGCACCAATCCTCCAGCAGGCGGACAAACCTACCATCGGCCAGATAAGGCATCGCCATATCCTCGGGGAGGAAGGCCAGGCCGTGCCCGGCGAGCGAGGCGGCCAGAATGTTGTGAACGCTGTTGAAGGCCAGTTGCCCATCGACGCGGACCTTCAGTTCCTGATCGCCTTTCTCGAACTCCCACGCGTAATGGCTACCATAGGTCGGCAAGCGCAGATTGACGCAATTGTGCCGGAGCAAATCCTGTGGAATGATCGGAACGTCACGGTCCCTCATATAGGAAGGCGCCCCGACCACGGCAAAGCGCACCGCAGGGCCGATGGGCACCGAGATCATGTCCTTGGCGATCTGGTCCCCCATCCGCACCCCGGCATCGAAGCGTTCCGCCACGATGTCCGTCAAGCCATAATCGACGACGAGTTCGACCTTGATGTCGGGATATTGGGGAAGCAGGGAATTGAGCCGGGGCCAGAGCAGGGAATCGATGGTGTAGTCAGCCGCCGTGATCCGGATGGTGCCCGAAGGTTTGTCGCGCATGTCGCTGATCGCCTGAAGCTCGGCATCGATCTCGTCGAGATGCGGAGCGAGCGACTGAAAAAGCCGTTCGCCCGCGGCAGTCGAGGACACGCTGCGCGTGGTGCGGGTCAGCAGGCGCACCCCCATACGCGCTTCAAGCAGGCGGATAGTCTGGCTCAGGGCCGACTGCGACACACCCAGTTGCGCCGCTGCTCGCGTGAAGCTGCGTTCTCGCGCTACGGTGACAAAGGCCGCCAGGTCATTGAGATTTTCGCGCGCCATTCATAAGGCCTTCTAATAACAGCTTGCGCACATTAGCGACTAATCCTCAAAATGGCACTGTGTATAATGGGGCTTTCAACAGGCGCGGTTTCGCGGCGCGTGATGGTCGACGAGCCACGAATGCCTGGTGAGCAGTTGCCACCCAGGGCGCCTCAACCGCTTGCTCCCTGACATGACCCACCAGAGAGGTTCACGCATGCCATCGTCGACAAGCGCCAAGGCCGGCAGAATTGCCGTCATCGCCCTGGGCCTGATCATACTGATCGTTGGCTTGTTGATGCTGGGGGGCGGCGCCTATCTGGTCGCGCTTGGCGGCTCCTGGTATTTTGCCCTCGCGGGTCTGGGTCTGTGCGGCTCGGGATGCTTGCTGATGCTGCGGCGGCCTGCCGGTGCCGGACTGTATGGCGTGGTATTTATTGCAACGATCGTCTGGGCCTTGTGGGACGTCGGTCTCACCTTCTGGCCGCTGATCTCCCGTCTGTTCGCGCCGGCCGTGCTGGCAATTCCTGTGTTGCTGCTGCTGCCTGCCCTGCGCCCCATGGCACGCCCGGTGCCTCGCAAGGCGTCTCTGGGCCTGGCCTGCCTGATCGCGCTTGCCCTTGCCGGCACGATCGTCAGCACCTTTCAGCCCAGGCCGTTGGCGGTTGCAGACGCCGTGTCGGCGCCCATTCCCGGCCGGTCCGCCGCGCCCAGCGCGGGCGGCGATTGGCCCTATTGGGGGCGCAATCCATCCGGCACACGCTTTGCTACGCTCGACAAGATCACGCCCGCCAACGTCGCTGGCCTCAAGGTTGCCTGGACCTATCGCACCGGCGAGATCCCCAAGGACCCGGCTGCCTTCGTGACGACGCCGCTCCACATCGACGGACGGCTCTATGGCTGCACGCAGTCCAACGTGATCTTCGCGCTGGACGCCGATACGGGCAAGGAACTGTGGCGCTACGATCCGCATGCGCAAGGCAATTTCCGCCCGCGCTGCCGCGGCGTGGGTTACCACGATGATGCTCCCGCCCCGTCTAAACCCGCTCCGTCCACACCCGTAACGCCCCGTGCTGTCGCCATGGCTGCGCCCTCCGGCCCCTGCGTCCGCCGCATCATCTCCACCACGGTCGATGCCAGGCTGGTGGCGGTCGATGCCGTGACCGGCTTGCCCTGCGCCGATTTCGGCAACCGTGGTGTCGTGAGCCTGCGCACCAGCATGAGCAACATGCAGCCAGGGTTCTACTTCCCCACCGCCGCGCCCACCATCATGCGCAACCTCATCATCGTGGGGGGACTGGTGCGCGACAATTACGAGGAAGGCGAACCCTCGGGCGTGGTGCGCGCCTTCGACGTCCACACCGGCAAGCTGGTCTGGGCCTGGGACATGGGGAATCCGGACGCCTCGGGCCGCCCGCCTGCGGGAAAGAGCTTCACCCCCGGCACGCCCAATGTGTGGTCGACGCCTTCTTTCGATGACAAGCTCGGGCTGGTCTACCTCCCGACCGGCAACGCCACGCCCGATTCCTGGGGGCCGAAGCGCAGCCCGGCCGCCGAGCGCTATTCCTCCTCCATCGTGGCGCTCGACGTGACGACGGGGCGGGTGCGCTGGAGCTTCCAGACCGTGCATCACGATTTGTGGGATTACGACGTGCCGGCCCAGCCCGCGCTTTACGATGTGCCTGATGGCCATGGTGGCACGATTCCCGCTTTGATCCAGGTGACCAAGCGCGGACAGATCTTCATGCTTGACCGCCGCACCGGCAAGCCGATCGCGAAGGTGGAGGAACGCCCCGTCCCCCAGAAAGGCGGCGCGCGGGACGATTTCCTCTCGCCCACTCAACCCTATTCGACAGGCATGCCCGCCATTGGCGCCGAGCGTCTGACAGAAGCGCGCATGTGGGGCGCAACGCCGCTCGACCAGCTCTATTGCCGGATCGCCTTCCGAAAGGCGCGCTACGATGGCGACTTTTCTCCACCGGGCCTGAAAACGGCCATCTATTTCCCTGGCTGGTTTGGCGGCATGAACTGGGGCTCGGTGTCGATTGCCGAAAACCGTGGCACGATGATCGTCAATGACACGCGCGTTCCTGTCGTGGCGCGCCTGGTCCCGCGCGCCGAATACGACGCCAAGGCGCGGAAAAGCAGCGGCGAAGGTTCGGGCGCGCCGCAATATGGCACGCCTTACGGCCTGGAGCAGGGCACACTCGAATCCCCCTTGGCAGTCCCCTGTCAGGAACCGCCGTATGGGGCGATCACAGCCATCGATCTAGCCACTCGCAAGGTACTGTGGTCGATGCCGCTGGGTACCTTGCAGGATTCCGGACCGCTGGGACTCGCGATGCATATGGGCATTCCCATCGGCCTGCCGGCGATAGGCGGACCGGTCACAACGGCCTCGGGCCTGGTGTTCATGGCAGGAACGCAGGACCATTACATCCGCGCTTTCGACATCAGAAACGGGCACGAACTCTGGAAGGGACGCCTGCCAATGGGGGCAGAAACCACGCCGATGACCTATGTTTCACCTCGTAGTGGGCGCCAGTACCTCGCCATTGCAGTGGGTGGAAACCTCGCCCAGAAGCAGGATCGCGGAGACTATATTGTCGCCTTCTCGCTTCAGCATTAGGTGAAGGGATGCAACAGGGGACCTGCGGAACATGAAATCGCCATAGCAAACCGTTACCAAGCTGCATTTCGTGATGTGTGCTCCACTGTCGCTCCGCTTCCCGCGTGATGTCAGGAAGATGCTCGGTGGAACGAAGGTTGAGGCTTATAATCACGTCCTACCGATCCGTAACTGCCAATTGCCTCGATCTTGCAACGCTGCTGTGGTTTAATCGCGCCAGATTCCATCAATCACTCTTGCATCGGCGCGTCTTCGCGCCGCCCGCGATGACCATTTCCGCCAGACACCGCCGTTCAAGCAGCCGATTCGCATGACCGCATAGTTGCCTAATTGATGTCCGCATTGGTCTTCCTTTTGCCCGTTCGCCATTGGTTGTCTTCGAGGTCATCAGACAGCCGTGGTCGGGGTTCGTCTATGGCCTTCATAATCGCGGCGAAGTCATAGCTCTAGCCGCGCTCACACCCGGCGGATGGAAGTGGCAAGACCGGCCAGGCTGAGGTTCTTGCGGCCCGTAAGCTCCAGACGGACAGCAGATTGAACCCATCAGATTTGCAAAATCCGCCAAGCCGGAAAAATGATAGTGATCGTTCACTATTGCCTTGGGGAATACCAAGTGCTAGCTAAGGGCAGTGCAAAAATGGCGAGAATCCGAGGTACTCGATCGACTACTAGCGGGCCAGGCCCGCGTCGGTGGTGTTCGGCGTGATGAAGACGCAAGGACTCACGAACAGTCTGGTTTCGATACCCCGTCGCTGGAAGCGTTGCTGCAACTGGTCGCCAGCGACTTGAGAGATGCCGAAGCAATCCTGTTTACAAAGGCTCAGAGCAAGGTTGAGTTGATTCCTGAACTGGCCGGATACCTCATTTCAAATGGTGGAAAGCGGATCCGGATGGCCCTGCTCCTGGCCTGCGCGCGCCTAATCGGCTACAGTGGCCCTCGATCGCCTTCGCTGGCGGCTGCATTGGAGTTCATCCATACTGCCACTCTCTTGCATGACGATGTGGTGGACCGCTCGGCCCTTAGACGGGGTCAACCAACGGCCAACACGATCTGGGGCAATAGGCGAGCGGTCGCTGTCGGCGATTTCCTTCTTGGCCGGGCATTTGAGATGCTGGTCGACGATGGATCCTTGGATGTGGTCAACGCCATATCGCGCGCTTCAATGGTCCTTAGCGCCGGCGAGGTTTCCCAACTGGCCTCGCACCGCCAAATAGAAACAACCGAAGAAACCTATTTTCGTATCATCAGCGCAAAGACCGCTGCACTCTTTGAAGTATCATGCCAAATAGCTGGATACCTGCCCGGGGGAAACAAGGCCACGGCTGTAAAATTCAAAAGGTTTGGGCGATCCCTTGGCATTGCCTTTCAGTTGACCGACGATGTGATCGATTATGTGTCGACATCGGCCCGTATGGGCAAGGATGCAGGCGACGATTTTCGAGACGGCAAGGTGACGCTGCCGGTGATTATCGCCTTCGCGCGGGGCTCACCGGCAGACCGGCGTTTCTGGGAAGACGCAATGCAAGGCAATAAGGTGAGCGACACAGATTTTGCACACGCCCTCAAACTTCTGGAAGATACTGGGGCAATCCGGGATACGCTAGCCCGCGCTTATAACCATGGAAGGGTTGCCAAATCCCATCTGAGTTCGTTCGGCAATTCTAGGGCGAAGAGTGCTCTTAGCATGGCGGTGGATTTTGCTGTCAGTCGGTGCTTTTAATGCCGAGCCGAACGGTCACGGAAGCGTAACGAAATGCATTCGCGTTTCGGAGAAACATTGCGTCTTGGAGAGCGGTAGCACAATGGCCTTCACATTGTTCGTTGTTGTTGGGAATGGCCAAATTGACTGAAAGCTGGACAAATCGATCATTGCTTCGCCGCGAGAAAATCATCAGTTCTGCGCGCAAGAGCTTTATCGAGCTGGGTTTTCACGGCACCGGTATCGCGCAAATTGCAAAAGATGCGACGGTTTCCGCGCAGCAACTCTATCGCGATTTTACCAACAAGGAAGGACTGGTCAGCGTAGTTGTCGAGCGAGAGTCACGTGCGCTATTCGATCCGATCGTCGACGCCGTAGAGGCAGGGATTGCGGACGAGCATGCCCTAGAAGCCAATCTTGGAAGCGTTTTCGAAACGCTGTTGGTTACGCTGGAGCCATCGCTCTTCCTGGAGATGTTTGCAGAGGCAGCCAGAAACCCCAATATTGCCCTTATTCTCCAGGATACCGATGAGGCGGTGCGCGCGCGGCTAACCAACGCCTTTCGACAATTTGCGGATGTGACCGTTCCGGATCAGGATATTGATGTCGTTGTGCAGATAATGTTGGTCATAATGGGCGGCCTCATCAACCGCCCTGTAGCCGAACCTGCTTTAGCCCGACAGACATTGGCCAGACAGTCTGCCTCCATCATAGCGGGCCTTCTTCGCAAGCGTCGCTGAAGTTCGCGTCAGGTCGGCAAAGCGGTCTTGATAGCGTAGCCAAGATGGGTGAAATCTCGACCGGAAATTGGCTTTTTTAAAGATCACATCATCGAATAATCTAATACGCGGATGCACCCATCGGTTGGCCGACATAACGGACCTTCGACGATGCGCCGGTTTAAGGCGCATCGCTCGGCCGTTCTGACCAAGCCCATTCATCCGCCAAGAAACAGCCGCTCGACGGAGCGACTGAGCCGTTCTGCGAGCTGGGTGTCGTCGACCCCCAGCTCATCCTTGATGACGGAGTTCATCATCAGGGGCATGGCAACCATGCCAATGAGGAGAAAAACGAGGAAATCCGGATCGTCCACTTCGACAAGACCGGTATCGCACGCCTCGCGCATCAGCGGTTGGACCGTATCGAAATGCGGACGCCAAATATGTTCGAGAATATAGTCGCGCCTCTCGCCCGGCTTTGCCACTTCATCAGCAAAGAAACGACCAAGTTCTGGGACCTCCGTGCTGAAAGCGACGAATTTCCGCAGTGCGATCCTCAGCCGGGCGGGGTATGACGAACCGTCTTCGCACAGTTCAGCGATCGGTGTGTGGACAGCGGCCATACGCCGGGCGAGTTCATCTACAGTGGATTTCCACAATCCCAGTTTTGATCCATATCTGCGAGAAACAAGGGCAGGATCAACATTGGCCTTAGATGCGATCTCACGCAGGCTCGCGCCTTCATAGCCCGAAGCCGCAAACGCGGCGAAGGCGACCCGCGCCACCTCCTTGGAGTCTGCCTCCAAGCCGTGCCTCGGCCTCCCGCGACCACGCCTGTCATTTTCAACCCTGGTACGACCCGGCATTGACGTCAGCCACCCTCTGATTTAATCAACATATGATGATTTATGGCATTCGTCCCGAGTTTGCAAGCATGCCGCGATACAGTCTGATTCTCCATATGGACAGAGGCAGGGCGGCCCCAACTTATCGGATCGCAGCGCCGGACGAGAAAAGCGCAGGATGGAGCCGACATGTTCATACGCACCGCACAAACACGTCCCGAGATGACACCACCGGGCTTTGCCGACGAAGCGATAAGCCCCTATAGGGCCCGGCTTGCGGATCTCGAACTCGCGGTCACGAGCGCATTGCTTCCGCTCTCTTTGGTGAGCGACGACGATATGCCAAATGGCGAACCCGAGCTTCTGGGACAATTTGCCAGCCTTTCGGCGCTTCGACTTGCCCGACTGTCGATCAGTGGTGTCGGCGCGCGCTGGAATAGAAAAGCCGCTGACATTGGCAACTATGTAAAGTTGATCTTCATCACCAGGGGTCAGGGCAGACTATGGCGCAACGGAAGCGCCCAGATTCTGAAAGAAGGCATGTGGACCATCTATGATCCAGCCTGCCCTTACCGGCTCGATTCTGACGAACCTTATGATTGCGTAGCGGTAGCGATGCCGGTTGGAGCGGTATCGATTCAACGATTTCTTGCTGATGCAAACTGGGCCGAGCAAACCTATCCAATCGCCGGCAACATGGCGATTGCGTTCGAAACTATCAGCGCGTGCCTGGACGGTAAGGTCGAGGCAGGGCGCGACGACGTCGCGGCAACGGCTCATGCAATCGCGACACTTATCGAGGCGGGCATACGTCGATCGATGGACAATGGCGGTGCTTTCCTCGATATGTCACGCGAAACGCTTCTTCTCTCCCAGGCGCACCAGGCGATCCGTGCATACGGCGCCGATCCCGAATTCTCGGTGGAGGGCCTGGCGGACATCCTGCATGTTTCCAGGCGGACCCTGTACAACGTATTGAAGCTGAGCGGGCAGACGCCGTACAAGGCCATCCAGCAGTATCGGATCGACTTGAGCTGCGCCATCCTCTCTGATCCCGGCCAATCCCACAGAAACGTCACTGATATTGCTCTAGACGCAGGGTTTCCCGATGCGACCCACTTCGCGAGGCTTTTCAAACAACAACTGGGTATGACGCCGACGGAATATCGCCACGCGAGATTGACGACGAAGCTGCCAAGAGTGCCTCGCTTGAGCACGCTCGCGCGGGAATGCGCCAGCCGATCCGCCTAACACCCACCGCTGACCAGCATCAGGCCTACCGTCTGACACGATCGGTGTCATCGGATCCGCACTTTAGCGGCCAGTACGCGTGCCCGCCCGCCCACCGGATCGGCGGAAAAGTAGCAAAGTCTTGCCAGCGTACCTCCGAAGCACAGAGGCGCCATATAGCTGCGACATTTGCGGCAAATTGATGGTCCGCTGAGATGGGCACGGGCCGCCCGATCCCCGACCAAAAGTTTCCGGTTTCGACTTATCCGGGCTGCCCAGGCCGCAACCAGGTGCAGGTTGCAGGGCATAGCCTGACCTCCAATTTCAGGGCGTCTGGCAGCCACCGTCTCGACGACCGAGATTTGCCTTTGGCCATTGAAGACCGGCTAGCGCGTCGGAACCTCAATTAAAGCCAATTTTGCACAAAATGGCATGAACACTGCACGCAACGGCGCGCAGACAGGTCGGTGTGCGCTTACTAACGCTCGAAATCTTTCACCTCGATCTTGAAGATGACGGGAAAATTCAAGAACGCACACGAAATGACCCCGTCAAACACACTTTCCATGTAAAATAAGAAGAGGTACTCACTCTTGGAAAATCAAACCGTAAAAGCGCAGACGGTGGTCGCATTTGGCGAACCGCTCGAGGAACGGATTTCCGAACTGCACAAGCCGACCGGAAAGCAAGTACTGGTTCGAGTGCATTCCTGTGGTCTTTGTCATTCCGATCTGCATTTCCACGAGGGCCATCTCAATCTGGGTGGCGGCAATAATCTGCCACTGACGGCACTTGGCGTGAATCCGCCTTTCGTTCTCGGGCATGAGCCCTTCGGCACCATCGTCGATTTTGGCCCTGATGCGGGAATGGACGAAGCTGATCGAGGTCGTCCCGTTATCATCTACCCCTGGATAGGTTGCGGTGACTGCGAATATTGCAACAGAGGACTGGATCACCAGTGCGCCAATCCGCAGGTTATCGGCATGCAGCAACCAGGTGGGCAGGCAGATCATCTCCTGGTGCGCGAGCCCAAATTCCTGATCGAAGCGAGGGGAGTCGATCCTCTGCTTGCGGGTCCTTATGCATGCTCCGGGCTTACCTCCTTTTCCGCCCTGAAAAAACTCGACGGACGACAGGATCAGTGGATAGCGATCATTGGTGCCGGCGGCGTCGGCATGATGGCGCTCGCCATCGCCAAGGGCTCGGGATTTCAGAAGGTCGCGGTGGTCGATGTCAATGACGAGAGATTGAAGGTGGCCGCCGACCAGTATGGCGCAGACCTCACGATCAACAGCTCAACACCTGATGCCGCAGAGCGACTGCGTGAAGCCACCGGCGGGCTGGCTGGTGTCGTGGATTTTGTAGGAGCGCCTGCCACTGCGGAATTTGCACTGGATCAACTCAAGACAAGCGGCAAACTCGTGATTGTCGGACTGTTCGGCGGCGAGGCCCATGTGCCGCTTCCGCTGCTGGCAATTCGCCAGGTCAGCATTGCCGGCTCGTTCGTCGGCAGCCTCGATGAAATGGTCGAACTGATGACCTATGTTCGTGCTGGCGCCATCAAGCCTATACCTGTGCAGGAAGTTCCCATCGCTGAGGTCAACGAGGCGATCCAGCTACTTCGCGCCGGGAAGGTCAATGGTCGTCTCGTTCTCACGCACGATTGACACGCGCCCCCTATTAACAACGGACACACAACATGCCCAATTTGCGACTTCCCGACGATCCCTCGGCAGACCAAATCCGTGAACGGCTCGATCGAATGAAACACGCTCAGTTCGAAGCAGGGCCGCCCTCACCTGCCTTACGCAAGGACCGCATCAGCAGGGCAATCGACCTGTTGCGGACGCATCAGGAGGCGATTATCGATGTCGTCTCGTCCGACTTCGGAACGCGAAGCCGGCAGGAAACTTTGCTCGCCGACATCCTCGCATCCGTGGAAGGGCTGCGCTTCAATCTCAACCATATCGATGAATGGATGAGGCCTCAGCCACAACTGGAACCCTTCCCAGGCACCCAAGCCTGGGTCGAGTATCAGCCGCTGGGCGTAACCGGTATTATCAGCCCCTGGAATTTTCCTGTCGTGCTGGCCTTTGGACCATTGGCGAACTGCTTCGCAGCAGGCAATCGTGCTATGCTCAAGCCGTCGGAATTGACCCCGGCAACATCTCAACTTTTGGCTGACCTGATCGACGAATATTTCGATCAGGACGAATTGACCACTGTACTCGGTGGACCGGCCACTGGATCGGCTTTTTCAGCCCAGCCGTTCGACCATTTGGTTTTCACCGGCAGTACGCAGGTAGCACATCATGTAATGCGATCAGCATCCGAGAATCTGGTTCCCGTAACCCTTGAACTTGGCGGAAAATCTCCTGTACTCGTCTGTGCTGACGCCGACTTGCGGGAGATGGCCGAGCGCATCCTTACGGTAAAAACCTTCAACGCCGGACAGATTTGCCTATCTCCGGACTATGTCCTGATTCAGGAAGAGCGCGTGGAGGATTTTGTCGAGCAGGCTAAAGCAGCGGTGGCGGCGATGTATACCAGCCTACGCGACAATGATGACTATACTTCCATGCTTAATGCGGGGGGGTTTGCGCGCCAACATGCCCTGATCGAAGACGCCAGGATCAAAGGTGCGACCTTGGTCTCGCTCAACCCGTTAAACGAAGATTTGTCCGATCCAGCGAAGCGTAAGGTTGCTCCGACATTGGTGCTTGGTACGACTGATGAAATGCGCGTTACGCGGGAGGAGATTTTTGGGCCGCTACTTCCTATTGTCACCTACGGCACGCTTGAAGACGCGATCGCCTATATCAATGCCCGTGCTCGTCCACTGGCACTCTACTTGTTCAGCAACAATCTGGATGTCCGATCCGAGGTTGCAGCGCGGACCACATCGGGCGCGCTTATCGTGAACGATGCAATGACCCATGTTTTTCTTGATACGCTTCCGTTTGGCGGCGTCGGAGCGTCTGGCATGGGCCACTACCATGGCGAATATGGCTTCCGCGCGCTGAGCCATGCGAAGCCGGTATTCGTGCAGAGCGAAGGCGGCGAGTCGAACCTCCTGATGCGCGCGCCCTATAGCGAAGGCGCCGAACAGGTAATTGCAGGCTTGATCACGGCGTGACCGGCCACCCTGCATGGCGAGGTCCAGACGGATTTCGCCGTGCAGCGGCACCCTCATGTCATCATAGAAGGCGCCTGTATCACGGGCCGTTCGCCCGATTGGGCTCAGAACCGCGTGCTTGGACAGCGATGTGGCCTCTATCTGACAAACGCAGGCGCGCGACCGCCAGCCCCGAGATGTCCCGACGGGCAGTTCTCTTGGCAGCCTGACGACTCAAAATGAACCCAGTATAGAGGCGCATGCGATGACGATCGATACCAGCTCACGTCCCAAATCTAAACAACAGGTGGCCAAATCGAAGAAAACCCAGATCGTCGTGGTGGGCGGCGGTGCGGGCGGGCTCGAGTTGGTAAGAAAACTTGGTGCGCATTTTGGGCGAAAGAATCATGACATAATCCTCATCGATCGCAACCACACGCATATCTGGAAACCGCTGTTGCACGAGGTCGCGGCCGGCTCCCTTGATGCCAATCTGGATGAGGTGGGATATCGCGGTCACTGCCATCGCTGGGGCTACCGCTTCTATTACGGTACGCTCGAGACGATCAACCGGACGAAACGCCAGGTCATCATTGCTCCGGTGCATGATGAGGATGGCAGCGAGATCGTGGGCCGCCATGCGATCCGCTATGATTATCTCGTGCTTGCCATCGGCTCAGTGAGCAACGACTTCGGTACGCCGGGTGTTCGCGAAAACTGCATCTTTCTTGATGAACGCGCCCAGGCAGACCGCTTCCGGTCGAAGCTGCTCGATCATTGCCTCAGAGTATCGCGACGAATGAGTGCTGACTGCACGGTCAATGAATATGTGCGAGTGGTGATCATTGGCGGGGGCGCTACCGGAGTGGAGCTGAGTGCCGAGTTGTACAATGCCGCATCGGCGCTTCGCCTTTACGGCCTCGAGGTTTTCGACGAGAGCAGGCTTAAGGTCACGTTGGTCGAGGCGGGGCCGCGCATACTTCCGGCTCTGCCAGAGCGTCTCGCCAAGGCCGCGCAGGCGGAACTTGAAGCTCTAGGTGTCCGGGTTCTCACGGGCGTGCCCGTCACGAGTGCCGAAAAGCACGCCATCATTACCAAAGAGGGCGAACGGATCGAGGCGGATCTCATGGTATGGGCGGCCGGCGTAAAGGGCCATGCCCTGTTGAGCCATCTTGATGGTCTCGAGGTCAATCGCGCTTCTCAGCTTCTTGTGCGTCCCACCCTTCAGACGACAGAGGACGAAAGGATTTTTGCGTTGGGGGATTGTTGTTCCTGCCTCCTTCCAGGCACCGAGCGGCCGATACCACCGCGCGCGCAGGCCGCACATCAAATGGCATCGATGGTCTACCGAAATCTTTTGCGGATCACCGCCGGCAAGCCCCTCCTCGATTTTGTCTATCGCGACCATGGATCGCTTGTATCGCTCAGCCGCTTTTCGACCGTCGGTAGCTTGATGGGCAATTTGATAGGCGGACGCCTCGCGGTCGAGGGTCGATTGGCGAGATTCGTCTACACGTCGCTTTATCGTATGCATGTTCTGGCAGTCCATGGCTGGCTGCGTGGTCTCGCGTTGATGGCTGTCGGCAAGGTCAATCAGGTCATACGGCCGCGCCTCAAGCTGCATTGAAGCATTGACGCGCCTCTCTTGATGTATCGCAGGCGCATCCTCCCCCCACCTTGGGCATGGTCATGCGCCAACGATCGCATTGCCATTCACCAAGGGCATCGAGGGCCAAAGTGGCGCTGCGGGAATCTCCAGCTGATCATTTCCTCACTCACGGCCATGTCATATAGACCGGCGTCGCACTGATCGACCGTTTGCTGGCGGGATTTGATCTGTCTCGTTGAGTTGAGAGGCTTTTGTGTCCAGGCAGCGAGGGTACGGGCACAGCGGGGCGATCGCCAAAACCATGTTGCAAAGTATGCCGGCCCGCGGTCCTTCGATCCACGGGCCGGTCGATCAGAGATGGGTCGCGCAAAGCCGTCACGCGCTTGGCACTGCTCCCTGTCAGTTGCCGGCACGCGTCCATGTCAGATACGACATGACGGTCTTGCCCCCAGACTGGATGGGCGACGCCGTGCTGAGGTGGAGAAGGTCGCCTTCCTGCCTGACGACGCGAGGCTGGGTCTGGCCCAGCCAATTGGGAAAGAACGAAACGAACATGCCGTGTGTCAGCGTCTGATCCTCTTCCTTCACTTGGAAGGGACCGGAATAGGCTATGTAGTTCCCCGCTTGGCGATATTCGTCGTCCGAACCGCCGAACCAGTCTCCCGACGCGAATTCCGGACGGCCAGATTTCATCAACTGGGCGGACATGAAACCGTCCGGTGTATACATGATGATACCAGTCGCATCTTTTCCCAAAGGATGAACAGTTGGCGATCCGTCGACTGGCTTCTCGACATAGGAGACCAGTGTCCAGGCGCCGATAAGACTTTCACGCAAGCTCTTGCTCATGTCACTTTTCCTTGTTCTGTGGGTTATCCCCGCCTGGCGAGGGAAAATCGGGCCCGGATTGCGGGGCCCAGAACCATCGGAGTCCCCCTTAGCGGCGGGGAAGCCATTCCGGCTTATTCGATCCGCGGGGCACAAGCGGCGTGGCGTAGAAGCCCGGCGTACGGGACATCTGCACCTGATCGGTAACGCCCTGGTAGTGCCCGCAAGGTGTATTGGCTTCGAACATTTCGGGCGCCAGATACTCGTGGTCGCCGGGCGTGCCCGCGATCGAGGCCGCATAGGACTTATCGAATATGCCCATCTTCAGTAGCCAGATCGACAGGCGCGCCAGCGAAATGCGGATGCGATAGCTGCCACCTTCGACTGCGCGCCGCTGAAGCGCAGCCGCCACGGCGACGCTCGAAATCCAGGACATGGCATAGTCGTTGACGACGAAGATCTCGGTCAGTTGCGGACGCTCGGGCGTACCTTCGCGGGCGAAGACGCCGCTGACACCGCCGGCATTCTGGTCGAAGCCGATGCGGTCCGCCCAGGGCCCATGCCAGCCGTAGAGCGACATATCGACGTGGATCAGTCCCGGATTGAGTTCCGCCATCTGCTCTGCCGTCAGGTTGTAGCGACCAAGGAAGCCGGGGCGGCGGTTGGAGAACATGATGTCGGCGTCCTGCGCCAGCGCCTTGAAACGCGCCAGCTCGTCGGCGCGCTTCAGATCCATGGTGGCCGACCGCATGCCGACATTGGCCGTGTAATAGGTCAGATCCATCTCGAAGTCGTTCGGCCCCCAGATATTGAGAACATCCGCCCCATGATAGGCAAGCGCGCGCCCGAGCCCGGCGCCCGCGATCACCCGGCCGAGGCCGAGCGCGCGAATACCGTCGAGCGGCGTCTTGGGATCGGCGGTAAACGGAACGGGATCGCTGTCACCGATCTTCGTGATTTCGACGAGCGGCATGTCCTTGAGATAGCCGAACTGCTCGGTCGCCACGAATTCCTCCACGGTTCGCACGAGCGTCGCCTGCAAGCCCGCTTCGTTAAAGCGCTGTTCGAGATCGAGCCCATCATATCCGCGCACCGCGGCGGAGATGGCGCTGACGCTATCATTGCAACCCAGCAGGGCCAGCGCCGCCGATTTGGTCCGGGGGTAGATGTTGAGCAACTGGATCCAGCGCCCGTCGCGTGTCTGATACATGTGACTGGGCATGAATGGATTGGTGGGATCGGACGGCGTACCTGGGGCATATCCGTTCAGCATCTCCCATTTCTTATCGTAGAAGGGGCAGAGACGGTGGAGGACTCGCCGCAGATCTACAGACAAATCCTGCCCCTCGCCGGTCCGCGTCTTCCATATGCCGGCAAAGGCCACCGCCTTCGCCATCAGCGATACACCCGCCATGGTAGCGAGCGGCCACGGGCTGGAAATCACCGGGTCCTTGCCAATGAAGCTGATAGTACCGTCGGCATCGTGCGAACCCAGGCCGACCGAGGAAAGGACTTCCTGTAGCTCCTTTGCCGGATCGATCCTGTCGTCGGACGTCAGCGGTTCCGCCAGCGCCGTCTTGATGCGAGCTTCGATGATATTGCTCATCACATCATTCCTATCCAAAAGTTGATTGCTGGTTCAGGGCAGCTCGGGGGCTTGAGCCTTAAGCGACAGCAGGCGGATAAGTACCTCGTCGCGCTCATCCTGCAGGGCTGACAGCGTGTGGCCGCTCAATTCCTCTTCCACGCCTGCAACGGCCTGCGCCCTTACTTGCGGAGTGAAGGAAAGATCGCCCAGATCGTGCCACCAGGTTTGAATCGGGGGGCCGAGATGATCGATGACATGTCCGATGCCGCCGCTGCCACCAGAGAGGTGGAGATTGAGGAACGGCCCCAGCAGTGCCCAGCGCAGGCCCGGTCCATGGGCGATCGCCGTATCGACGTCGGAAACCGAAGCAATGCCCTGATCCACAAGATAGAAGGCTTCTCGCCAGAGGGCCGCCTGAAGGCGATTGGCCACATGGCCCTTCACTTCGCGGCGAATGTGGATGGGCTTCTTGCCGATGTCCCTGTAGAAGGCGAGCGTGCGCTCGATAACTTCGGGCGTGGTGTCATTGCCGCCGACAACTTCGACCAGCGGGATGAGATGCGGCGGATTGAACGGGTGGCCAAGCACCACGCGTTCGGGATGGCTTGCGCCTCCCTGGATTTCCGAGATCAGGATGCCTGATGATGAGGTGGCGATGATCACATCATCCGCCACGGCGGCCGAAATCTCGGCAAGGAGGATCCTTTTGATATCGACCCGCTCGGGGCCATTTTCCTGTACGAAACCGGCGCCCGAAAGCGCTTTGGCAGGATCGGGATCAAACGTCAGACGATTCATGGAGGCGCCTGGCGCCAAGCCAATTTTGATCAGGGCGGGCCAGTACTGGGCGACAAGTTCCCGCAACTTTTGTTCGGCGCCAGGAGCAGGATCGGTAGCGCCCACATCGAAGCCGCGTGCAAGATAATAGGCTGCCCAGCTGGCGCCTATGACTCCGCATCCAACAATGCCGATTTTCTGAGGTATGTTCACCTATCTGCTCCACATGAAATTGCACACGCTCCATCGGATTGGGCGTAGAGCGGCGCGTTGTTTCCCGACGAGCCCGAAAGCTTGCCTTCGAGCTCGGGCCTTGATTGCAAGGAGGAGATAGGTCGCAGTTGCCAGACTTACCAAGACTTGGTAGCTCTACTAGCCATGCTCAGGAGGCATGGATGGAGCTTCGTCATATCCGGTATTTTGTGGCCGTTGCGGACGCAGGGAGCGTGAGCGGAGCGGCGCGGTCCCTGCTTCATACATCGCAGCCTTCGCTCAGCCGACAGCTTCTCGAACTGGAGGATGAGCTTGGTATCCGGCTCTTCGATCGACGATCGCGTGGCATCGTTCTGACCGATGCTGGCCAGGTCTTTCTTGAACATGGCCGCCGCATTCTCAAACAGGTCGAGGATGCAGCGGCAGCAGCAAAAAATACGCCCGCCATCCTTCGCCTCGGTGTGCTGCCTGGGCTTGAACTATCCATCCTGCCCCGACTGATGGAACTTGCAAACGGCTACTCTGCTGATGCCGATATTCGGGTCATGAGCGCATCGTCTCCACGCATCATAGACGAACTGCGCACAGGCAACCTTGATATGGCGTTCATGCGTCAGGATGAAGATGCGGCCGATATTCATTTTGAGATTGCCGGTTATCATCACGTCATGGTCTTCCTCCGCGAGGACCATCCTCTCGCTGCAAAAGCGCAATTGGACTACGCCGACCTGATTGACGAAATATATGTCTCTGTTGGCCGAAGGTCGGCACCGGCTTTACGATCAGCCATTGATGCATGGGCTCAGCAGAAGGATCTGTCTCTTATCCCGGTTCATGCTGCGGCCAATATTGCATCCGCCCTGTCACTCATCCTCTCGGTGGGTGGCTTCTCACTCCTGCCGGAATATGCCGCGCGCCTGCTGCTCAACGGCGTCGTGACACGCCCCCTTGTCGAAGGCCCCACTCCTATTCCTCTCATGATCGGACACAGGCCCAAAAATCCGTTCAGATCAAAAGATCTCATGGAGGCTATAAGAACTGCATGGAGCGCCAATTTCGTCTGATAGCTATCAAGAGCCGCAGACAGCCACCCCGCTGCCCATAGTGGCGGTTGGCGCAATCCATCAATATCTTATACAGTATGCGCTATCCCGCAGGCTGCAGCATTGAAAGGACACATGCGCGACACCCATCATTTAGAACAGCGTGCAAGCTATGATGCATATCTGTGCGCGCTTGGGACGAAAGAGGATAAGAAATATCAGTCGTGTAGCTAATGAATAGCTTGGTCGTGCGCACTGTTAGCGGAGGTTTAAGCGATCCGCTTCTGTCCCATTCGACATAGATGTTCCGGATGGTGCGCAACGCATCTCGGAATCGGGCCCTGTATACCTCATCCATTTGCCGCCCGGCAAATTCTATGCCCTGCTCGCGAAGGCCACGGCGCAGAAGTTTGGCAAATCGCCTTTCCGCTCTATGGCGATCGAACCACCTTGTCGGTGCATTGAGGAGGCCGATCTCGATGCTCCAGAGAATGAAGAGCGCGCATTCTAAATCGAGGCGATCGTTAGCACGGGCATCATAAGTCCGATAGGTCGTCAATATTGCCTGTTTCAACTCTTCAAAGCGACTACCGAAGGCACATTCCGCGCCCTTGCAAGCGTCAAGCAACGGAAACCAACTCATTTGGCAGCGTCGGTTGAAGTGGGCGCCCGATGAGCACTCAGCACATAGTGACCGCTCCGAGACCAGAAACCCACACCAGCCGTAAACCGGCCACTTGGTTCAAGAAGCACAAGCATCCCGGGGCGTCCTAAAGCTTCCGCGATGGCATTCGATGCGACCTTCCTGGCATGCCCCTCGTCCGAGGCTTCAAGAGACATGAGAACCGGCACTTCATCCGGTCCCGTAGAAAATGTGAGATCGAACGGCGGCACGTCTGCAACTCCGATTCTTGCCTTAAATCATCATGCGTTGATTAAACATGAGATGCTGGCAGGTCAATGCCACAAGGTGGGAATTGTGGAGCGCCATCGATCGGGAGCGGGTCAAATGACCTGTATGCTTGCGGCGAAACAAATCCTCGCAAGGCACTCGATCGGTTGACGGCGGACTCTCATCGAAAGGACCGCGACTATGGCCCTTTGACGGTAAAGCAGGTTTTGTCACCGGGGCCAGCCGGCATCGCGCGTGCCACCGCCGCGGCCTATGCGCGCGAGTACGCCAGGGTCGTCATCGCCGACATCAAGGAAAAGGACTTCGAGCGCATCATAGCGGTCGATGCGAAAGGCGTCTGGCTGTGCATGAAATACGCTATCCAGCATATGAAAGCGCATGGCGGCGGCGTGATCTTCAACACAGAATAGGAAGCGGCGTTGTTCGGCACGCCGAATGTCGGGACTTATGGCGCCGCCAAGCATACTGCGGTCGGGCTAACCAAGACCGCTGCGGGCGCAAATGCCAATATGAATATCCGCATCAATGCCATCGAGCCCCCGGCGATAACCACGCCGACGGTTGTCGACCTGGCCAAGTAAGCGCAGGAGTTGCTACCCGATGGAATTGCGTCGACCGCATTGACGGCGGGGTTGAGGATGGCGTCTCAAGCTGGGGCGCATCGGCGCAGCTCCGCCACGCACCTGCCGCCAGTACCATTTCGATTCGCATCGTCTCGCTCACCGTTCGATGGATTTGCTCGGACATGCTACAGACGAGGCGATTGGGATCAAAAACCTTTTCGAGTGGCTGCTGGGTGCGAAAGCGAGGAGCCGCGCGGTTAGCATCGCGGCGGTTTGGGCGCGCTCCCGCGCATCGTCGCCGTAGCGCAGTGCCTTGTCGTCGCCCGCTCCGGACCTTCGCCGCCGACGCAAGTCGAGCGAACCGATAACGATCGCCAACATGTTGTTGAAGTCATGCGCGAAATCGCCGGTAAGCTGGCCCACCCTTTCCATCTTCTGGATATGGCGCAATTGCGCTTCGACCTGGTCGCGAGCCTCGGCTTCAGCGACCTGGCATTGGCATCCGCAGATTTCCAAGTCGAGCCGCAGCTTCGCGGATTGCCGCGTATGCGAGTAGAACCACAAGCACCGCGCTCAAGCAAAGAACAAGGCGGGTGATCTGCGTGAAGCGTCCTCGTCATCATTGACGGCGGGATGGGTTCCCAAGGCCGGCGATGCTCGGTTGCGACACCTGAGACATGTGATCGACGTCATTCCATGCTGCCTCGGGCTATTTTTACGGAAGGCCGTGTACTCGGCCCGAGGCGAGGCACTCAGAAGTGAAAGCTGATACCGCCAGTCACTATCAGCGGATTGATCTTGATCTTCGCATCGGCAGGCACACCGCCGACATTACCGCGGGCCGTCGTATCGAGCACAATCTTCTTGGCGTCGATGAACAGGCCGAAGCGATCATTGATCATGCTTTCCGCCCCTGCCTGGAAGGTAACGCCGACAGAGCTCTTGACGCGCAAGTTTTGGACTGCTCCATCCTTCTCACTGAGCACGATCGTATAGTTTACGCCGGCCCCGATATAAGGGATGAAGCGAGGGCCGAAATCCGTCACGTGATACTGAATGGCTGCCACTGCGGGCCCGTATGTGATCTTGCCAAGCTTGACACCGGCAAGCGGGCCCGTACCGACCAGAGTGGCCGTCGGGGGCGCCCCGACTGTCAGTGAAACCGAGACATTGGGATTGAAATAGTAACCCGCCTCGATCTCGCCGGTGAAGTTGTTTTTGGCGGTCACGCTTGCGCCAGGCACTATTTGGCCACCGAGCCGGATTTTCGCGCCCTCATCATAGATGACCTCGGCTGGGCCGGCCCGAACGAACCAGTGCTTGAACGTTGGCGCATCGCCATCAGCAGCCCGAACCGGGTTCGCAAGCGAGAGACTTGCGGCGACAACCCCGAAAATGGTCAGTTGCTTCTTCATACATCCTCCCTATGGCGCTCGGTTGACGGGCGCTCTTGTGATTGACTTGAAATCCGTCGGCGAGGCTCAGTGGCGCGCGTCCCGCAACGCCTGTATCCCGATTGCAAACAGTGCGATCATGACGAGAACACCGAAGAGATAGGCCGGCGCCAGAGCCAAGAAACTGAAGATGTTCGCCTCGCCAAAACGGTTCGCCGTGAAGTTGAGCCCGCGATTGGGTGCGAAGTTGCCAAAGAAGTAGAAGCCGGTGTTCGACCAGCCGTCGAGTACGACGATGAGGCCCCAGATTCGCGCCCATTTAGGCGTGAACGATAGCAGGGGAAGGCAAAAGGCGACGGTGATCACCATAAGACCGTTCAGCACGGGTCCAGTGTGCGCGCGCGCCCAACCTTCAGCAGTGCCGGGAAGCTGGAAATCCCAATGAAAGCCGGGGAAGATCGGAATGAAACCGCCGATGAGATACATCCAGAGGCCGAGGCCTCCGACCAGGGCTGCGAAGATCATCAATACGCCATTGCCGATCATCATCTTGCGCAGTGCCGCGCGTTCGCGCTCTACGTCGGGCGCAGCGTCCACCCCACCAGCCGCGGGCTGTGCCGCCAGAGTTGCCATAACATCTCTCCTCATTACATCTCTCCTCATTATTGTTATGCATTGTTATGCGATTAGATCAGGCCGCGTTCGCCATCGGCAGTACGTGGAACCTGCCGCCATGAAAGATGAGCGGTGGATTCTCGTCGAAATAGGCACTTTCGATGATACCGAAGAAGACGATATGCGTGCCGGCTTCGACGGCCTGATCGACGCGACATTCCAGGGCTGCGAGGGCGCTCGACAGGATCGGCAAGCCCCGCTCCTCCCCTCGGATCCAGTCGCCGTGGCCGAAGCGCTCATCGCCCTGCAGCCCCCCCCTCCCGGCGAAGACTTCAGCAACAGGCTGATGGTGCTCGGCGAGGAGGTTGACGGCGAAATGACCCGCTTCCTTGATCATCTGGCAGGTACCGGTCGCGGTGTTGACGCAGACCAGGATGGTCGGCGGCGCAGCGGAGACGGAACAGACGGCGGTGGCAGTGACGCCGCGACGCTCACCGTTGTGCGCGGTCGACACGATGCTCACGCCCGCAGCCAACCGGGACAGCGCCTGCTTAAACATTTGGTCGGGAACCATCGATTTATCCTCTCACTTCGGTGAGATTGCCCCCCCAAAGGGGGGCAACCCATCACTCATTCTGCGGCGACAAGTTCTTCGGCATCGTTGGCGGGCGTGCCGAGCCGGGCCTGGATCCACGCCTGCACGCGCTCCGGGCTCGAAAAACAGTCCCACTGCTTCTCCGGGAAATTGAAGTTCTCCGTGAACTCGTCGGCCAGTTTCGGATTCTGACTGACAGCCCCAATGAACTGGAGAAGATTGGGATCGAGGGTCGCGAGCGACGAAAGCATGTAGTTGGTCCAGCGCGTGGCGCTCAGCACGCGGTCGCGACGGCGGGCGTCGACCTTTTCCATGAAGCGCTCGTCGAGCACGTCATTGGCGACAATCTCTTCGCCCAGTATGATCGCCGCGTAAGAGGCCATGTTTGCCCCCTGCCCCAGGACCGGGTCGACGACGGCCTGCACATCGCCCAGCGCCACGGCGATCTTGCCGTTCGGCAGCTTGGCATAGCTGTTGCGGACAGTCGGCGTAACGCCACCCTGCAGAATGTCGAGCGGGCCATTGGCCAGATCGAACTCCTCGAGGTCAATGCGCTCGTAGCAGGTTGGATAGTGCTTCTGTAGCTTCTCGAGGAGAAGCGCGATGAAGGCCTTGGGGTCGTCATCATATTTGGTCTTGGCGAGAATTTCGAGATCACCACCGATATGGTTCTCGATCACGAGCGCGTTGACCATGCCGTTGAAGGAGAGTGTCGGGATCTCGATCATCTCGCCGTGGCCGGGCGAGAAATACATCGTCAGCGCACGGGTTTCGGGCTCGCGGATGCCTTTGAACAGGCCGACGCAGAGAGCGCGCTGCGGCCGATCGAACGGCGAGTAGGCAGGCTCGTGGGTGAACATTTGTCCAAACGGACCCTTGCCGGTGCAAACCACGAGGAGATCGAATTCGTCGGCAATCGCATCGAGGTCTTCGTGTGCGATCTGCCCATATTCGATGTCGCCGCCACGATCGATGAAGTCCTGCATGAGCTGGGGTTGATAGATGCGGTAATCGACCGCACGACTCGGTGCGACGAGGTCGCCATAGAATTGAAGCGGCTCGGGGGTGCCGATGTAATAATAATGCCCCTTGTAGCCGACATCCGGCCAGTGGTTCACGCCCAGCTTGTCTTCGCGCTCTACGGTCACATGATGGTGCGCCACCGTGTTGAGCAATCGCATGCCGGCATATTCTTCCGGGCGACGATCGGTGAACAGCTTAACCTCGACACCGTTCTTGAGAAGGTGCAAGCCCAGTTTAAGGCCCGCGGTGCCCGCGCCGATAATTCCGATCTTTTTGCTCATGCCATTCATCCTTTCCTGGAGTGAAGCTTTCCTGGGGTGAAGCTTTTCTTTTCTATTTATCGACCGAGCGGTCAGGCGTAAATGACGCAAATCCACTATGATATATGCGAAAGAGAATAAATGACTGATCGCATCGAAGCTTACGCCGCGTTCGCCCGTCTGATGGAATTGGGAAGTTTCTCCGCAGCCGGACGACAGCTCGGAATCTCCCAGTCCACGGTCAGCAAACATGTTGCAGGCCTGGAAAATAGCCTTGGTGTTCAACTGTTTACGAGAACCACACGGCGTATCAGTCCGACACCGGAGGCCTCCCGAATCTACGAACATGTGCAACATATGCTTGATTCCGTTGAGACCGCCCACGCTCTCGTCAAAGGCCAGCAACCCGAGGCCGCCGGACTTTTGCGGCTGGCGTTGCCCGAATCGCTCGGCCGCACCCTCCTCTTCCCTCTGGTGCGCTCGTTCATGGCTGCCCATCCTTTGATCAGCCTCGATGCGGTGCTGAGCGACAATGTTAAGGACATTGTCGCGGAAGGCTTGGAGCTTGCTATTACCACGGCCGCGCCGACGGAAGGATCCTTGATTACCCGAACCATTCGCGTATTTGAATGGGCGGTCGTGGCCTCTCCGGCCTATCTCGCAGCCCACGGCGCGCCTGAGAGCGCGATCGATTTGGAGGCCCATGAGATCGTGCGTTCCACCCGAAACGCAAGCGGCCGTCTGGAGTTCGATTCGGAAAATGGCCGACAGGTCGTGCAACTATCGGGTCGTCTGTGTACCAACAGTGACGAGGCCGCCTATCAGGCTGCGGTGGCGGGCGACGGGATAGCCATTGTACCATCCTGGCTGATCGACGATGACGTCCGCGACAAGAAGATCAGGCGTCTCCTGCCGGATTATTATCTGCCCCCGATAACGGTAACGGTGATCTATCCGCAGACCCGCTTCCTGTCGCGACGTGCACGCAGTTTCATCGACCACATTGCCACCGCGGTCGCGAGCCAGCCCCGCGACCGCGCTCCGGTCCGTCGATCCTTTCCGTCCGTAGCTAGGGGGACCGAGACCAACGGCGGTCAAGCCGACCGCTGATGCTTAGTGCGCGATGCACACGGACTTTACCTCGCTATAGCCGTCCAGCGAATGGATGCCGAAGTCGCGGCCGATCCCGGATTCCTTGTAGCCTCCAAACGGCATATTGGGATCGATCAAGTTGTGGCAATTGACCCAGACCGTGCCGGCCTTGATCCGGGGTACGAGGTCCATCGTTTTCTTGAGATCGTTAGTCCACAACGAGGCCGTCAGGCCCATTTCGGTATCATTGGCAAGGTTGATCGCTTCGTCCTCATCGTCGAAGGGGGTGACGGTGACCAGCGGCCCGAAGACCTCCTGCCGGGATATGGCAAGCTGCGCTCCCGCGCCGACTACAACGGTCGGCCGGACATAGTAGCCAGCGCGGTCGGGACTTTCACCTCCCGCGACAATCTGGGCGCCATCCTGACGCGCGCGCGCTATATGGTCCAGAATCTTCGCGCGGTGCTGTAATGAAACCACGGGATTGATCTGCGCGGCCGTGTCCAGCCCTGGGCCCATGGTCATACCATCGACCGCGTGGGCAAGAGCCTTGATGAAGGGATCATAGATGGCGCGCGCGATATAGAGCCGCGAGGAGGCCGCGCAGACCTGACCGTTGTTGAAAAAGCCGCCGAGGATTGCACCCTGGACCGCCTGTTCGATGGGCGCGTCGGCAAGGAAGATGGCGGGGTTCTTGCCGCCAAGTTCGAGCGAGGTGCGCAAAAGCCGGTCCGATGCAGATCGCGCGATCGCCTTGCCGGTTGCGGTCGAACCGGTGAACGTGATCTTCGCCACGAGCGGATGATCGACCAGCGCTTTGCCTGCCTTGCCGTCACCGGTGATCACGTTGAGAACACCCGCGGGAAGCCCCGCCTCCTTCGCCAGACTCGCAAGCCGCAAGCTCGTAAGCGGCGTGACTTCCGATGGCTTAAGGACGACGGTGCAGCCAGCTGCAAGCGCCGGCATGATTTTCCACAGCCCGATCATCATCGGGAAGTTCCACGGTGCGATCGCGCCCACGACGCCGATAGGTTCGCGGCGCGTCGAGGCCGTGAAACGTGCACCTGGAATCGCGCCGATCGAGACGTCGAACGTTTCCCCGGTGATCTTCGTCGTGAGGCCAGCGACGTAACGCATGTAAGCCGGTGCGCCACCGACATCGACGAAACGCGAGATGTTGATCGACTTGCCCTGGTTGAGCGTTTCGATCTGCGCCAGTTCCTCCGCATTGGCTTCGACCAGATCGGCAAACTTGAGGAGCAGGCGTTCCCTCTCGGCGGGGGCAATGCCGCTCCAGACGCCGCTCTCGAACGCCTTGTGGGCAGCGCGCACGGCATGATCGACATCGTCGGGCGACGCATTGGCGACGCTCGCGATGGGTTCTCCGGTCGAGGGATCGAAGACGTCAAGTCGTTCGGTACCCTTCGCAGCGCGCCAGTCGCCATCGATGAAGAGCCCGTGATCATGCCCGATGAAAGTGGAGACCGCGCTGAGCGGGGTTACGTAGGATTGCGCCGTTGCCATGTCGTCTCTCCTTAAGCGGCATCTTGTGTTGATTGGCCTCGAGGGTGCATCTCGACGTTGCTGTCATGCGGATCGGCAGATGGCCACCAGCGGCCGAAGGGGCCTTGCGCATAGCCACGAAGCGCCGCGACACCGACATCGCCGGCCTGGTTCAGATGGAAGATCGGTCCTCCGCGGTGGCGAGGGAAGCCATAGCCGTTCACGAAAACCACATCGACGTCGCCTGGCCGCGCCGCGATCCCTTCTTTCACGATCTGCAGTCCTTCGGCGGCAGCCGCAAAGATGCACCGCTCCACGATTTCGTGGGTATCGATGTTTCGAGCTTCGACGCCAAAATTCTCGCGCGCCGCCGCCACGATGTCTGCCACTTCGGGGTTGTCGCCCTCGACCTTCCCGTCACAATAGAGATAAAAACCAGCGCCAGTCTTGCGACCGTGAAATCCACGCGAAACCAGCGTGTCGTGGACGCGGAAAGCAGCAGGCTCATAGGATCCCGGTTCCATGACCATCCGTCCCTTGTGACCGATGTCGATCCCGGAGAGGTCCGCCACGGCAAAGGGTCCCATGGCCATGCCGAAGTCCGTCAAAGCCTTGTCGACCCGCGAGGGTGTCGCGCCTTCGAGCAACAATAGCCCCGCCTCCCGGTTGTAGGCACGCAGCATCCGGTTGCCGATGAAACCGTGGCAAACGCCAGCGACGACCGGTATCTTGCCGGTTCGGCGGGCGAAAGCGAGCGCGGTCGCCAGCACCGCCGGATCGGTTTTGCGCCCGCGCACGATCTCCAGGAGCTTCATGACATTGGCCGGGCTGAAATAATGGAGCCCCACCACCTGGCCGGGTCGGTCGGTTACGGCCGCGATTGCGTCGATGTCGAGATAGGAGGTGTTCGTCGCCAGGATCGCCTCGGGCCGCGCGACGGCGTCAAGACGCCTGAAGATCGAATCCTTGACCTCCATGGTTTCGAAGGCGGCCTCGATAATGAGATCCGCTTGCGCCAACGCCTCATAATCGGTTGCGCCGGTGATATTGGCACGGCGCTCGGCCGCTACCTCGCTGGTCAGTCTTTTTCGCGCGACCCCATCGCCATAGGCTCGCGCGATACGATCGAGCCCGGCGGCAAGCGCCGCTTCATTTTGTTCGATGAGGGTGACCGGAAAGCCTGCGTCCGCCACGCTCATCGCGATCCCCGCGCCCATCGTGCCCGCGCCTATGACGCCGACGCGTGCAACACTGCGCGCGGCCCCGCCCTGTCCTTTCGCGGCTTCCCGTTCCGCAAAGAAGATGTGCCGCAGGGCGGCGGCTTGCGGGCTCGATCGTAATTCAAGAAAACGGGCCCGTTCCTCGGCCACACCGGCATCATAGGGACTTTGTAGCGCCAAACGGATGAGGTCTATGGCGATGCCGGGAGCGAGTGCGCCCCGCGATTTTCTGACCGTGTCCGCCTTCAGGTGGGCGAGCGCTTCAATTGTGGCGGTCGATGTCGCGACATTCCCTTCAGACAGACGTCGCCCGTCGAGCGACTGCCTGGCGACATCTCGAGCCCGCTCCACAGCTTCGATCTCGAGCGGCCTTTCGGCGATCCAGTCGATCAGCCCGATCTGCAGCGCGCTTGTCGCATTGCGCGGCTTACCGGTGGCAACCATGTCTGCGGCGACAAGGGGATCGACAAGACGGGGCAAGCGTTGCGTCCCGCCCGCGCCAGGAATGAGACCCAGGGTCGTTTCAGGAAGTCCGAGCCTGGCGTCTGCGCTTGCCAGCCGATAGTGGCATGCTAGGGCGACTTCCAGCCCGCCTCCGAGCGCCTGACCGGCGATCGCCGCAACGACCGGCTTTGTAGAAGCCTCGATCGCCTCGACGACTTCGGGAAGATGTGGCGGCTCGGGCGGCTGGCCGAACTCCCGGATGTCCGCGCCTGCGATGAAGCTCGCGCCGGTACCGATGATGACGACTGCATCGATATCCTCATCGGCCCCGCGCACAATCCCATCGATCAGGCCGCGGCGCTCGACCCTGGACAAGGCATTGACCGGGGGATTGTCGACTCTGAGCAGAAGGATCCTGCCGACGATTTCCTGATGGATGGGCATGGTCCGTTCAATCGCCCAGGGTGTGACCGGTCATGACCGTCAAAATGCCAGGCGCAAAGGCCACCGCGTCGGCGCCAACTGCGACATTTTCATCGCTTTTCATGGCGGTTTTGAAGCTGTCCGTATCAGCGAAATAAAGCTCAGCCAGGAGAAAATTGCCCTCCTCGCCCATCAATGTGCGGTCAATCCGCGTGACTTCGGTCTTCAACAGCCCCGGTATCTTCTCGACCAACGGCAGATGGACGGAATTATAGTGGGCGAAGAAAGCCGTCTCATCGGCCGGAATTTTATAGAGCGCCATCAGCTTATGCATGGTCCGGATTCTCCTGGGGAAATTACGCCTTGGGCCGCAAGTCGAGCACCCGTGTAGCCTTGCCACCGGATCGCACGAGCGAACCTGCCGGTTGGATATCGACCGCGACCGTGATGCCGATCATGGTCTTGATCCGTTCGGCGAGCCGCTTGCCATCACGCACGCATTCGTTGTCGCCGATGCCCGCCCGCCCTTCGACAAGCAGTTTCACCTGATCCATCCGGCTCGGGCGCGTGATCTCGATCAGATAATGCGGCGCGAGCGCAGTGCAGCCGAGGATATGTTCCTCAATCTGGGTCGGAAAGACATTCACCCCACGAATGATCATCATGTCGTCCGAGCGGCCAGTGATCTTTGCCATGCGACGCATGGTCCGTGACGTACCCGGCAGTAGTCTGGTCAGATCGCGGGTACGGTAGCGAATGACAGGCATTGCTTCCTTGGTGAGCGAGGTGAACACAAGCTCGCCCTCCTCGCCCTCGGGCACGACCTCGCCGGTCACAGGATCGATGATCTCAGGGTAGAAATGATCTTCCCAGATGGTCGGCCCGTCCTTGGATTCAGCGCATTCCTGCGCCACACCGGGGCCCATGATTTCCGAGAGGCCGTAGATGTCGACGGCGCTGATGTTGAATGCCTGTTCGATCTCGGCGCGCATGGCTTCTGTCCACGGTTCTGCGCCGAAGATGCCTGTCGTGAGCGAGGTGGTGGCCGGATCGATGCCCTGTCGCCGGAATTCGTCGAGTATCGACAGCATATAGCTGGGCGTGACCATGATCAGTTCGGGCCGGAAGTCGCCGATCAATTGGACCTGCTTTTCGGTTTGCCCCCCAGACATCGGAATGACCGCGCATCCGAGCGCCTCTGCACCATAATGGGCGCCAAGGCCGCCGGTGAAGAGGCCATAGCCATAGGCGATATGGACCTTCATTCCCGGGCGCCCGCCCGCCGCGTGGATGGATCGTGCGACCACACCTGACCAGGTTTCGATATCCTTCCTGGTATAGCCGACGACGGTGGGCCTTCCGGTAGTTCCCGACGATGCGTGGATGCGCGAAAGTTTCTCTTGCGGGACGGCGAAGAAGCCGAACGGATAGGCGTCTCGCAGATCGGCCTTCGTCGTAAACGGAAAGCGGGCCAGGTCCGCAAGCGTTCGAAGGTCATCCGGGTGTACGCCCGCCGCATCGAACTTCGCACGATAGCGGGGATTGCCTTCATAGGCGTGACGTATGGACCAACGAAGCCGCTCGAGCTGAAGCGCGCGAAGTTCGTCGACCGAAGCTGTCTCAATGGGTTCAAGTGCAAGCGCGGTAGCCATTTTCCTCTCCTCTTTCCCGGCTCTCAGACCGCGTTCATCGTCAGCAGATCATAGGTGGCAACAAGCTCATCGTCCTGGTTGCTGACATCGACATGCCAGCGAACTTCGCCCATTTCCGGAGTCTTGAGGGACTTCGATTTAGCGGTCAGGACCGCCTTCATGCTGTCTCCTGGCTTCAAAGGCTTGACGAAGCGCAGTCCTTCAAGACCGTAATTGGCGAGCACTGGTCCGGGCGCGGGATCGACGAACAGGCCGGCAGCGAACGACAGGATCAGATAGCCATGGGCTACGCGGCCGCCGAAGATCGGACTCTTTGACGCCGCTTCTTCGTCCATATGCGCATAGAATGTGTCGCCGGTGAAGTGCGCGAAATGCTCAATGTCTTCGAGTGTAACGGTCCTTGCCGCGGTACGGATGCCGTAGCCGGGTTCAATTTCCCCGAATGTCAGTCGGAAGGGATGGCGGTCGCCTTCGGCAGTCGGGGCGCCCGGCAACTGCTGATGCACGGCCTTTGACAGTAATGCTGGACCACCCTGCAGCGCGGTGCGCTGCATATAATGTTTCACGCCGCGGATACCTCCCATTTCCTCGCCGCCGCCAGCGCGACCCGGCCCGCCATGAATGAGGACCGGCAGTGGCGAGCCATGACCCGTCGACTCCTTGGCGCAGTCGCGGTCGAGGAAGAGGATGCGACCATGCCAGGCGCCGCCTGTGAGGATCACGTCACGCGCAACGTCCGGGTCGTGTGTCACGACCGATAGCGCGAGTGACCCCATGCCGCGGTTCGCGAGCGCAATTGCATCATCGATGCCGTCATAGGGCATTAGCGTCGATACCGGACCGAAGGCCTCGACCTCGTGGATTGCCGTCGCCTTCCATGGCGTGTCGGTCCGCAGCAGGATGGGCGACATGAAAGCGCCTCCGCTTAGGCCTTCGCCCGTAAGAGGAACATCGTCCGGGCTTCCGAAGACGATCGGCGCTACCTTTGCGAGCTCGGTGATCCTTGAACGGACGTCCAACAACTGGCTGCGACTGGCAAGTGCTCCCATGCGCACGCTTTCGTCGCGCGGGTCACCGACCTTGATCTTGGCGAGACGGGCCGACAGCGCCTCCTGCGCGGCGTTGATCAGGTTGGCAGGCACGAGCGCGCGGCGAATGGCAGTGCATTTCTGCCCGGCCTTCACCGTCATCTCCTTCGCCACTTCCTTGACGAACAGATCGAACTCGGGCGTGTCGGGCGTCGCATCCGGCCCGAGAATTGACGCATTGAGCGAGTCGCGTTCCGCCGTGAACCGAACCGATTCGCGCGCAATGACCGGATGGTTTTGCAACAGCATGGCTGTGCGAGCAGAGCCGGTGAAGGCCACGACATCCTGGGCAGTCAGATGATCGAAAAGATCTCCCGTCTTGCCCGACACAAGTTGCAGCGCACCTGCCGGGAGTACGCCGGATTCGATCATGATCCGGAAAGCGGCCTCGGCGATGTAGCCGGTTGACTGAGCGGGTTTGACGACGGCCGGCACGCCCGCGAGCAGGGTGGGCCCGAGTTTTTCGAGCATTCCCCAGATCGGAAAATTGAAAGCGTTGATGTGAACGGCGACGCCCTGCAACGACGTGTAGACATGCTGCCCGACAAAGGTGCCGGCACGGCCCAGCAATTCGGTGTCGCCGTCGATCAATAGCCGCTCGTTGGGCAGTTCGCGCCGCCCCTTCGATGCATAGGCGAAGAGCGTTCCCGCTCCGCCCTCAATGTCGATCCAACTGTCCGAACGCGTTGCACCGCTGGGGTAGGAAAGCTCGTAAAGTTCCTCCTTTCGCGCCATGACGGCTTGCGCCAGCGCCTTGAGCATCAACGCGCGCTCGTGAAAGGTCATCGCGCGCAGCGCCGGTCCGCCGGTCGCTCGTGCGAAGCGCAACATCGCGCCGAAATCGATCCCATCACTGCCAATCTCGGCGATGATCTCACCGGTGACCGCCGACGCAACGGCCTCACGGCCGCCCGAACTGGTGTACCAATGTCCTTCGGTGTAACTTTGAACGGCACGAACGGCCATGAGATGAACTCCTTCTTGGCCGTCAACGGCCCGTAAATGCTGGCTTGCGTTTCGCCGAGAAGGCGGCAACGCCCTCTGCATAGTCGGCACTTCGACCGAGCCTGCGCATGAGATCGCGTTCGTTGTCGAGCGCAGCGTCGAGTGACTTCAATGAGGATTCCCGCAAGGCCTGCTTGGTCGCGGCGAGCCCGGAAGTGGGCCCGTTCGCAAAACGCGACGCCAGAGCGGCAGCTTCACCGGCAAGGACGTCATCATCGACACAGCGCCAGATGAGGCCCCAGGCTTCCGCCTGTTCCGCAGGCAAGGGATCACCTGTCAGCGCTAAGCCGAGCGCTCGCGCTTGTCCGATCAAACGTGGCAACACCCATGTCCCGCCGGAATCCGGGATGAGGCCAATATTGGCGAAAGACTGGATAAATTTCGCACTGCGAGCGGCAAGAACGATGTCACAGGCAAGTGCGATATTGGCTCCTGCCCCCGCCGCGACGCCGTTCACAGCACAGATGACCGGCATCGGCAGCGACGTAAGACTGCGGATCAAGGGCGCATAATAGCGCTCCACCGAGTCTCCGAGGTCAACCGGCTCGGCGCCCGGTGCAACCGCACGGTCGCCCAGATCCTGCCCGGCGCAAAACCCCCTACCCGCACCCGTGAGCAAAAGCGCACGGATTGATGAGTCGCCGGCCACGCGACCGAGCGCTTCGGCAACCTCCTCGTGCATCTGTACCGTGAAGCTGTTGAGGCGGTCGGGCCGGTTCAGCGTGAGTCGCGCAACGCCGTCCTGCGCTTCGAAAACTATCGTTTGATATGCCATGCATCCTCCGGCGGACATGCTGCCCTTAATTCGCAGAATGACCGGTCGAACTATTATTGGCAAGTCCTAATCGTGCGGCTAAGGTGGAATGATGTTGAACCACAGAAATCTCTCCCGGTCTCCCAGCGAGCATCTCGCCTGGCGGGTCGCCATTGACCTGCTGTCGAAAGAGGGAACCGGGACCGCGTGGGCCCTGACCCTGGAAGCGGCGGATGCAGGAATGAGCCGCGTGTCGATGCGACTGACGTCGGCAATGACGAACGGCCATGGCACTGCTCATGGCGGGATGATCTTCGCGCTTGCCGACTCGGCATTTGCCTACGCCTGCAACTCCCGCAACGTCGCTGCCGTCGCTCAGAGCTGTGCGATTGCGTTCATAGACGCCGGCCACCCAGGGGAACGGCTGGTGGCGGAAGCACGCGAGTTGGCCGTGCGTGGAAGGACAGGCAGCTACGCAATCACTGTATTTGGCGAGGACGGCCGTGTCGTCGCTACCATGCAAGGCCTGAGCCGATCGCTCGGCAGGCCTGTAATCGAAGGACTTCAATCAGATGCCTGAAGCATTTATCTGTGACGCCGCCCGGACGCCAATCGGACGCTATGGCGGAGCATTGGCGCAAGTGCGCGCGGACGACTTGGCCGCCATTCCAATTCGCGCGCTCAAGGAACGCCATCCCCAGATCGACTGGAACGGCATCGACGATGTCGTGCTCGGCTGTGCCAACCAGGCGGGCGAGGACAATCGCGACGTTGCCAGAATGGCCGCCCTACTTGCCGGCCTTGGCGAGGGCGCCCCCGGCACCACGCTCAATCGACTGTGCGGGTCGGGCCTGGATGCGGTGGCTTACGCCGCCCGCGCGATCCGGTCGGGTGATGCGGATCTGATCGTTGCGGGTGGCGTCGAGAGCATGACGCGCGCTCCGTTCGTGACCGGAAAGGCGCAAAGCGCCTTTGCGCGCGAAGCACAGATATTCGACACGACCATCGGCTGGCGCTTCGTCAACCCACTGATGAAGGCGCAATATGGCGTCGATTCGATGCCGGAGACCGCCCAGAACGTCGCGGACGACTTCCAGATCTCGCGCGAGGATCAGGATCGCTTCGCCGTAGAAAGTCAGGCGCGCGCGGCGCGGGCTCAGGAGAACGGCCGCCTCGCGCGCGAGATCGTGCCCGTCACCATCCCGCAGAAGAAGGGCGATCCGATCGTCGTCGACCGCGACGAGCATCCACGCGCAACCAGCATGGAAGCGCTCGCGAAACTCAGGCCGATCGTTCGCCCTGACGGTAGTGTCACCGCGGGCAATGCCAGCGGCGTTAATGACGGCGCTGCAGCCCTGCTGATCGCATCGCAGGCCAGTGTCGAGAAATATAACCTTAATCCGATCGCGCGGATCGTTGGCATGGCCGTCGCCGGCGTCCCGCCCCGGATCATGGGGATCGGGCCTGCACCGGCTACACAGCGACTTCTCGAGCGGATCGGTGTCGCACTCAAGGACATCGACGTCATCGAGCTCAACGAGGCATTCGCTTCGCAAGGCCTCGCTGTCCTGCGCCAACTCGGCCTTCCCGACAACGCGGACCATGTGAATGCAAATGGCGGTGCGATTGCTCTTGGGCATCCACTGGGCATGTCGGGCGCGCGTCTTGCGCAGTCGGCGGCCATCGAAATGGCGGATAGGGGCGCGCGTTACGCACTATGCACGATGTGCATCGGGGTCGGACAGGGCATCGCCATGCTGCTCGCGCAACCTTGATCGCAGTTATTAGTTGACCGAGCGGTCGATTAATAATATCACCATGTTCGAGGAGATTTTGAGCCATGTACACGACCGAATTGCAAAAGGCCGACCCTGGGGTCCGCAGCGTCGAGCCGGCTGATCTTGTCGCGGCGTTCGAGGCGCGCGTCGCCGCGGACGAATTCATCGAGCCCAAGGACTGGATGCCCGAAGCTTACCGCCGGACGCTGATCCGGCAGATCTCGCAACACGCCCACAGCGAAATCGTCGGCATGCTTCCTGAAGGTAACTGGATCACCCGCGCACCTTCCCTCCGCCGCAAAGCCATCCTCCTCGCCAAGGTGCAGGACGAAGGTGGCCACGGTCTCTATCTCTATTCGGCCGCCGAGACACTCGGGGCGAGCCGCGCCGAGATGATCGATGCACTACATGCGGGCAAAGCCAAGTACAGCACGATCTTCAACTATCCGACCCCGACCTGGGCTGACATCGGCGCGATCGGCTGGCTGGTGGACGGTGCGGCCATCATGAACCAGGTGCCCCTCCAGCGGACCTCCTACGGCCCCTATGCACGGGCCATGGTACGGGTGTGCAAGGAGGAGAGCTTCCACCAGCGCCAGGGATATGAAATCATGATGACGTTGGCGGCCGGCACGTCGGCGCAGCGCCGCATGGCACAGGATGCGCTGGACCGCTGGTGGTGGCCTGCCCTGATGATGTTCGGTCCGCCTGACGACCAGTCGCCCAATTCCGAACAATCGATGCGCTGGCGTATCAAGCGCGACACCAATGATGAGTTGCGCCAGAAATTCGTCGACGCAACCGTGCCGCAAGCGGAATTGCTTGGTCTTACGATCCCGGATCCCGACCTACGCTGGAACGAGGCGCGCGGCGGTTATGATTTCGGCGCCATCGAATGGGAGGAGTTCTTTGCCGTCGTTCGTGGTGAAGGTCCCTGCGCCAGGGAGCGGATCGAGGCACGACGCAAGGCATGGGAAGATGGCGCCTGGGTGCGTGAAGCTGCCGATGCCTATGAAATGAAGCGGCGCCAGCGCCTCGCAGCCTGATTGGAACACGACGATGAGTAATGATTGGCCTCTCTGGGAGGTTTTCGTCCGCGCGCGCGGCGGACTGTCCCACAAGCATGTCGGCTCTGTCCACGCGCCCGACGCCGAACTGGCGCTTCGCCATGCTCGGGACACCTATACCCGCCGCATGGAGGGGGTGAGCATCTGGACAGTACGCTCGGCCGACATCGTTGCGTCCGACCCTGGACAAGCCGGCCCTCTTTTCGCGCCGGCCGAGGACAAGGTCTATCGGCATCCGACCTTCTATGACCTGCCCGACGCCGTGAGGCATATGTGATGGACAATGCTGTGATCGTCCGCGAGGCGCATGTGGCCTATCTGATCGGATTGGGCGACGACGCTCTGATCCTGGGTCAGCGCCTGTCCGAATGGTGCGGACACGCGCCCTCGGTCGAAGTCGATTTGTCGCTTGCCAATCTTGGGCTCGACCTGATTGGCCAGGGGACGCTGCTGCTGGCGCATGCCGCTGAGATCGAAAATGGCGGCCGGGATGCTGACGCCCTCGCCTTTCACCGGGACGAACTCGACTTTCTCAATTGCCTGCTGGTCGAGCAACCCAATGGCGATTTCGCCCGCACAATGGCGCGGCAATTTTTTTTCTCGACGTTCCAGAACCTGCTCTACGGGGCGCTGACCGCATCGTCGGATTCCGAACTTGCAGCAATCGCCGCGAAAGCCGTCAAGGAAACCGAATATCATGCAGGCCTCGCGCGCGAGTGGGTAATCCGCTTGGGCGATGGCACCGAGGAAAGCCGTCGGCGCATGATCGATGGCCTGGAATGGAATTGGCGGTTCATCGACGAACTGTTCGTCAATGATGCGGTGGACGAAGCGATGATCGAGACTCGCATCGGCATCGACCGCGCCAAACTTCGCGAGCCTTTCGACCTCATCGTCGCGCAATCACTTGCTGAAGCGAGGCTGGACCTGCCTGCACAGCACCGGCCTGTCACCGGCGGCCGCCAGGGCAAGCACAGCGAACATCTCGGTCACCTGCTTGCAGTGATGCAGCATATCCCACGCAGTTTTCCCGATGCACGCTGGTGACATCTCTTCGCCCAGCTTCGAGGACCGGGTGCGCGATGTCCTGTGCGATGTGCCCGACCCTGAGATCCCCGCAATCTCTGTGGTCGAGTTGGGAATCGTCAGGGCTATAGAACGCTCACCCCCAACTGTCCTGCTCACCCCGACCTATAGCGGCTGTCCCGCCACTCTTGTGATCGAGCAGGCCGTGCGGCACGCTCTGGATCACGCCGGATTCGGTGAAGTCGGCATCCGGACGGTACTCTCGCCGCCATGGACGACCGATTGGATCAGCGACGCGGGCCGTGAAAAACTCAAGGCTTATGGCATTGCGCCGCCGCCACGCGGCGCTTCGATGTCCTCGCTGCGCAATAGGGAGGCAGCAGCGTGTCCCCGATGCGGATCCGCCGCGACCCATGAAGTCAGCCGTTTCGGATCGACGCCATGCAAGGCGCTCTGGCAGTGCGAAGACTGCCTGGAGCCGTTCGACCGCTTCAAATGTCATTAAGGAGAGACCCTTGTCCGTCGCATTTCACGAACTGACCGTCGCCGAGGTTCGGCGCGAGACCGACGACGCCGTCGCGGTTCGCCTCGCTTTGCCGGAAGACTGCGGCGATGCGTTCGCTTTCAGTCCTGGACAACACCTGACCCTTCGACGCTTGTTCGAAAACGACGATGTACGGCGAAATTATTCGATTTGTGCATCGCCAGACGAAGGCGCGCTATGGGTCGCGATCAAGCAGGTTCCCGGCGGGCAGTTCTCATCCTGGGCGAACAGCGAACTCAAGCAGGGTGACCGCCTGGAGGCAATGTCTCCCCATGGCAGCTTTACCTGGAAATTCACGCCTGCGCGCCGCGCACATTATCTTGGTATTGCGGCGGGCTCGGGCATCACGCCGATCCTGTCACTCATCAAGACGATGCTGGCGCAAGAGCCTGAGAGCCGTTTCACCTTGCTTTATGGCAATCGGCACAGCGGCTCAGTGATGTTTCTCGAGACGCTTTCTGCCCTCAAGAACCGCAATATGGGGCGACTTCAGGTCCATCATTTCCTGAGCGGCGAGGAAGAGGATATCGAACTCTTCAACGGTCGTCTTGAAGCTGAGAAACTAGGTGATATTTTCGAGCGGTTGGTTGATCCCTCGACGATCGAGGCAGCATTTCTGTGCGGACCTGGCGCTATGATGGATGCAGCCCAGGCCGCGCTCCTCGCCAAGGATGTGCCCTCATCCTCTATTTTGGCCGAGCGTTTTACGGCCGACAGGCCCGCTGGCAACGCGGAGCAGCGGGCAGCGTTGGAGCGCCAGTCACAGGGTCGCAAGGTCAGCGTCACGCTTGATGGACGCAGGCGCTCGATCAGCTTCGACAGCGCGCGCGGCAGCATCCTGGAAAATGCCCGCGCGGCCGGCATGTCCGCCCCCTATGCCTGTAAAGCAGGTGTCTGCGCGACATGCCGGGCCAAGCTTGTGACCGGAGATGTGCATATGGAAGCGAACTACGGCCTCTCGGCTGACGAAATCGCTCAGGGCTACATCCTTACCTGTCAGGCCATGCCGTTGACCGATGACGTCTCGGTGGACTTCGACGCCTGAGCATCTGCTTGGCCTCGCGCGCGCCCTCTGGCATAGCCGATGAAGAATCTGGCTTTGGAGATATATGCGTGGCGAGGACACAGGCGGCAGACTATGACGACCGGCGCGAAGCGATCGTCGAAATAGCCGCGCGGCTGTACGGTGAAACTGGATTTCTGGGAAGCTCTATCGCAGATCTTGCTAAAGCATCAGGTATCTCGAAGTCGTTATTGTATCATTATTTTTCCTCCAAGGAGGATATACTGTTCGAGATCATGATCGGGCATGTCGAAGCGCTGCGCGCCTCCGCCGATGAGGTTTCTGACCTGCCGGATTCCGCCGATCGTTTAAAGGCCCTGACCCATGGCTTCATGAAGCTCTACGCCAACGCATCCTATCGGCACAAGGTTCTCATCAATGATCTCGACAAGCTACCCGTCGAGCGGAGATCGGCCATCATAGAGGCCGAGAGAAGGCTTCTCGATATTGTTGACGGTATTATTGTCGATCGCGCCACCACACTGGGCAAGAACAAGGGAAAGCGACGAGCTTTGACCATGCTGTATTTTGGCATGATCAATTGGACTCATACCTGGTTTGACCCTGCGGGAGAAATCAATGGAGACCAGCTTGCCGACATGGTCGTCGATCTTTTTCTGAAGGGCCTGCCCAGCTAGGCGGTGTGGGCAGCGACATAGCAGTTAACGCAGCACGAGCCGCAGCCCTTCCTGGGGTAGGCTTGTCCGACCCGTCGGCGTCTCGATGATATCTCTCGGGGAAAGCAGCAACCTGTTCGGCAAGCTTTCGTGCCGGAGTGGGCCTTGCGCAAACGGATCGTTATCGGCACCGTGCGCTTGCCGCCTCCACCCCAGAGGGCCGGCACCTGTGCAGACGCAATGGAATCTGACGGAGTGACACCGCAGAGGTTTCGACCGCACATAAAATATCATACCGATCGACGACATCGGTTGTCCAGTCCCGAGAGGCATCGGGTATTTTGCATCTCGTCTCCGGCAGGCCAATTCAGCCTGTCGATCGTCGAACCACCTTCATCGTGCGAATATTGAGGCCCAGACTCTTTCCCGTGACAGGATCGAGCCATTCCTCTTCGTGGCCCAATCAGCACGGCGGAGGTCAGTTGCATTACAATCTGATCTTCGACCCTTTTGCTTCGGGACAATCCCCAACTCGTGTCGCTCCTTCCTCGCATCCGGAAACGGCAGGATCATTTCGGTCTTCCACCCGGAAAGAAGAGCACGCATGCGCAATTGTCTGCACGCAGGCGCAAACGCGCCATCAATAGAAGCGCTAAGCTGAGGGGCGCTCTTAAGCTGATGGACAGGGGACCGAGCGCGCCGTCACCGTGATGTTCAGGTCAACGACATGAAGCAGTTTGAGAGGATGCTGGCAATGCCAGCTCAACCAATATTTCTGTTGCTGACGACAGCATGGCCTGTCGGGATCGGGCGCGCAATCTATCCGCAATCGCGTGTTTCACGACAGGGTCGGTACATCGAGGATCCTGGCCCGATCAGCAATTGGACATTGGTGACGTAATTCAGGCTCCGCGACAAGCGCCGCCGCATGCCGTGATCGGACTTCGCTGGATAGCGTCATCGAGCCGATATTAGACAAAAATAGATCAAATGGGAGAAGATCGAGTGACCGATATCGTTGCAGCATTGACGCCATGCCATGGCGGCGCATGGGAAATGGCCTCTGCTGAACTAGACGCCCCTCGGGGCGACGAAGTGCTCATCCGGATTGTGGCGACGGGTGTTTGCCATACGGACATGAGCGTGCGCGCCCAGGATCTCCCCACACCTCTCCCAGCCGTGCTGGGCCATGAGGGCGCTGGCGTGATTGAACAGATCGGGCCGGATGTGACGACGCTGGCGGTTGGCGATCATGTCGTTCTCACCATGACCCATTGCGGCAAATGCTCCAACTGCGTGACTGGACACACCGTCTATTGTGACAATGTCATGCCCCTGAATTTCAGTGGCCGTCGGCTCGATGGCAGCCCAACCATCACCTGTCACGGAGAAGCGATCAGCGGAAGCTTCTTCGGCCAATCGTCCTTTGCAACATATGCCCTCGCCAGTGAACGCAATGCGGTTAAGGTGGTCAAGGACGTCGATCTCGCGCTGCTCGGCCCTCTGGGTTGCGGTATCCAGACGGGCGCGGGGACAGTCATCAACGTGCTCCGGCCGGAGGTGGGCAGCTCGATCGCGGTCTTCGGCGCCGGAGCGGTCGGGCTTGCCGCTATCATGGCAGCGTCCGCGGTGGGCTGCACGACGATCATCGCTGTCGACCTGCATGACAATCGGCTTGATCTCGCGAGGCAGGTCGGGGCGAACCATGTGGTGAAAGCCGGAGCTGATACGGTGGAGACCATCCGCGAACTATCGGCGGGGGGCGTCGACTATACGCTGGATACGACCGCTGTGCCTGCGGTGATCCGTCAGAGCGTCGATGTCCTCAAGATGCGGGGGCGCGCGATGCTGGTTGGGGTGCCAAAACCTGGTGCCGAATTCACTCTTTCGGCCATGGACATGCTCTTCGGCAAGTCGATCGGCGGCGCGCTTGAGGGTGAGGCCACGCCCAAGACCTTCATCCCGCACATGATCGCGCTGTGGAAGCAAGGGAAATTCCCCTTCGACAAGCTGATCCGCTTTTATGAGTTCAACCAGATCAATGAAGCCGTTGCCGATAGCGAAAGCGGCAAGACGCTGAAACCCGTGCTCCGCATCGGCGCGCTGTGATCTCTCCATATCTGCCGAGAACCACCGGCATGACCGAAAAGGCCCCGAACATGGACTTCAAGAGCCGGCTCGAAACCATCATCAACCGCCAGCGACACTCCTATATCGCCGATGGATTTCCCTCCGCCGCCATCAGGATCGATCGCCTGAGCCGCGCCATAGCGCTCCTTGTGGAAAACAGGGATGCGGTTGCCGCCGCCCTGTCAGAGGATTTCGGCCACAGAAGCACGATCCAGACGATCATCGCTGACGTCTTTGCCGCTGTTGGCTCGCTACGGCTCGCAAGTGCTCAAGTCGAACGATGGATGCAACCGGAGTTCTACGAGAGTCTCGCTCACGATGCCGAAGCCCGGGTTGAATATCATCCGCTCGGTGTGGTCGGCATTATCGGCCCCTGGAACTTTCCATATAATCTGGTTTTCTCGCCCCTCGCCGGCATTCTTGCCGCGGGCAACCGCGCTGTCGTAAAGCCCTCGGAATTCACGCCGAAATCGTCCGCGCTGATGGGCGATCTGATCGCCCGCTACTTCGCCCCGGAGGAAGTCGCCGTGATTGAAGGCGGTCCGGAGGAGGGAGAGACATTCTCCGGCGCCAAATGGGATCACCTGATTTTCACCGGGTCAACCACGGTCGGCCGGCACGTCATGCGCGCGGCGGCGGCCAATCTCACGCCTGTGACGCTGGAACTTGGCGGAAAATCCCCAGTGATCCTGACGGACCAGTTCGACATGGCCGAGGCGGCTGCGCGTGTGATGACAGTCAAGACCTACAATGCAGGGCAGATCTGTCTCGCACCGGACCATGTCTATGTCCCGCGCGGTACGGAGCGGGCGTTTGTTGATGCATGCGTAGCTGCCACGCGGACAATGTACCCTGATGGCACGCTCTCGGACGATTATACCGCGATTATCAGCGAACGGCACTTTGCCCGCCTTCAACACATCGTGGAAGATGCCCGACAGAAGGGAGCCGAGGTGGTCGAAGTGCTCGCAACGGCACCCGAGGCCAATGATCGCCGGATGACGCCAACGATATTGGTCGGCGTGAACGATGACATGATGGTGATGCAGGAGGAGATCTTCGGCCCGGTCTTGCCGGTGATAGGCTATGATTCACTCGACGCGGTCATCGCGAAGATCCGCTCCGGCCCCTCCCCCCTCGCGCTCTATTATTTCGGCGAGGACGACGCGACCGCGCGTGAAGTCGTCGATGGCACCGCCTCGGGTGGTGTGACGATCAACGACGTTATGGCCCATGTGTTTGTCGAAGGTTTGCCATTTGGCGGGGTCGGCCCCTCCGGTATGGGCGCTTATCACGGCAATGTCGGTTTCCGAACCTTCAGCCACGCACGTTCCATCTATCGACAAAGCAAAGCCACCGAAGCCGTGATGCTGATGCGCGCGCCTTATGGTGAGCAGACCCGTCAGTTTCTGGAGGAGGCACTGCTCAAGGGGCACTGACAACAAGAAAAATCATAGAAGGAGAGGAATATTGAAAAGACTATCAATGATCGCGTCTGCACTTGTCCTCAGCTTGGGCTCCACTGCAGCCGGCGCGCAAAATGCTGATCCCCATGGTGCCAAGGGGCGTGCCTATGTCCGTGTCAGCGTCGCCCATTTCTTCTTTAACGAAAATGCAAAGATCAAGCTGGGCGGCGCGCCTGTCGCGGGAGGCAACGCGACGGTCGAGGACAACACGCCACCCTCGCTGGAGGTGGGCTATTTCATATTGCCGAACATATCCGTTGCGGCGACCATCGGCTTGCCCCCCAAGACCACGCTCAGGGGCGCGGGCACGTTGAGTTCGGCCGGCGACCTGGGAACGGTGACATACGGCCCTGGGGTCTACACGGTGCGCTACCACCTCAATCCCAATGGTCCGATCAGACCGTATGTCGGCGCCGGAGTAAACTGGACGATCATTTTCGATACGGACGATCGTGCGCTGCAAAACTTCAAAACATCCAATACCTTCGGACCCGCCCTCGTCGCTGGCGTCGAGGTGCCATTCAATCAGCGTTTCAGCCTATTCGGTTCAGTGTCTAAGGCATGGGTGTCTACAAATTCGCGTTACAATCTGCCAACACCGGGCGGTTTGGTCCCTGGCACTGCCCGTGTCGCGCTCGACCCGCTCGTCGTGAACGCGGGGCTGCAGGTGAATTTTTAGCAAACCGGTTCTCATGAGACAAAGATCAGCGTCGAACGCAGAGCTGTTCGACGCAAATCTTGCCGCCGCCTTCAAGATACGCTACCGTATGGAAAAGGTGAATCCAGTGGCATCCGACCTCTTTCTGCGTGAATGCGACAGAATTTTTCCCAACCTCGAGATCGACATCGCCGATGATGTCGATCTCGCAGGGAACGTCGTTCAGCGCCGCGTCGCCGGAATGGATGCCATTCGTATCGAGAGCCCGGCTCTGCTCGGTCGTGCAAGCCGGAAGCGCTCTACCCGGCTGCAGGCCCGCTGCAAGATCGTCTGGCAGATGGAGGGGAGTTCGGTTTTTACGAACGACCAGCAGCAGGTATGCCTTTCGGCGGGTGACGCACTCCATGTACCGCTGGGCGAAGCTTATTCCCTGGATGTTCTGACGGGCTATCGGGCTGTCATGCTCGTGATACCTGAGCGCCATACGATACTCGCCTCGCTTCCTTCCGGCCGTGACATACGCTTAATAACCGGCAACAGCGCGATGAAAGCCGCCGGCGCGGTTGTGAGCTGCCTTTTCGACGATGACGACCAGGAGAGCTGTGGTCCGCATCTCCTTCAAGCGGCTTTCGATCTGATCCGTGGACCCCTGTCGAACAGATTGGGGACGATTGCCGAAAGACGTTATGCCCGGCGGGCGCGACATCATATCGAGGCACATCTCGCCGATCGCTACACTCCAAACGATCTTGCCCGCGATATGGGAATGTCTCGCCGTGCACTATATGCCGCCTTGGCAGCGGAAGGAGAAAGTCCCGCCAAGCTCATCCGCCTGGTGCGCCTGGAATCTGCCCGTCGATGTCTGATGGACGACAGTCAACGCGATCTCAGCCTCGGCGAGATCGCGTTGCGCGCAGGTCTCAATGATGGGGCAGCGCTCAGCCGGGCCTTTCGCGCGGAATTCGGGACGACGCCAAGCGCTGTCCGGGACACTGCGGTTTCATTTGCATGAGCATTCGCAGCGAAGCGGAAGGCGTGAGAAATCGGCCGACTTCGCCAGTCCTCGATATCACCCTTTGTTCGCAGGCGCTCCGCGCTCAAGCGGAATAACTGCAAGCGTCACGCGGGATATGCAGACCAGACGGCCGGCATCGTCAGTGATGCGAACCGTCCAGACCTGGGTTATCCGCTGACGAGCCTCTGGCCTCGCCGTCGCCGTCACCCAGCCATCGGCAACCGGCCGCATGTGATTGGCGTTTATCTCCATGCCCACCGCGGTTTCACGCGCGGGATCCAGCGTCAGCAGGCCGGCCACAGAGGCTGTTGTTTCAGCCAACACCACGGATGCGCCTCCATGCAGGCGCCCCAAAGGCTGCACCGTGCGTCGATCAACCGGCATGCGGGCTGTGAGCCAGTCTGGCCCCGCCTCGACGAATTCGATTCCAACATGGGAATTTAAGGACCCTTCACCGAGACGATTGAGCCCGGCAAGATCGACATGCCCCCCATGCCAAATGGCCCCGCTCGTCACCCCGCAACCAAATCCGCTCGGGCCGCCTCGATGTCGTGCGGCCAATCGGTGATCCGCGTGAGGTCGGAGCTGGTCAGACGATATTCTTCCACGAGTTCGTCGACCAATTCGGCAACACTCTGAACTGCGCGCGTGCGACCGACCGAATGCCCCGCTCCCCAGATGTTCTTCCAGGCTTTGGAATCACCATGAAGATTGGAGAAGTCGATCTTCTTTTTAATTTCCAGCATATCCGGGGTGAAGCCGGCAGCATCGAGGCTCTCGCGCATCCAGTTCGATGGGATGCCCGTTACCGCTGTGGTCGTAACAATATCACGCATGGTGGCGCGCACCAGCATCTCACGATTGTCGTCCGAAACGAGACTCTCGCGCGTCGCGATGAAGCGCGTACCCATATAGGCAAAATCGGCCCCGATGGTGAGCGCAGCGCGAATTGCGCGAGCCCCGCCGATCGCACCGCCCAGAATCAGAGGACCATCCCAGAAGCTGCGCACCTCCTCTACGAAGGCAAACGGGCTATAGTGGCCGGTATGGCCGCCGGCACCGCTCGCCACCAAGATCAATCCGTCGGCCCCCGCATCCACCGCCTTGCGCGCCTGATCAGGCGTAATGACGTCCGAGAACACCGCCCCACCATAGGCATGAACCCGTTCCAGGGGGCGTCCAGGGCTACCCAGGGCGGTGACGACTATGCGCGGCTTATATTCGCAGATCAGGTCCAGTTCGGCATCGAACCGCTCGTAGGTCGGATGCACGATCATATTGATGGCCCACATCCCCTCGCGACCGGCTGCCTTGAGCTCCGACGTGATACGCGGGAGCCAGGCGGCGAGATCCTCGATCGTCCGTGCATTGGGCGCCGGAAAGGCGCCTATGATGCCTGCTTTGCCTGCCGCGATGACAAGATCGGGGCCGGAGATGAGGAACATCGGCGCAGCGAACACAGGAAGGCGAAGTTCGCCATAGAGCGTATCGACGAGAGAGCGGTCAGCCATCGGCCTGAACCATATCCAGCGCCACGTCGACGATCATATCCTCCTGGCCACCGACCATCCGTCGACGACCAAGCTCGACGAGGATGGCGCGCGTATCGACACCATAGTCTGCGCTCGCCTTCTCCGCATGACGCAGGAAGGAGGAATAGACGCCGGCATAGCCAAGGGACAATGTCTCACGATCCACGCGGACAGGCCGGTCCTGCAGAGGGCGGACCAGTTCTTCTGCCGCATCCATCAGCTTGTAGAGATCACAGCCGTGCAGCCACCCCTTGCGCTCCGCCGCGGCGATGAACACCTCGAGCGGCGCATTGCCCGCGCCTGCGCCCATGCCGGCCAGGCTCGCATCAATCCTGATCGCGCCCGACTGAACGCCGACAATCGAATTCGCGACACCAAGGCTGAGATTGTGATGCGCATGAATGCCACGCTGAGTTTCGGGCTTGAGCACCCTGTCATACGCTTCGCACCGCGCGCGATAATCGTCCATGTCCATCGCGCCGCCGCTGTCGGTCACATAGACGCAGTGGGCGCCATAATCTTCCATCAGCTTGGCCTGCCGGGCCAGCGCGTCCGGCTCGCTCATATGGCTCATCATGAGGAAGCCCGAAACGTCCATGCCGAGATTGCGGGCTGCCTCGATATGCTGCCTGGAAATGTCGGCCTCGGTGCAGTGCGTCGCGACGCGCACTGAACGCACCCCGAGCTTGTAGGCGTGCTTCAGCTCCTCGATGGTCCCGATCCCAGGGATCAGCAAAGTGGTGAGGACGCTATGCTCGAGCACATCGGCAACTGCCTCGAGCCATTCCCAGTCAGTATGCGCGCCAAAACCATAGTTGAAAGACGAACCATTGAGACCGTCGCCATGGGCGACCTCGATCGCGTCGACTTTCGCCTCGTCAAGGGCCTTGGCGATCTTCTGGACATGGTCGATGCCATATTGATGGCGAATGGCGTGCATGCCGTCGCGCAGCGTGACGTCCTGAATGTAGAGCTTTGTGGTGCACGGATCGAAGCCCATCATGCGGCCTCCTTTTGCAAGCGTCGGGTTGCGATCTTCTCGGCTGTCTTGAGGCCCGCCGACGTCATGATATCAAGATTGCCCGCATAGGCAGGCAGGTAGTGTGCAGCGCCTTCCACCTCTAGATAGACGCTCGTCTTGATCCCCTCGAAACTACCGAGACCGGGAATCTTGACGGGATTGTTGGACCCGAAGCGCTCGAATTGCACTTTCTGTTTGAGGCGATAACCCGGCACATAGGATTGGACCTTCGCAACCATTGCGAGGATCGCAGCTTCGATTTCCGTCTCGTCCGCGCCGGAGGACAGAGTGAAAACGGTATCGCGCATGAGCAGTGGTGGCTCGGCGGGATTGAGGATGATGATCGCTTTGCCCTTGGCAGCACCGCCGACTTCCTCGATACCGCGACTGGTGGTCTCGGTGAACTCGTCGATATTGGCACGCGTCCCGGGGCCCGCGCTCTTCGACGAAATCGATGCGACGATCTCGCCATAATGAACCGTGGCGACCGATGATACCGCAGCAACGATCGGAATCGTCGCTTGCCCCCCACAAGTGACCATATTGACGTTCGAAGCATCGAGATGGGCGTCACCATTGACCACCGGTATGACATAAGGACCAATGGCCGCCGGGGTCAGGTCGATCATGACCTTGCCGGCACCGGTGACGATGTCGCTATGGCGCTTATGGGCTCCCGCCGAAGTTGCGTCAAAAACGACGCCAATTTCAGGCCACACTGGAAGCGCGACCAGGCCGTCGATTCCTTCCGCTGTCGTTGCGACGCCCATCCGAGCGGCTCGCTTGAGACCGTCGGACTCCGGGTCGATTCCGACGAACGCGCCCATTTCAAGGACGTCGGAATTGCGCATGATCTTGATCATCAGGTCGGTACCGATATTGCCCGATCCAATGATTGCTGCCTTCACCTTGGCCATCGTTAATTCCCATACCTGAATGCAACCCTGCCAAGGCCGCCGATTTTCGCTTCCACCCGGTCGCCGGGCTTGAGAGCCACCATGGGGCCAAGTGCCCCGGTCAAGACAATGTCGCCGGCACGAAGCGGATCACCGGCCGCCGCCAATGTGCGGGCGAGCCACGCGGCCGCCTCAAGCGGATGGCCAAGGCAGGCTGCTCCCGCGCCGAGCGAAGCAAGCTGCCCGTTCACTTCGAGCGCCATCCCGCAGGTGTAAAGGTCGAGCCCATCGAGCGGCTTCCTGGTCTCGCCCAGCACGAAAAAGGCGGAAGACCCATTGTCGGCGACCGTATCGGCAAAGCTGATCTTCCAGTCGGCTATGCGGCTGTCGACGATCTCGATGGCCGCAATCGCATGGGCGGTTGCGGCCGCCACGTCAGCGGCCGTCGCATCGGGATGGTCGAAATCCGTGGCGAGCACGATGGCGACTTCGGCTTCGGCCTTTGGCTGCAGGACCTGTTCGGGCGAAAGCAGGCCATCATTGTCGATTGCCATGTCATCGAACAGCACGCCGAAATCCGGCTGATCGACACCCAGTTGCGCTTGCACTGCCTTGGCGGTCAGCCCGACCTTGCGGCCGACGATGCGGCGCCCCTGGTTCGCCCAGAAGCCCGTGTTGATCGCCTGAACGGCGTAAGCGCCGTCCGCATCGGTTGGATCGAGCACATCCCGGAGCGGGTCCAGGGCAGGTCCCGCATAAGCGGCGCGCAGCCGCGCCGCCACATCCTCATAATTGCTCACGCGACGGACTCCAGCTTGGCGGGTTTCGGGGGGCGCTGATAGATGTGGCCCCAGGCCGAGTTGGTGTCATGCGTCAGGACATGCCAACTCTCGTCGTCCACCTCGAGACCGCCCCAGCCATATTCGACGTCGAACCCGGACGGGGTCAGCGGATAAAAGCTCAGCATCTCATCGTTCGAATGGCGCCCCAGCGTAAAGGTCAAATGCCTGCCGCCTTTCATGCAACGATCGAGCGCGCGCCCCACATCGTCGATCGTCGTCACCTCGACCATGAGATGCACGATCTTTTTGGGGATGGGGACAGGCGCGAGGGCGAGCGAGTGATGGCGACCGTTGCAGCGCAGGAAACTGATCTCGATCGGGCGCCCGGGCACGACTTCGGTGTTGATATGATCGGACAAACGGAACCCCAGGGTTTCTGTAAAAAATTCCATCATCGTGGCTTTTTGGCGGCATGCGAGCACAAGATGCCCCAGGCCCTGTCGCCCTGTCTTAAAGCGCGTTCCGGTCGGGCTGACGAATGGATCATTGGTCTTCTGCAAGGGGCCGAAAAAGGCCTCATGGGCATTGCCCTCAGGATCCGTGAAACGAATCAGCGAATGTACGCGCCGGTCCGCCGCAACCGCGGCGTCTGCACGATCGACCGTAACGCCGACCCCCTCCAGTCGCGCAGCAAGCGCTGCCAAGGCCGCGCCATCCTTCACTTCCCATCCGGCATAGGCCAGATCATCCCGCGGCCCGACATGAAGGCGAATTCGCGTGGCATATTGATCGGTCCGCAGATCGATGGTGCCATCATCGCGCGGCACCCATTGAAGCCCAAGCTCCTCCTTCGCAAAGACGCGCCAGGCCGCCAGATCCGAAACCTCGAGCCCGATATAACCGAGCGCCTCGACTTCGCTGCTCATGCACCCGCCCCCAGGTGACGACGCGAGAGTGCTACGAAGGCGTCGAAGCGCTCGGCCTGGACCCAGTGTCCACAGCGACCGAACATATGGAATTCCGCGTTCGGCATCGCACGTCCCAGGCGCAGCCCCATCTCGACGGGAATGACCTTGTCCTCCCGGCCATGCAGAACGAGCGTTTGATGCTCGATGCCCGAAACCACGCCCTCGGGCATACCCGAAAGGGGGGTGTCCCCCTCATCGTTCGGCTTGACGAGGAGCTTGCGCAATCCCTCCTGAGCGCCGGGAATGAGGCTTGCCTGAAAGCGATCCTCGACCAGTTCGTCGGTGATGAACGAGGGATCATAGGGAAAATGCGTCATCGCCGCGCGCATTGCCTCGCGGCTGGGCGTATAATCCCAGCCAGCGCGCAAGCCGGGCGTCATCGTAAACTTGTCGCAAGGTGTGCCCATCAGCACGAGTCGGTCGAACCGGGCGGGATGACGCGCGGCGGCCGCAAGCGCGAGGGAGCCACCGAAGCTATTCCCTACAAGGCTGGCCTTCTCGATCTCGAGCACATCGAGGATCGCGACGAGATGCTTCACCCAAAGCTTGATGTCGTAGGAGAGATCGGGATTGCGCTCGGTGTAACCAAAACCGGCCATATCGGGAGCGACCACACGAAAGTCGGACGCCAGCACGGGCATGACCCGCTTCCAATTGGTCCATGCCGAAACGCCCGGCCCGGAGCCATGAAGAAGCACCACCGGCCGCCCCTCACCCATGTCGTGGACATTCGTTTCGAGGCCAAGCGCGGCAACCGATTTTCCGCGTCCAATTTCGGCGATTTCAGACATCACAATCCTCTCATTGCTGCGAACCGTGGTGAACGGGTTACGCGCGAATGTCAATACGGTAGCGTATGGTTGATACCTGTTTGCGGCGGCATTTCATAGTTCGATTGACAAATGACGTCTCTCGGCAAGAAGTGCTCTCATGAAGACCACAACAAAAACGCGCAGCACGGAAGCGATACGACTGGACGCTGCGGCCTGGACGGACGCCGCATTGGAACTTCTGGCATCGAACGGCATCGACGGCGTTCGGATCGAACTCCTGGCCAAGCGGCTGGAAGTGACGAAAGGCAGCTTCTACTGGCATTTCAAGGATCGCGATGCCTTGCACCAGGCGATGCTCGAACAATGGCGCAAGAGCGCAACGCTGGCGCTGATCGAGCGCCTGGACCGCGGTGAGGCCTCGCCCGAAGCGAGGCTGCGACGACTTTTGCGCTTGCCCATCATGGGGCAACGCTCGGCGCGGGCAGCCGACGTCGAGCTCGCGGTACGTCTCTGGGGGCGGCGCGAGCCGCGCGCGCAGGCGGCACTTGAAGAGATTGATCAGCTGCGCCTTCGCTATATTTCCGGGCTGATGATGCAGTGCGGCGCCGATGCTCCGGAAGCGGAAGCACGCGCCATTCTCGCTTATTCCTATATGCGGGTCGCAGCGACTCTCGTCGCAACCGAAGCGCGCGAAACGATGGACAGATGCGAGGCACTTCTGATCGGCATCAGGCCGTCTGTTGAACAAGCGTCTTGAGCGGGACATCGGTACAAGCCAGCCGCACGGGGTCGGGACAGATGCGGGCAGTCACCAGGGCCTTGCCCTGCACATAGTCGCGCATGGCATTGACGCAGTCGAGTGCGATGACCCGACCGTTCTTGAGATAGATCGCCGAAAAGCTTCGGCTGGCCGGATCACCCCGGATGATGACATCGTCATATCCGATCGAAAGGCCCACGGTTTGCAATTTAAGGTCGTACTGATTGGACCAGAACCAGGGTACGGCATCGTATGGAATCGGATCGCCCATGATCGAACAAACCGCAACCATCGCCTGATCATGCGCGTTCTGAACCGATTCCAGCCGGATCAAAGCGCCATCGGCATAGGGGTTAGCATGCAGGGCGCAATCGCCGATGGCATAGATGTCCGGCAGGCTCGTCCGGCAATAGGCATCAACTGCCACCCCATTTCCGCCTTCCGCGCCGGCCGCCAAAAGGGCTTCGACCGCCGGAAGGATACCAATGCCTGCAATCACCATATCGGCTGGAATGCGCGTTCCGTCAGACAGCCGCACACCGGTCACGCGGGTCCGCCCTTCCAGGCAGGCGACCGCCACGCCCATGCGCAGGTCAACGCCATGACCTCGATGGACCGCCTCATAGAAGCGGGAAATATCCTCGCCGGCCACACGCGCAAGAACGCGCGGAAGGGCTTCGAGCAAGGTCACCGCCAGCCCCCGCTTGATCAGCACGGCTGCTGCTTCCAGGCCTATAAATCCGCCACCAATGACCACTATTTGAGGATCGTCACCCAGCTCGAGCAACATCTTGTCTACATCGGCGCGGGTCCGCACCGAATGGACGCCGCCGAGCGCATTCCCTGGACAACTGAGACGGCGCGGATTACCGCCGGCCGCCCAAATCAACGTGCCATAGCCATGCACCCTGCCGTCAGCCAGCATCACACAGTGCGCGGCTGCATCCACCGCGGTCACCACATGCCCGGGCATCACATCGATCTGCTTTTCGGCCCAGAATGTGGCAGGACGGATGAGAATGCGATCGAACGATTTCTCGCCTGAAAGATATTCCTTCGACAGAGGTGGTCGCTCGTAGGGCAGTTCAGGCTCGCCGTTAAGGAGGCCGATCGTACCGGAAAATCCGCGCTGTCGCAGCGTCACAGCGGCCTGCGCGCCCGCATGGCCCCCGCCGACGATGAGGATATCATGCCTGGAAGGCGACCCGCAGGATATCATAGCGCGTACGCATCTTCATAAAGACGTTCGACAAGGTCCGCTCGTCGCTCGAGGATACGGCGCTGATTGACATTCCCCTTCTCGGTAATTTCGTCATGATGGGCACTTGGCGGTTCAGCAAGCACCATGAAACGCGCGATTCGGGTGCTCGACCCCATCTGCCGATCATTGTGCCTGCGAAGAATCGCACTTAGCCGTTCTCGTATGAGGGGGTGTTCGGCAACCGCTTCCGTACCGAACATCGCGCTCATATCCTCGCCCAGCAGCGCACGACAGGCTTCCTGGTTCGGAAACAACAGAATTCCGACCTCGCCGCGACCATGGCCTGTAATGACCACATCGGAGATAAGTTTCTCCCCGGCGTTGACGATGGCTAGCCGCAGAGCCCCGACATTGACCCAGGTTCCAGAGGTAAGCTTGAAATTCTCCGCGACGCGACCATCGAACAATATTCCAGCCGATGGGTCATTGGGGTCCGCAAACTTGGCCGCGTCGCCGATCTTGTAGAACCCCTCTTCGTCAAACGCATTGGCCGTGGTCGTGGGATCCCGCCAATAGCCCGGCATGACATTGGGTCCACGCACGCGCAGCTCGTAGCGATCTTCATTCGGCATCATCTTGATCGTCGTGCCGGGCATCGGCGCGCCCAGATTATTGGCATAGGGCTGATCGAAATACAGGATGCTCGAGAAGGGGGCTGTTTCAGTGGAACCCCAGCCAGCGACGATCATTGGCACCCGCCCGACGCTGCCAAGGGCGGCGGCTTCCACCCTCTTCCTCAGGGCTGTAGGCAGGGGTGCACCGCCATTGAAGATGAAGTCCAGATCGCCGAAGAAATGACGGGCGAAGACGGGATCACTTTCCAGAAACGGCAGGAGGGCCTCGAAACCAACCGGCACGTTGTAGAAAAGTGTCGGTCTCCAACGACGCAAGGCGTCTACCGTTTTCGCGATCGATTTGAGCGTCGGTCGACCGTCGTCGATATGCGAATGGCCGCCGAACCAGAGGGTCGTATTGAAGCAGCAATTGCCGCCAAATGTATGGTTCCAGGGCAGCCAATCGACGGAAACGGGCGGACGGTCATTGAGGAATGGCCAGATCGCCGACAACCCCAGCATGTTCGACACCATCATGCGCTGAGTGTTTGCAACCGCCTTGGGATGACCCGTCGATCCGGACGTGAACAAAAGCTTTGCCACCGTGTCGAGACCGACGTCGGCCTCCATGGCATCGACTATTGTATCGCTTATGGGCTGCACGGCATCGATCCAGCCAAGATCCTTGAGCGAGCGCACTTCAAGCCCGGGACGCCCGCTTTCCGCAAGCATGGACACGGCAAGATCGGTGTGGTCCGCGATGACAAGACCAGGATCGATCTCGCCAATGACGCGCAGCAGCTTTGCCCAGGGACGCGCTTCAGGCGCGGCGTAGGTCGGCGAAACGATTGCCACAGGAATGCCGACGCTGGTGGCTGCCAAAACGACCAGCGCATGTTCGATACTGTTCTGCCCAAGGAGCATCAGCGGGCGTTCCAGCGAAAGCGGCATCGCTAGCAATCGCGCGGCAATCCGACGGCGCTCGGCCTCGGCCTGGGCGTAAGTAAGTTCCCGGTCACCCTGGGTCAGAAACAAGGCTTGGGGCTGAATATTTGCCCAATGCGCAAGCCTCTGCGGGATCGTGCCGTTCACGGGCGGCAGGGCGATTCCGTTGCTGAGCAGGATAGAGCCATCGCTACGGCGCTCTGCTTGCACATCGACCGCTGCAACTTTCAAATCACTCGCTATCATAAACTCCCCTCCAACTTTTTTTCAGTCTTCCGGCGCGATCCGTATCGTCAGTCCCGCAAGATCGTCAGCGAACCTTATTTGGCACGCCAGGCGAGATCGTTCGGTACGGTGATCGGAACTATCGAGAAGGTCATTTTCATCGTTGCCGGGCACGCCCGGATCGACATCGCCTTCGACGTAGACGTGGCAGGTCGCGCAACTGCAGCATCCGCCGCAAAGCGCAAGCAGCTCATCATATCCGGCGTCACGGATGACCTCCATGACAGAGAGCCCTGATCCCGCCTCAAGTTGTTGCGCGTTTCCCGCACGATTAATGACTGTAAGTGTCGGCATTTCGGACCTCAAACGGAAATAGTGAGCCCGCCGTCCGACAGAAGCATCGCCCCGGTGACGTACGCGCTCTCCTCGCGGCTTGCGAGCAGGACATAAAGCGATGCATGATCCTCCGGGGTCGATACGCGCCCAAGCAGCATATGGCGTTGCATTTCGGCCATGCGGTCAGCATCCGCATTCATCGCCCGCTCCCCCTGTCCCAGTGCAGCGGGGCCGGAGATGCCGGTGTCCGTCGCGCCGGGAGCAACCCCGTTCACACGAACCTCCGGCGCAAACTCCTTGGCGAGCTGCATGACAAGACCGCGCAAAGCGAACTTCGAGGCCGTGTAGAGCACCCCGCCCCCGCCAGCGAGAAAGCAGGCGTTCGATCCGGTCGCGATGATGCTGCCCCGGCTCATGCGCAAGGCCGCCAGGCTGGCGCGCGCGCCGTGGAGAGCCCCCTTGACGTTGACGCCGAAGATCTCCTCGAACCCCCTGTCGATTTCCGCCGGTTCCTGCTTTTCCAGACGCTTGTGGAAGTCCCACAGGCCAGCGTTGGCGACATAGACGTCAAGCCCCCCCCAGCGCTCCACCACCGCGGCGACTGCACGCTCCGCGGTGGTGAAGTGGGCAACGTCGCCAACGACGACGACCGCGCCCTCGCTTTCGAGCGCGGCAACATCAGAATCGCGGCGAACGACCGCAACGACATGCGCGCCCTCGGCCAGGTAGCGGCGCACGACGGCACGCCCGATACCGGAACCGGCGCCGGTCACGACCGCGCGATATCCTGCAAGGCGCGCCATCAGAAGAAGACAGAGAGATTTTTGGTCAGCAACACCGACTGGGGCAACAAGATCATCCGCCGCACAATCTCGAAACCACCATTGGGACTGACGCGCAGCAAATCACGACGACGTCCGAACAAAGTGGCTTCGTCATGTTCCGACCGATTGCGGTACTGGACGAAGGCAGAATGAACTTCATACTCACCCGAGACGTCCGTCTCGAACGCCTCGACATTCGTGATGAGATAAACATGGCGAGTTGGGGGATCTTCCGTCCACACCAGATTAGAATGGATTCGCCCGATGCGTACCGCGATGTCCGCCTTCGATTCATCGAACAGTGCCATATTGCCGGGATCCAATTCCGGCCTTGCGTCACGACGGAAGCGATTCTGCCGCAGCGGCATCCAGTAAAACAGATCGTCCGCCAGAAGGGCGTACCAGTCATCATATCGCTCTTCGTCGAGGAGGCGCGCCTCGAGCTTGGCAAATCGCTCGATTTTTGCCAGCAGCGCATCCTCAACGGGAGCGCCCTCCCCCCGCATGGCAAGAAGTTGAGCCGCAGCGGCGCGCGCCTCGCCTTGAGTCAACGTCGGATAGGTCGAATAGTCAGGCTTGCGGTCGAGCACACTGGTCATTCCGCTGCCTCCGGCTCCGCTACGGGAACCTCTACCGGCATATCGGCCCAGGTCTCGGCATCCATCATTTGCGCCCAGCGCTTGTAGAACAGCCGCTGGTTGGCGTCGGAAAGCTGGCCTGCGCTAACGGAACCGGGGAGACCTTCCTGCTCGACCTCACCAATTGGCGCCATGGCGTAGCACAGCCGCTGGTTTCGCGTCACCCAGCCTGCATTGGCCGTGGTGGAGTGCTCCCAATTCTCGCCGTCGTCCATCTCGAGCAGGCCGGAGGGCGAGAAGGTACGCATCGAGCCGCGCCGGAATCTGTCCTTGATCTCCTCGGGCATGTTCTTCGGGACGAGGGTCCAGGCATGGATTTCCGTCTGCGTCGGCCCCTTGGGTTGGAAGGTGCGGAAGGTGAAATAGCCGGGAAGGAACGAGAAGTTCGGGAAGATGGTTGCAGAGGCGACCGATCCCCACATGTTGGCGCGGAACCGCCCCAAGCGAGCGGTAATCGCATCCTGTCGCGAGCGCATGTACCGCAGCAATTCGCGATCGCCCATCGTCGCGGCATTGCCGAGGAAGCTGTCGTTGAACTCCCAGCCATGGCCGTTGACGGACACCTGATAGCTGCCGGCATTGTCGACCTTGACGCCGCCATGGCGGCCCAATGTCGGCTCCGAGCCACCAAGATGGGTCCACAGGGCGTGGTAGATATCGCCGACGAAATTGTCGGCCGGAAACTTCCAGTTGCACTTCATCACGGAGCGGGTCGCGCCGCCGGGAAGGAATTCGGTGCCACCATCTTCCGCGTCCAGCACGGCATCGAGATACCAGCGGAAGTCGCCCAGCCACTCGTCGAGTGAAGGCGCTTCCTCGCAGAAGGTCGCGAAGACGAGCCCCTTGTAGCTTGCCACACGGGCGCGCTTCAGCCCCCAATCCTCCATCCGGAAGCCGGGGGTGGATTTGTAGAGGCCCATTTTGGGCATCTTCTTGAGCGCACCATCGAGACCGAACGCCCAGCCATGATAGTTGCACGTAAACTGGCGACCTTCTCCGCTATCAGCAAAGCAGACGCGGTTGCCACGGTGCGGGCAGGAATTGAGGAACACGTTGATCGTACCCGCGCCTGCCCTGGCGACGATCACCGAGTCCTCGCCCATATACGTGGTGATGAAGCTGCCGGGCAGCTCGACCTGACTTTCGTGCGCGACGAACAACCATGAGCGCGCAAAAACTCTCTCGAGTTCACGCTCATATATAGCAGGATCCCAGAAAATACGGCGATCGACGGTTCCGAACGTCCAGTCGACCAAATCGGCGGCTTTGTGCGTCATGATAGGCTCTCCATACCTTACCGTATGGATTCGTATCTAATTTTGCAAGCGCGTTTTTCCAGGCCAACGAACCCCATCGAGCGAATCGTCGCACTCATTCCACCATGCGTATTCGAATGGTTTTCGCACCATTCGAAGGACAGGTGCAAAAAATATGCGTCATTTTCTCACCAATTACCCTTGTTTTCAGGATGTTAGCTAAATCTGCAAAATTTGGTCCCCATATTGTAAATTACATACCCTTGAGTATGTTCAGGCAAACAAGCTCGAACAGGGCGATCCAAGGGGAGAGGAATATGAAGACGATCACGTATGCGCTATCGGCAACTTCGCTGATGGCCTTAGCAGCGCCTTGCGTTGCCCAGACGAATGAGAACGCTCCGGATGCGGCCAATCCCCCGTCACAAGCTGACTCTGTGCCGGAACCCGTTGCATCGCTCGGCGACATCATCGTCACCGCGCAAAAGCGATCCGAAAACGTCAACAAGGTCGGTGTTTCGATTACAGCGGTCCAGGGCGACGCGCTCCAACAGCGCGGCGTGGTCGATACCGCAGACCTCATCAAGATCACGCCCGGTTTCAATTTTGTTCAGAGCGCCTATGGCGTACCCGTGCTGACCCTGCGGGGTGTCGGATTCTATGACACGGCGATCGGCGCAGCCTCGGCCGTCAGCGTTTATGTCGATGAAGTCCCGCTACCGCTTTCGATCATGGCGCTAGGCGCCACCCTCGATCTCAATCGCGTCGAGATATTGAAAGGCCCTCAGGGCACGCTTTATGGGCAGAATGCAACGGGTGGCGCGATCAACTACATCTCGGCACGGCCTACAGATAGCTTTCACAGCGGGGCAGATCTCACCTATGGCAGATTCAACCGGGTCGAGTTGAAAGGGTTCGTCAGCGGTCCCATCACCGACACCTTGACCGCCCGTATCGCCGCGCGGTTTGATCGAAATGACGACTGGCAGCGCAGCTACACACGCGATGCAACCAACGGCGAAGGCAACATCTTCTCCGGCCGCGCAATCGTTGACTGGAAGCCGAGTGACCGGCTCCGCTTCAGTTTCATGGTTCACGGATGGCGCGATCGTTCCGAAAGCCAGGCGCCTCAGCTTGCGGCAATTACGGGAGCCGCGTCTCCCGCCGTGTTGCGCACATACCCCCTGCCCCCGCGCGACAATCGCGCCGCCGATTTTGACCCTGACCTTTCATTCAAGCGTAACTCCTGGTTCGCCCAGGTTTCCGGTCGCGCCGACTATGATCTGTCAGACACTGTTACGATCACATCGATTACGGCCTATTCAAAGCTCAAGCGTTTAAGCGCTGTCGATGCAGACGGCACGGCGATCCAGGCCTATGCGCTGATTAACCCGGGCCGCTCGCGAGACTTCTCGCAGGAGTTGCGCCTATCAGGCGATTCCGGGCAACTCCATTATGTCGTTGGCCTAAATTACGCTTGGGAAAGTGTCTTCGACCAGTCGGACCCCCTCGCACGGACCTCGAGCTTTCCCTTTCAAAGGGCGAGTGCGCATTCCGATCAACATATCAATACCTATGCCGCATTTGCGAGCCTCGACTACAAGCTGACCGATACACTGACGCTCCAGGGCGGCGTGAGATATACCGACCAGCATCGGCGTTTCATCGGCTGCACCTATGATTCGGGTGCCGGCGATTTTTCGGCGGTGGTATCCCGTATCGCTACAGCGCGCGCCGGACACCCCATCACGATAGCGCCCGGAGCATGCCTCACGCTCAATGCGAATTTTGAGCCTGCACAGGTCCGCAGCCAGCTGAACGAGGATAATATATCGTGGCGGGGCGGCGTGAACTGGCAAGTGAACCCAACCACCCTGCTGTATGCGAACATCAGCAAGGGCTATAAAAACGGTGCCTTTCCGACGGCTGGAGCAACGTTTGCGCTCCAGCTCACACCCGCCACGCAGGAATCGCTCACCGCCTATGAGGCCGGATTCAAGCTTGGCCTCTTTGCCAGGAAGCTGCAACTCAATGGAGCGGTCTTCTACTATGATTACCGCGACAAGCAGTTTCGCGGAAGGATTGTAGATCCCGTGATCGGGCCGCAGAGCGCCCTGATCAATGTCCCCAAGTCACGTGTCGCCGGCGGCGAAATCCAGGCAACGCTGCGACCAATTTCGGGGCTGACGATCAATACCGGCGTCACCTATGTCGGAACCAGGATTCTTGGTGATTTCGTCAATTTCGACGCTCTCGCACAGCAGGTACACCTGAGCGGCGAAGCCTTCCCTCTGACGCCCGACTGGCAGGTCACATCGGACATCGACTATCAGTTTTCGGTAAGCGACAGCATGAACGGGTTTGTCGGCGGCGGCGCAACCTACCAGGCTGCCACGAATGGAGGGCTCGGAGAATTGCCCCAGTTTGCGATCGATTCCTACACGCTGATCGACGTGCGGGCAGGCGTCGTGCTGAAAGACGACCGTTGGCGTCTGACCGCCTATGTGAAGAATCTCACCGACAAATTCTATGCCACTCTGGTCAGTCAGCCAGGGCCCGATGCGGCGATCCGGTTCACCGGTCAACCACGAACCTATGGATTGACCCTTTCCTATCGCTATTGATCAACCATATCTGCCTGGAAACAGATGCCAATGCCGCGACCGCGCGGGACAAAGTCCTGGCTGCGTTCGTCTAATGATGGCAGCGGCAAGGCGCGCGGCGAGGCAATGTAGCTCACCGGTCATGATGAGGGTCACGGACCATCGAAATGCAAGAGATCAAGGAGTGATATGGGTTATCTGACAGACATCGTCGCTTTTGGAATCCAAGCGATCGCGCCGCTCCTGACCAGGCCAGCGGGCGAGGTGCGCAAAGAGTTCAGCCTTCCCTGCAACGTCAGCGCGCATCGGGCGACGACCGATGCCGGTCTCATATCGTTCAAGCTGTATCGCCCGGCCACGCCTTCAGGTCCATTGCCCGTATTCTTGAATATTCATGGCGGCGGCTATGTAATGGGCTGTCCCGATCAGGATGACCATATTTGTCGGTACCTTGCCAATCGGGCCTGCTGTGCGGTGGTCAACATCAACTATGATACCGCGCCGCAGGCCCGCTATCCCACCGCGCCCGAACAGTGTTTCAGCCTGGCGCGCTGGCTCTCGCTCAATGGCGATCAGCTCGATCTCGATGCGGCAAGGCTGGCAGTGGGTGGCCATAGCGCAGGCGGCGCGTTGGCGGCAGGCCTCGCTTTGCGAGCCGCGCAGGATGAAGCTTTTCAGATACTCGGATTGATCGTGGATTATGCGATCCTTGATCTTGCTGCCGATCCTCGGACGAAGCACAGGCGGTTGCCAAGACCGCTGATCACTCCGCTTCTTTCCCGGATTTTCACCGATAGCTACATACCTGACCGTTCACAGCGCCTCGCCCCTTTGGCTTCGCCGCTGCTCGCTACCGATATGACCCTGCTACCGCCAACGCTCGTCATCACGGCGGAATTCGATACATTGCGCGATGAGGGGGACGCATTTGCCGATCGGCTTCGGGATGCGGGGGTATTGTTCGAGCATGTGATCGTTCCGGGCGTCGATCATTTCTTCACGCACACCGGACCGGTACCGCAAGCAAGACTCGCTCTCGATACGATGGTTCGACTCCTTGATCATGCCTTCCAGGCCTGAGAGCCCGCCCCGAAAGTTGTTGAGCAATACCAGTATGTTGTGATTCAGTCCGTCCTGCGAGAGATGGAGTGATCAATGACATGGACTGGTATTGCCCGGCAGGAGCATAGCCGGAAAGGATTGCGCTATTCCAGTGATATGACGGACCGTGAGTGGTCTTTGGCGGAGCCGTTCATCCCGCCGGCCAAGCGCGGAGGTCGTCGTCGGACGACAGACATGCGCGAGGTGGTGAATGCCTTGCTTTACATAGCAGCCAGCGGCTGCGCCTGGAGGCTTCTGCCCAAATGCTTTCCGCCGGTCTCGACGGTGCAGCGCTATTTCTACGCTTGGCGCAACACCGGTTTGCTCGAGGTCATGAACACGGTGCTGGTGATGAACCTGCGCGAGATCGAAGGGCGCGAAGCAAGCCCAAGCGCCGGTGTGATCGACAGCCAGTCGGTGAAAACCACCGAAAGCGGCGGTCCTTGCGGGTATGACGCGGGCAAGAAGATCAAGGGCCGCAAGCGGCATATCCTGACCGACACCTGCGGCTTTCTCATCTTCATCCTCGTCCACACCGCCGACATCCAGGACCGCGACGGTGCCGTCGATGTCCTCAAGGCCGTGCGGAAACGCTTCCCGTGGCTGCGGCATGTTTTTGCCGATGGGGGCTATGCCGGTGACAAATTCAGGAATGCGCTCGCCGGATCGGGAGCGTGGAGGATCAAGATCATCAAACGGTCCGACAAGGCCAAGGGCTTCCACGTCCTCCCCCGCCGATGGGTCGTCGAACGGACTTTCGCATGGCTCGGCAGATGCCGCCGGCTCGCCAAGGATTGGGAGACGACCGTCGCGTCCTCGACCGCATGGGCGACCATCGCCTCCATCCGCATGCTTACCCGGCGAACTGCAAGGTATTGCTTTGCTTGATTATCTTCTGAGTCAGACACTGAAGCTCTTCTCCCCCTCTTCCTGCCGTTCAGTCGGTCTTTTTGATTGCTCATGCCGAATCATATCCGCGCGAGAGTATCGCGGCGATATTGTCTCCAATGTGTCTGGGCGCTCAGTTCGGGCGCGGTCCGGCAAGACCTATGTTCCGAGCACGACAGTCCAGGTCGCCGAGGCGAGCGCCCTCTATATATCACTCATTCCACGACGGATAAGAGACATTCCAATTTGGGAGATTGCGCGGTGCAGCAATTTCCTGTGAAAATACGATCGCCTTTCAGGCATCCTCTCCCAATTGAGGTCGGCATTTATGCCGACCTCTTTTTTCTATTTCGTCCACCGCTCTCAGCCCCGATACCAGCCCTCTTCGAACGTCGCCGGAAGGGCTGGAGCCGTGCTTGTCCGCGAAGTGAGTGCGGCCCTCCGGTTTCGCTACGTATGGATAAAGCGAAGTCACCTGCCTCGACGGGAAATATCCCCACGCGCCGGGCGATCCGCGCTCGTCCATCCAGCTGATCGGAGCGCCTCGTCGCAGCTATCGGCAAATCCGAAAGGGGTTTTTGCCAACTCTGAGACCGCTCAAGGCCGTCGATCGGACTTCGACATCCGCAGAGCGGCCTCAGCATATGCGCCACCTATTTTGGACGTCTGAAATAGCACGCTGGCCAGCCTGCCCCGCCATCTGGTCGACGATAATGCCGATCGGTAGGTCGGTGGCAGCGTCGGCCCTTGCACGTTCGCTAACGCGAAAATCGGGCTGATTCATGCCGCGGCATCCACCACCATCTCGGTCGCCTTCGCGCGTGAACTGGCCGAGCTGCACGAAAGTGCGATGTTGCTTTTGTTTCCGCTCACGTGCTGGGCCGTCCCGACTTGGCTGCTAAGGGCGAACTCAACATCCTGGTCGGCGGCGCTGCGTCGGCGGTCGACAGGACCCGCGCCTCTGAGGAGGTGATCGGCGGGCGGATCTGGGACATGGGCACAGACGGGCCGATGGCGAATTTCCACCAAGGTTGCCTGCAATATAATGATCACCATGGCGATCAAGGCAATGGCTGAAACTGTTGTGCTGACCGAAGCCAACGGCCATGCTCGGGATCAGTTTTCGAAACTCAACCTTTGTACTCTGTCCGGCAGCCGCTCCTATCAAGTCTATTCAGCGAACATCGCGAGCGAGACTTATGAACCGAGCTTCAAGGCGACCCTGGGTCTGAAAGACCTGAGGCTGCGAGAGACGCAGCCGAGCGAGCCGGGCACGCCCTGCCGATGCTCGATGCCGCGCATCGCCGGATGTGCGGGATAGGCGGCTGAACTGGTTCTGCGGTTGGCTGGTCCCGCCCGCCAATTGGTTCGCCAACGCCATTTGTCCGATTAAGCGCCCTCGATCCCGCTAGCCGGCCACGCGCGCAAACCTAATTCTATTATGTCTTCCAGGGCTGTTCGATCCACGCCGGCGGCGGCTTGCACCGCCATTCCATGAACGAGGGCGTAGAGAAAACTCACCAAACCATCAATCGGGTCATTGCCGGGTAAATCACCTAGCTGACGAGCCAATTCAAGGCGACTAGCGAGAGCTGCGCGCGCCGCGCCGAGCCTCGCTAAAACATTTGCCCTCACCGCGTGCGCGTCGTCAGAATAAGCCATCGAACCTAAGACACCCAGACAACCTTTTGACCCTGTCCGGGTCTGCGCGTCCAACGCGCCTCGCAAGAAACTTTCCGCTACCTTTCGCGCGGTCGGCTCTCTAAGCGACACGACCGAAAAGCTGACGATATCGGTCTCGTAAAGGTCCATTGCTTTGTTGAAAAGCGCCTCCTTGTTGCCGAAAACCCGGTACATGCTCGGCTTCGAAATACCCATAGCATCGGTCAAATCATCGACGGATGCGCCCTCGTAACCTTTCCTTCGAAACGTATCGAGCGCAATCTCCAGCGCGCACTCGGGATCGAAGCCTCGCGGGCGACCCTTGCTTTGTTTCGAAGATGAATGCTGCATGATGGCAATTTAAGCAGCGACTACCTCAGCCGCAAGACTGCAGGCGGAGATCCGCTTATTTCGATCTCATTTTCCGGCCAATCGTCGATCTTGCATTCTTCCTCCTGCTCTACGCCGCAGTCGCACAGATCAGCGGAATCTCTGGACGTTCGCATGACACGCCACCTGCCGTTCTTGGCCGCCTGTTTACCACCACCATTATCGTAATCGTTTCTTTCGCAGTGGCAGTCCTATCGCGCTCTGACACCGATATGAGCAAGACTGCTGGACCAGCGGCGGCCATGTCCACGCCGATGTTGTTCGCGTGACGCCCGATGTAGCCGGCCTGATGACCGAGGTCCGCGTCCGGGACAATCAATCCGTCCGGACAGGCGATGCGCTGTTTTATTGATCTCCCCGCTATGGCGCAGCCCTGGACCAAGCGGATGCGAACATCGCTAGCGCCGAAGCCACGCTACATACCCCAAGAAGTCGATCGGGCCGTCAAGCCTTGCACCGCGAGCGCGAGTTATTGCAGCGCGTGCGCCACGGCCTGCGCCAATGGTGTAGTCGGCCGGCCTATTAGCTTTGAAAGCTGCTTGCCATCGTCAAATAGGCCCCCCTGCGATGCAGCGACGTCCCACCCGGCGATCGCGTCAGCTAAGCCTTCGGGAAGACCCGCGGTGACCAACGCTGCGGCATAGTCTGCTGCTGGCAAATCGCGATAGGGAATGGTCCTACCGGTCTGCCGTGAGATTTCCGCGGCTAGGTCTGAGAGTGTCCAGGCGTCGTCTCCTGCCAGTTCATAGACCTTGCTCGCAGGGCCATCGCTCATCGCTACTATGGCTAGCGCCTCTGCAAAATCCTTACGCGTCGCTGACGCCAACTTGCCCTGGCCCGCGCTCCCGATGAAGACACCGCTTTGCAAGGCACTGTGGATCGAGGAGGTATAGTTTTCCGTGTACCAGCCGTTGCGCAGGATCGTAAAATCGACGCCGGAGGCTTTCAGGTCTGCCTCGGTCTCACGATGCTCGGCGGCGAGCGACACCACCGACGTGTCCGCGTGGAGCAGGCTCGTGTAAAGGATGCGCTTGACCGTAGCCGCCTTGGCGGCATCGATGACGTTGCGATGCTGGCGTACGCGTTGGCCGATTTCACTCGACGATATGAGGATGAGCGTATCCACGCCTTTAAGCGCGGCTGCCAGTGTTTCAGCCTGTTCATAATCGAAAGCGCGCGTTTCGATACCGAGGTCAGCCACTTTGTCCGGGGTGCGGGCAAGCGCAACAATACCGGCCGGACCTGTCCGGGCTGTCAGCACATCGATTGCAAGGCGCCCAAGCTGTCCGCTCGCACCCGTAACGGCAATATTCATAAAAACCTCGCTCCTTTGGTGATCAAGATCAGCAATAGGCGCCTTGCTTATTTTTCGTAAGTACGTACATTTGTGTTAGTATGGAATATGATGCACAAACCACGGGTATACCCCTGTCCGTACAACTGCGTCGCGGCGATCTCATGGCGGCGGCATGCCCATCGCGCGAAGTGCTTAAACACGTCACCAGTCGATGGGGGGTTCTCGTGCTGATTGCTCTGATGGATGGCACGCTGCGGTTCGGCGAACTTCGCCGGCTGATTGGTGGGGTAAGCGAAAGGATGCTCTCGCAGACCTTGCAATGGCTGGAGCACGACGGGCTAGTCAATCGTACGGCGCGACAGATTGTTCCGCCGCATGTCGAGTACAGCCTCACGCCAATAGGACGCGAAGCTGCGCAAAAAGTGACTGATCTCGCGGACTGGATCGAGACACGCCTGCCAAAGATCCTCGATGCCAGAAAAACAAGCGTGAATCCTGAGCGGTAGCAAAAGACTAGGACATCATTGTCCGTTCGGAGGATCAACGAAACACATTCCCGCCAGCGGCATTTCTCCCCGAGTTGCTCGGTACCGACCAAAGCCTGCTCTCACTAGAAAGCTCTTCGCACATGCGGGAAAGGCTTATCCGGCTGGCGGCGGCCTAAAACCGGCTGAGGCGGCGGGCGTTCGCCGTCGCCTTGGAAGGGATTGGCGCCAGCGCCGTTGTCGGCAACATCGCCAGAGTGGTCGCGATCTCGAGGTTTCGTTCAACGACCTGCTTCCATTCAGACCAGCCGAGCCAGCCCCCGCCCGATAGTCGGCCGAGCGCCCGCGCATTGGCCTCCCCCGCGCGGCGGACCTTCCCCTGCGCAGCGCTGATCGTTTGTTGCGACTGTCAGAACGCGCTTGTCTTCTCGGTCACAATCCGCGCCAGTTCGCGATAATCGGCCGTGAAGGGATTAGCCCATGCCACCGAAATGACCGGCATGCGAGCGTCGATCACGCTTTGCGCGCTCGTCATCGTCTCGACCCAGTCATAGGCCAACTGCGTTGCCATTAGTGGCCACATCCACAACGTCATTCCGTTTTCGATTGCCGACGCCATGAGGACCTCCAAACTGCCGCACTGCAAGAACGGTCGACAAGGGGAATCGGTTCTTGGATCTCACAAAATGTAGGAAGTCGCGAACTATTATGGTGTTCAGGCATTTTCATCGCGATGACTTTATCGAGCGGGTTCATGCGTTCTTGTTGCGGTGGTGAAGCCATCTTTCGCGCTGGCTGTGAACGGCAAGATAAGGTCATTCCCGGCGACTAGATAGATGATTGAATGCAATCGGTGCGAAGGAGAGATCTATGGCTGCGCGTCCCTACTGGAAAGGCCAGATCCGACTGGCACTCGTCTCTATCCCTGTCGAAATCTATTCGGCGACGAGAAGCGGCGCCACGATCGCATTCAACCAGATTCATGAACCCTCGGGCCAGCGCATCAAATATGAGAAGGTTGTACCGGGCATCGGTCCGGTCGATGTCGATGAGATCGTCAAGGGCTTCGAGTATGCCAAGGGCGAATATGTCCTCCTCGACGATGACGAGATCGAGGGGGTCAAGCTGGAGAGTAAGAAAACGCTCGAGCTGACCCAGTTCGTCGACAGCCACGATATCGACGCCATCTATTTCGAAAAGCCCTATTATGTCGTGCCCGCAGACGATCTTGCCGAGGAAGCCTTCATCGTCCTGCGCGAGGCGCTCCGCCGGACACGCAAGATCGGTCTCGGCCAGCTCGCTATGCGCGGGCGGGAATATGTCGTCAGCATCAAGGCCTGCGGACGCGGGATGGTGATGGAGACGCTGCGCTATGCCGACGAGGTCAACAAGGCGACGAGCTACTTCCGCCAGATCGGCGACGCGGATCCGGACGACGAACTGCTCGACCTTGCGACCACGCTGATCGAAAAGAAGACGGGCAAGTTTGATGCGAGCGAGTTCCACGACCGCTATGCCGACGCGCTCAAGGAGCTGATCGAGCGCAAGAAGAAGGGCAAGACACTCAATATCGAGAGCGACGACAAGGGTGGCGATGCGCGCGGCTCCAATGTCGTCGACCTGATGGCGGCGCTTAAGAATTCGCTTGGGTCGTCGGGTGGAGGATCATCCAAAACAGCGGCGAAGAAAACGACCAAGACCGCCGCGAAGCCGGCCGTCAAGAAGACCGAGACCAAGCCGAAACCGGCTGCGCGCAAGCGGGCCTGATCGATGGCCAACAGATCGGACCCAGGATCGGCGCTGGTCGACGACGATGCCGCATTCGCCGAGGGCGCGATCACGCTGTGGGCTAATCTGCTCACGTTGATCGGAACGCATCTTCGCGAGTCAGGCACACCCCGTCAGGAGGTGCTCGACATGATCACCATGTTGCACGAGACCAACGAAGAGACGATCCGGTCGCCGCGTGCCCGCGCCGTCGCCTCGCGCCATCTGATGTCGGTGTATCGTGCGCTTGGCGAAGCCTGATCTCTCAGGCGTTAGGTCCGAAGCGCCGCCGTTCGGGATCGCGAACGCAGCGGAAGCGATCCTTGATGTGCTCGTTGAAGAAGGTTCCCGCCGACGCCGCGTGACAAAAGGCGTCGAACAGCGCGGCCGGAACCCCGTGATAGAAGTATTTGCCGGTATCGCGAAACGAGATCGACAGCGTGCCGGCGGCGTCGTCATAGCCGATGCGGTCTATCATCGAGGATTGCGGGAAGCGTTGCGCGCGCATAGCCGGAGAAGCGCCTATCATCACAGGTCGTTCCGGTCGTTGCGTCAGCTCGAATCCGCGAGACGCCAAGCCGGCGCTGCCGGATGGGCGCAGGCCCGCATTGCTGGTCGATCATGAGATGACCGGGATCAGCGACGACCAGCTTCGCGAGATGGCCCAGCACCGGGGGCTGAGGCTGGTCAAGTCGCGGCGGCGCAAGCCCGGCACGGGCGATTTCGGCAAATACGGACTGACGGATATGGGCGGGGAAGCTCTGCTCGGCATCGGAGCCGATGGCCTGACCGCGAGCGCCGATGACATTCAGGACTATCTGCGCAGCAGCGAGCAAAACACGTGGAAGCAGTCGGCCGATACGACGCCCGATCGACCTGCTCGTAAGGAGACACCCCGCCCGCCCGAGCCGGAGAAGGAAGACGAGCCCATCCGCCGCCGTGCCAAACGCATATCGCCGGATCGTCCGGCGCGGCGGGAACAAGAAGAATCGGCGCCGGCGCGACCTAAGACTCCCTCGAAAGCCAAACCAAGAACGTCCCTTCGGCTCGTTCCAAAAGCTGCGCCGGAGCCAGAATCGGAGCCCGAACCCGGGCCCGCACCCCAACCGGTGCTGCGGGTTCGCGCGGCCACCACAGAGGATGCCGATGCGCTTGCGGCCCTGCTAAGCCAGCTCGGTGGGTTTTCTCTGGAGAGCGCCGACGTCGCCGCTAATCTAACCAGCGCCCGCAAGGCCAAGGCAGGCATGGTCTTGGCAGACCTGGGCGAGATTGTCGGCTGTTGCGGGTGGGCGGTCGTCGCGACTGTACATCGTGGCGCAGTCGGCCGGTTGACCGCGCTGGTCGTCGACAAGGCGCATCGTCGCCGGGGCGTCGGAACGGCGATGCTGGAAGCCGCCGAAACCGCGCTGACAAAGGCCGGCTGCCGCCAGATCGAGGTGATGAGTGACATCACGACCAACAACAGCCACAATTTCTTCCGCTCTTTGAAGTTCGAGCAGGCGAGCTATCGGTTCGTCCGAACGATCAGCGAACAGGCATCCGGGGAACGAGTCCGCGGCGGCGAGGATTAAGTAGGCGATCGATCGGAACCACCATGGCACGAGGCTCGATAACGAAAAGCAGTCCGGCAGAGGAGCGTCTCGCCAAATATCGCGCCAAGCGCGATTTTGCGCGCACCGCCGAGCCGTCGGGCGCGACCGAGCCCACGAATGGTAACGGGTTCGTCGTCCAGAAGCACGCCGCCTCCCGCCTGCATTATGATTTTCGCCTCGAACTCGACGGCACGCTGGTGAGCTGGGCGGTCACGCGCGGACCGAGCAGCAATCCGGACGACAAGCGTCTCGCGGTCCGCACCGAGGATCATCCGCTCGACTACGCCCGCTTCGAAGGCACGATCCCCAAGGGCGAATATGGCGGCGGCACCGTGATGCTGTGGGACAATGGCACCTGGGAATCGATTCCGGGCAAGGACCCCAGCCAGACGCTGCCCGAAGGCCATCTTCACTTCATTCTTCACGGCCGGCGTATGCAGGGCGAATGGATCCTTTTTCGCCTGAAGCCGCGGGGCAAGGAGAAAGGTGAAAACTGGATCCTGCGCAAGGTCCAGGACGCGTTCGTCGGGGGCTCAGATGATCTTGTCGGCACCCATCTCACCAGCGTCGATACCGGACGCACGATGGAGGAGATTGCCGCGGGCAAGGCGGTGTCCAAGCGCAAAGCAGACTCTAACGCGCCCGCCGCCGCGAGTTCTGCGCCGACCGCGTCCCGAGCGAGGCGAGGTCGCCCGAAAGCAGCGGGCATCTTGCCAGCGTTTCAGCCTGTGCAGCTTGCCGCGCTCGTCGATCACGTGCCGCCGGGTGATCGCTGGCTGCACGAACTTAAATATGACGGATATCGCACATTGATCGCTGTCGGCGGCGGCGAGGGACGCGCCTATACGCGCTCGGGCCTCGACTGGTCCGACCGGTTCGCCGGACTGATCGCCGAGGCGTTGAAGCTGAATGTCAGCAGCGCGCTGATCGACGGCGAGGCCGTCGTCATCCTTCCCGATGGCCGCACCAGCTTCCAGGCCTTGCAGGCAGCGCTCAAGAGCAATCCCGATACCATCGATTATTTCGCGTTCGACCTGCTCGAGCTCGACGGCGAAGATTTGACGCGACTCCCGTTGATCGAGCGGAAGGAGAAATTGGCTGCGCTTATCGGCGACGCCAAGGGACGTATCCGCTACTCCGATCATATCATCGGCAACGGCGAGAAGCTTCTTGCCAGCTTCTGCGGCGCGGGTCTCGAAGGGGTGATCTCGAAGCGTGTTGATGCACGATACAGCGGCTCGCGTGCGGGGACCTGGCTTAAGACGAAGTGCATCCGCCGTCAGGAGTTCGTCATCGTCGGCTGGACGCCGTCGGACAAGCAGCGCGGGTTCCGCTCGCTGCTGCTGGGCGTGAACGAAAACGGCAAGCTGCGCTACGCGGGCAAGGCTGGCACAGGATTCACCGCCGACGAGATCGAGCGGCTGATGGAGATCATGGCGCCGCTCGAACGCAAGGCCCCGACTGTCGACGCGCCGCGTGCCGCCGTTCGCGGCGCCCACTGGATCGAGCCGAAGCTCGTCGCCGAGATCGCCTATATCGAGTTCACCGACGAGGGCGTCCTGCGCCATCCGAGCTATCTTGGCCTGCGCGAGGACAAGAAGCCCGAAGCCGTCGTGATCGAGGCCGAGACACCGGTGGCGGTCGCGACCGCCCCCGCGCGCAGCAGCGTCAAGATCAGCAATCGCGAGCGCGTGATCTTCCCTGAAGGCAAGCTCACCAAGGGACAGCTCGCCGACTATTATGAGGTCGTCGCGCCCATCATGCTGCCTTGGGCGGGCAGCCGGCCGATCAGCCTCGTGCGCTGTCCGCAAGGCCGATCGAAGAAATGCTTCTTCCAGAAGCACGATGCCGGCAGTTTCGGCGACGACGTGAAGCAGGTCGGCATCCGCGAGAAGGACGGCCATGACGAACCCTATCTGTTCGTCGATACACCCGCGGGGCTGCTCACCTGCGTGCAGATGGGGACGATCGAGTTCCATGGCTGGGGGGCGCGGATCGAGGATGTCGAAAAAGCCGATCGGCTCGTCTTCGATCTCGATCCCGACGAGGGGCTGGAGTTCAAGGACGTCGTCTCGGCGGCCTTCCATGTGCAGGATGTGCTGGCGCAGATGGGGCTCACCACCTTCCCGATGGTCACCGGCGGTAAGGGCGTCCATGTCATCGCGCCGCTCACCCCCTCGGCCGAATGGCCGGTGGTGAAGGACTTCGCCCATCGCTTCGCCCTGGCGCTCGCGCAGGCCGAGCCGGAACGCTTCACTGCGGCCCTGGCCAAAGCGAAACGGACGGGCCGGATCTTCATCGATTATCTGCGCAACCAGCGCGGCGCGACGGCGGTGCTGCCGTACAGCGCGCGAACCCGCGAACATGCGCCGATCGCGGTGCCGCTGACTTGGGAGGAACTGCGCGACCTCGACAAACCCTCGCACTGGCATGTCGGTGACGGGGCGGAGATGGTGAAGCGTGCGGCGTCGAAGAATCTGGCGCATTGGGGGCGCGCCGATCAGATCCTCCCCGACCTGTGATCATCGCGACTTACAATGTGAACGGCGTCAATGGCCGCCTGCCGGTATTGCTGCGCTGGCTGACCGAACGCCAGCCCGACATTGTCGTCCTGCAGGAGTTGAAGGCGCCGCAGGAGAAATTTCCGCTGAGCGCGATCCGCGACCTTGGCTACGATGCGATCTGGCACGGCCAGAAAAGCTGGAACGGCGTCGCCATCCTCAGCCGTGTCGGCGAGATCCATGAAACGCGCCGCGGCTTGCCCGGCGATCCCGACGACACGCACAGCCGCTATATCGAGGCGGCGGTCAACGGAATCCTGATTGGCGGCCTCTATCTGCCGAACGGCAATCCCCGCCCCGGGCCCAAGTTCGATTATAAGCTGAGCTGGTTCGAACGGCTAATCGAACACGCCGCTAGTCTGCTGGAAACCGGCTTTCCGGTGATGCTCGCGGGCGACTTCAACGTCATCCCGACAGATCTCGACGTCTATAAACCAGAGCGCTGGCTCGACGACGCGTTGTTCGCGCCCGAGGTACGGGCCGCCTATTTCCGTCTGCTCGATCAGGGCTGGATAGACGCGCTACGAATGATCCACCCAGGGCAGGTGATCTACACCTTCTTCGACTATTTCCGGAACGCCTATGCGCGCAATGCAGGCCTGCGCATCGATCATCTCCTGCTGAGTCCGGCGCTTGCCGATCGCCTCGTCGACGCGCAGGTCGACCGGCACGTTCGCGGCTGGGAAAAGACCAGCGATCACGCACCAGTCTGGGTCGCGCTCGCCGACAAGCCGAAGCGTCGCCGCCGGCCGGAAGCTGCAGCCACCGAAGCAGGAGCACCGCTACGAAGATCGAGAGTTTCGTCCTCCCCGAGCACGACTGGGTTGCCAACAACCCGCGGCTAGAGGTGAATCTCAATGCACTATGGGCTCGTCCTTGAAATACCTTTCCCGGAGGAGAAACTCGCCAAGTGCCCCAGCGCCTGGGCAGTTCAGGTCATCGCGTTTTCGACACTTGCCAAGTCGAGTAACCACGTTGCGGGCCAATCCCCGCTGTCAACTGTTTGGCAAAGGACGCTGTAGAACACCCCGTGAAACTGTTTGTAGGTACTCCGAGCTATTCGCCAATGGGCCTGCACCGAAACATGAGTGAGCTGGAAGACCGTGGGGTCGACGATCCGCGCATATACGAGTTGCCCGCTCTCAATTTCACGCTGTACGCTTAGCGGCGTGACCACCGCAAACGCGGCCCCCGCGATGACGAGAGATTTGCTGATCGTCCGTGACGAGACATCAAACGCGATCTTGATTTTGCATGCCCGGCGGGCCGCCAGCTTTTCCAACATGACGGTGAGGCTTGCCGGAGCCGGCGGCGCCACGAGTGGATAATTCTCAAGCTCCGAAAATGTCACTTCCGAACGGCCGGCGAGGCGTGATCCGGGGCTTCCGACAAGCACCAGGTCCTCGCGGGCAACCTCGGAATGGAAGAGGCGATCGTCAGGCGTCAATCCACTGAGCAGGGCGATATCGATCCGGCCGTGCAGCAATTCGTTCGCCAGCACCGCAGAATCTTCCTCAAGAATGCTCAATCTGAGGTTTGGCATTTCGGCGGCCAAGCGGGTGATAAGGCGCGGTCCGATCGGCCCAGCCAAGCCCGGAGGCAGCCCGATCTTCGCATGCGCTTCGACGCGCGTAGAAAACGATCGTGCGTTGGCAAGCACAGTTTCGATCTGCTCAAGGGGATGGATGAGGCCGGACCGCAGATAATCGCCTTCTTCGGTAAGCTGCATGCCGCGTGCCACGCGCTTGAACAGCTGCACCCCGAGATCGGTTTCCAGCAGCTGCATCTGTCGGCTGAGGGCCGGCTGCGCAATGCCGAGCGCACGCGACGCCGCATTGAGCGAGCCTTCCTCGGCAATCCGCAGGAAATAGGTCAGACGGCGCAGTTCCATCAGCGACCTATAGTGGATCGGCATACCTTGGGCACGAATATTGTAGTGGTGGCATGTACCCATCGCCACCTAACAAGAGAAGCGGGCTCGGAACGGGCCGTTTGATGGGAGGCGAGCATGGCGACGAGCGCCGAGTATCGGCTGGGCGATTACGCTTTTCCGCGAGGTTGGTTCGCCGTCGCGCAAAGCGCCGAAGTCGGTCGCAAACCCAAAAATGTCCGTTACTTCGGTCAGGACATGATCCTTTACCGGGGCACCAGCGGGCGAGTGGTCATGCTCGATGCATATTGCCCGCACATGGGCACCCATATTGGTAGCGGCCCCCATTCAGCGACGACCACGTCAGATACCTTCATGGAGGGCGACAACATCCGTTGTCCCTTTCATGCTTGGAGGTTCGGTGCCGACGGTGTCTGCAACCACATTCCCTATCACGACGGCCCCATCCCGCCCGCTGCAAGGGTAAACAGCTGGACGGTCGAGGAACGGTACGGAATCGTCTTCTGCTGGCACGATCCGGAGGGATTGGCGCCCGATTTCGAAATCGCCGAATTTTACGAATGGGGGCAGCCCGACTGGGCGAGTTGGACCGAACTCGAGCTTCTGTGCGATCTCCAGCACCCAATCGAGATTTTCGATAACATGTCGGATGTCACGCACCTGGATCATCTCCACGGCGGCAGTGTCACTTCGTACGAAAACGAGTACGACGGCCATATTCTCCATCAGCGTCAAAGCGGGAACACGACCGAGCAGGGCGAAGGCATTTACGCATCGACCCTGACCACACTGGCCGGTTACGTCGGACCCGGCATCGCATTCGGTCATTTCGTCGAGATCGATGCCAAGCAGATTATCTGCGTCACTCCGATCGAAGACGGCACATGCCGTCTTTGGCAAGCGGCGATGCTGAAGATTCCGCAGGGCCTGACGGCCGAGCAGGCAGAGATTGCCCGAGGGCGCCTCAGCGCCTCGATGGGCAACGGGCTGATGCGCGACGGCGAGGTTTGGGCCACGAAGCGCCCGGCCATCAATGTCATGCAGATGCCAGGCGATGGGCCGTTCCGACAATCCCGCATCTGGTACAGCCAGTTCTATAATCCGCGCGAAAAGACTGACAGCATCCTCAAGCGAGCCGGCCGACGGCAGGTCGCCAAGGGAATGCCGCCATTTACGCTGGGCGCTGCTCAATAGAGCACGCTTCGCAAGTTCTCAGGGTGATCTGGCCCGAAGGGGGATGTTTGGAATATCGCCAACTAGGCACAACAGGCATTACGGTGAGCGCATTCGGGCTCGGCGTGATGACCTATGGCGGACAAACACCGCAAGACGATGCCATGCGCCAGCTGGATCTGGCATTCGCTTCGGGCATCACCTTGTTCGACACGGCAGAGAATTACCCGACACCGCTCAAAGCTGAGACGCAGGGGCGATCCGAGGAAATTCTAGGCAGTTGGATCGCAACCCGGGGGCTGCGCGGAAAAGTCGTTATCGCCACCAAAGTCGCGGGGCCGAACGGCGCCGGAATGTCTCTGGATTACCTTCGCGGGCCAAACCGGCGGCTCGACCGAACCAACATAGCTATGGCTATTGACGCCAGTCTGAAGCGCCTCGGAACCGATTGCATCGATCTTTATCAGGTCCATTGGCCCGAGCGCGCGATCACCACGCTCGGACGATCGCGTTTCTCGCAGGTTGCCGAAGATCCAGTACAGATCTCGATCGAAGAGACCTTGGATGCGCTTGGCGAATGGGTGCGCGCCGGCAAGGTTCGCGCGGTCGGCGTCTGCAATGAATCTCCGTGGGGCGTGATGCGCTACCTGAAAGCGGCCGACCAAGGAGCCGCCCCCCGTGTCGCATCGATCCAGAACGGCTACAGCCTGCTGGACCGCTCATTCGAGCTGGGACTGGCCGAAGTTTCCATGCGCGAGCAGTTCGGCTTGATCGCTTACTCGCCGCTGGCCGGCGGCACGTTGACCGGAAAATACGGCAGCGACCCTGGCCCCATAGCGGGCAGTCGCTCAAGCGATTCCGCGGCATTCCTGTCCCGGTTTACACCGGAGAGGCAAAAGGCGATCGCCGCTTACACGCAGCTGGCGCGTGATCACGGTATGGAGCCCGCGCATATGGCTCTGGCATTTGCCCGCTCCCAGCCATTCATGACCAGTGTACTGATGGCAGCGAGTTCCGTCTCCCAGCTCGAGAGCAATCTGGGCGCGATCGATCTCGCCGTCCCCAAGGATCTCGCGAAGGCCATTAATGCGGTGCACGACGCCCATCCCAATCCCAGATAACCGGACTGAGACGATGAACTTCGGATTGAACGATGAGCAGGAGTTGCTGCGCGATACCTTTGCTCGCTTCTTCGACGAGCACAGCTCCATGGCGCGGGTGCGGCAAGCCGGGGAAGCCGGCGGCTTCGATCTGGCGTTATGGCAGGGCCTCGCAAACCTTGGCACTTTCGCCATGCGGGTTTCGGAAGCGGCCGGGGGACTAGGCCTCAGCACGCTCGATGCCGCCTTGGTGCTCGAAGAAGCGGGACGGACCCTGGCATCGGGTCCACTTGCCGAGACGATCGTTGCCGCAGCCTTGCTTGGCGAGCTTGGCGAGCCGAGCGCAGAGCCTGTGTTGGGGCAAGTTCTGGGTGGCACTCGCATCGCGACTCTGGCCTTCCATGACATTGCGAAGCGGTCTGTTCAGTGGCTGGCGGGCGGAGCCATCGCAGACCTTGTCATCGCCCGCGACGGTAATGAGGTGGTCCTGCTGTCCCTCACGCCTGAAAACCGCAAAGCAGAGGGCAACCTCGCGTCCAACGGCATCGGCGAGGTCGACCTTTCCCGCGCCGCGCGGGTCGATCTCGCATCGGGTCAGGAAGCTGTCACTCGCTTTGCCGCCGCCATCGAGGAGTGGCGCCTGCTCACCAGCGCAATGTTATCGGGCCTTGCCAGGCAGGCCGTGCATCTGGCGGCTGACTATGCCTGCGAGCGACAGGCGTTCGGCGTTCCGATCGGAACGTTTCAGGCGATATCGCATCCCCTCGCCAATTTCATTACGGAGATCGATGGCGGCAAATATTTCGTCTGGAAAGTGCTCCACGAGGTAGCTCATCGCACGCCGAAAGCCGGAGCCCTCATCCCCCTGGCACTGTGGTGGAACGGCCGGGTCGCGACCATGGCCGTCGTGCAAGGCCTTCGAACATTCGGCGGGTATGGGCTCACCACAGAGTACGATATTCATCTCTACAACCTGCGCGCAAAGGCGCTGCAGCTCATCGCCGGCGATCCCGATCGCTTGCTTGGCGAGGCTGGGGCGCGGCTTTATGCGAACACGGGCTCGGCGCTTCCCGATGTGGGCGAGATTTCCATCGATTTCGATCTGGGGTCCGAAGCGGCAGAGCTGGCTGCAGAGCTTGATGGGTTCTTCCGGGAGACCTTGACGCCGGACCTGAGAGCCCATGCCCATTACTCGTGGGACGGTCATCATCCTGCGGTTCACAAGAAGCTTGCCGAGGCGAACCTCCTGTTCCCAGCATGGCCCAAGGCCAAAGGCGGGCGCGGCGTTTCGCCTTATGCCAGTCACGCCGCCGCCCAGGTTTGGGAAGAACATGGTTGGTCCAGCCATGCCAAAGGGACAACGCAGATGGTCGCTGCGATCATCGAGCGCTTCGGCAGCGAGGATCTGAAGCGAGACGTGCTGGAACCGATCCTTGCAGGAGACGTGATCTGCAGTCTCGGCTATTCGGAACCGGGGTCGGGATCGGACGTCTTTGCCGCACAATGCCGGGCAGTGCCCGAGGGCAACGGTTGGCGTATCGACGGCACCAAGATGTTCACCAGCGGTGCCAATCTGTCCGACTACGTGCTGATGCTGACGCGCACCAACCCGCAGGTGGCGAAGCATAAGGGCCTGACGATGTTCATCCTGCCGCTCAAGAGCGACGGGGTGAGCGTGCAACCGGTCTTCACTTTCCAGGACGAGCGCACGAACGTCACCTTCTACGACGGCGTTTTCGTGCCCGACAGCTACCGGCTTGGGGAAATCGACGGCGGGGTTAAAACCATGAGCGCCGGTCTTGAGCTTGAGCATGGCGGAGGCTTCTTCAAGTCGCAGTTCGCACTCCTGCGCGCGGCAGAGGCTTTATGCCGGGAATTGCAGGGCGCAGAAGGTGGCCCGCTGATTCAGGAGCCTTCGGCACAGCGCCGCCTTGCGCGGGCGACGGCACACTGCCTGATTTCAGAGATGCTGGGCCTGCGCTCGCTGTGGGCAACCGAGGAAAAGCAGCCCATTCCAGGTGCGGGGCCGATGGCGAAAATGTTCTCTTCCGAGAAGTTCCTGGAGGACGCTAACGACCTGCTCGAGCTGACGGCGCCCGCGTCGCTATCCAAACGGGACGGACCGGCCGGCTTCATCAACCTCAGCTATCGGCATGCCCACGGCACGACCATCTACGGCGGCACAAGCGAAGTTCATCGCAGCATGATCGCCGAGCGCGCGCTTGGCCTTCCCCGAAGCCGCTGATGGGAGATGACCATGGCTGAAGCACCTCACATGCTTGTCGAGATCCAGGGACCGATCGTCATCTGCACGCTCAATCGGCCCGAGAAGCTCAATGCGATGACCCAGGGGATGATGGGCATCTTCCGGGAGGCCCTCACGCTCCTGCGGGACAGCGATGAATTGAAGGTCATGCTGATCCGGGCGACCGGACGTTATTTCTGCGCAGGGGCCGATCTCAAGGGCGGGAAGAAGCCGGCCTCGATGACGGCTCGCGGAATCCGGGAAAATCATCGGCTCGGCGTCTATGGCGTTCGCGCGATCTACGATGAGATGGAGCACATCGAAAAGCCGATCGTCATCGGCCATCATGCCAAGTGCGTCGGCGGCGGACTGGAGCTCTCGCTGGCATGCGATTTTCGTTTCGCGGCTGAGAGCGCGTCCTATGCTTTCCCCGAAGGCCTCTTCGGCGTTCTTCCCGCATCCAACGGTGTAAGCCGCTTGACGCGTCTGTGCGGACCGCACTGGGCACGCTGGCTGATCATGGCCAACAAATCGGCATCCGCGGATCTCGCACTCACGATGGGCCTCGTCCACCAGGTCTTTCCCGATGAGTCGTTCGAGCAGGACCTGATGGAATTCTGCCGGCACCTCGCAAGGCAAAACGGCGAGCAGATGGGCGCCGCCAAAGTGGCCATCGAACTTGCTGCCGAGCTGGGTCGCGATTCAGCGGCGCATGTCGAGCGGATGGCGAACAGCGCTCTGATGCTGAACCCCGATTATCTCGAACGCCTTGAAACCTACCTCGCCGGGGTCGGCTCGAAGGATAAGTTGGCCGATGCGGGCGAACCGGCATGAAGCCGCCCCGGATCACGACCTCTCATTTGGCCGCGCCGCGCGGCATCAAGGATTAGCGATGGAACAGGAAATTGGGCCAGATCGACCGGTCTTAACGAGCGTCGACGCAGCGGCGTCTATGGCAAGCCTGACCGTGACCAGTGCGGTCATGAGCCGGCGCGCTACCCGCGCGTTCACGGATCAGCCGGTCGCGCTCGATGTGTTGAAAGGCGTGCTGGACAAGGCCCGCTTTGCGCCGTCGGGATGCAACTTCCAGCCATGGGAAGCGACCGTCCTCACCGGCGCGGCGCTTGGCGACCTGCAATCGAAGATGCGGCAATTGCCGCCGCAGGATCCTGTGGAATACGTGATCCAGCCCGCCGACATCGGCGCCGACTATCTCGCGCGCCTGGCCGAAAACGGTGATCGACAGTACACCGCCGAAGGTATTGCCCGGGACGATGCAGCAGGCCGCCAGGCTTCGGTAATGCGCAATTACTGCGGGTTTGGCGCCCCGGTTCTGCTGCTGTGTTATTTCCCTCGCGTCATGGGACCGCCACAGTGGTCGGACATCGGCATGTGGCTCCAAACCGTGATGCTGCTTTTGCGAGAGGAAGGGCTGGATAGCTGTCCCCAAGAGTTCCTGTCGCTCTACGCCCGGGTCATCAAGGACCACATCGGCGTCAGCGATGAAACCCACATCTTCTTCTGCGGGCTCGCCATAGGCCATGCCGACCGAACAGCACCGGTCAACAACTTCGAACGGCCTCGCGTCCCCTTGGACCAGCAAGTTCGCTTTGTGGGTTTTTGAAACGGCCGATTACCTTCACGGGAGGAATGAGAAATGGAATTTGATGTCGCATGCTGGCGGGGACCGGCCCTGCCCCTAACCCCTGAGGAGCTTGCCGATCATTACGCGGCTGGACAGCTCTGCAAGATCTACGCGCTGGGAATGGACCTGCGCGACTATGACCTGGCGCGCAGCGCGTTCGCCGACGAGGCGAAGATTCAGGGGAAGGCCGGGCTTGAACCGGTCGATGAAAGCCTGCCAGCGACGTATGCGGTTGCCTCCAGCTTCAAGGCTACGCAGCACCTCATAGCGAACCAGTACGTCGCGCTAAACGGCGACCAGGCGACCGTCTGGAGCTATGGTGTTGCGCACCACAAGGTCGCAAAGGGTGACGAACGAGACGAAATCATCGCCGGCGTCCAGTACCGCGACATCTGCCGCCGTTATCCCACAGGCTGGCTCATCGTCGAGCGCAGCATCGCTAATCAATGGGTCGACATGCAGCCCCGCGCCTCGAAGATCTGACGTCCTGAGGCTCATTGGTGCGGCCTCAACACTACGGGTCTGTCGATGGATGCCGATCCGCTTGGCTGTGATGTTCGGAGCGGCGTTGTTTCGTCCCTTGCCCTGCCCGTCCAGCGCCTCGCGCATCAACTCCGACATCGGGTGATCCTCAACCTTAGGCACCATACGAGTATGAGCGTGGTACATGCCGTTCCGTTGCCTGTTCCCGCAGCCCTGCAAATAAGGTAAATAGTCCTTCGCTAGGTCCAGGCGGGGGGACAAATAATGCGATTCAAGTCGAAGAAAGTGGGAGGCTATCAAGTCTTCGCTGTTAGCGGAACTAATACGGTTTCTTTTGGGATCGCGTTCGACCGCAGCAAGATCGATGGATTGCTTGGCTTTGCGATCGAGCGGGAAGACCCTCAGGAGGAGGAACGGTACTTCGTCTATGGGTTCAAGGTGTTCGAGAGCATTTATCCCGCGCCGAATCCCGAGCTTGTCGTGTCGACCTTCGACCAGCCGATCCAGTCCTTCGTCTGGGACGATTTCACGGCTAAGCCGAACCGGACCTACCGCTATTATTTCCATCCGGTCATGGGGACGCCCAAAAATCTCGACCGCTCGGGTAAACCCATCCCGATCGAGCTGAAAACGGAGCCGCTGTTCAGTCAGGGCGCCCATGACATCTTCTTCAATCGCGGTGTCGCGAGCAGTCAGGCCTATGCTCGCAAATTTCGTAACAAAACGCCAGACAAGCTTGCCGAGCCTGAAAAGAGCGCTGCCCTGGAGTGGCTGAGTCGGTCACTCGACGAGGCCCTTCTCGCATTCATCGACAATGCGCAGGCCGGCGACACATTGCTCGGTGCCTTTTACGAGTTCCGCTACGCGCCAGCAGCCGATCGCCTGAAGGCTGCCGTCGATCGCGGCGTGAAGGTGAGGCTCGTGCTTGACGCGAAGAAGAATGGCTACACCGACAAGAAGGGCAAGGTTCATTTGGACTTCCCGCGTGAGGACAATGTCGATGCAGTAAAGAAGGCAGGGCTGCCCAACAGTGCGATCGCCTGCTGGCGAGAGAAGAATCCCGGCGCGATCGCTCACAACAAGTTCATGGTGCTCCTTAAGGGCGGATCGCTGGAAGCGACGGAGGTTTGGACGGGGTCCACTAACCTTTCAACGGGGGGAATACATGGCCAGACGAATGTCGGCCATTGGGTGCGCGATCCCGGCGTTGCGGCTCATTTCAAAGCATATTGGGATTTGCTCGCGACCGACCCTGGCAAGACTGGTCTCGAGGATGCAGCGACCGCGCGAAAGGTGATGGCGGCGTGCCGCAAGCTGGTGGGCGATCTGCTGGAGACGCCGGCGGAATGGGGAGCGATCCCCGAAGGCACGACGCCAGTGTTCAGTCCACGCGCGGGCGGCGAAGTCCTCGACATGTATGCGACGCTGCTGGACGAGGCCTCCTCGCTCGGCTGCATCACGCTCGCGTTCGGAATCGGCGCCGTCTTCAAGGACAAGCTCGCTCTCAACAACCGGGCCGGAGCACTGACCTTTCTGATGCTGGAGAAGAAGGACGAGCCCCGAAAGGGTTCGACCAAGCCTTTTGTAACACTGGGGGCAAAGCACAATGTCTATTCGGCCTGGGGGTCATATATCGATGATCCGCTCTATCGGTGGACGAAGGAAACAAACGCGAGGGCGTTGGGCCTCAATGTGCATGTGAGCTACATCCACTCGAAGTTCCTTCTCCACGACCCGCTTGGCGCTGATCCGATAGTGGTGACCGGCTCGGCCAATTTCTCGACAGCGTCAACCAACGAAAATGATGAGAATATGCTGCTGATCCGGGGGGAGACGCGTGTTTCGGACATCTATTTCACCGAGTTCAATCGGCTTTTCTTCCATTACTATTTTCGCTCGGTCCATGAAGCCACCAGAGATCGCGCGAGTAGCGGCAGCGCAGTGAACGCCGCTGCCGATGAGAAAGCGAGCCTGTTCCTTGACGAGACCGATGTCTGGCTCGACAAGTATAAGGACGGCAGTCTGCGGATGAAGCGGGTGGCCATGTTCACCAGTATGGCCGGAGCGCAGCCAGGCTGATCGGAAAGGTCAGTTGCGGTCAGCCCTTCGTGCGGCATCTCTCAGGGCGTCCTCCTGCGCCTTCTCGGCGGCCCGCTCGCGCGCCTGAGCTAGTCTCGCCTCAGACACGCGTTCGACTATAGCAAGAAACTCGCGGACATTGGCAGCCTTAAGGTCGAGGTCGAAGAGCGGACAGCTGTGGTTACGGTCAAGCTCGAAGCCGACCTTGCACGGCCCGTCACGTCGCTCGATCCGAAAATGCCTGGTCTCGTCGGGTACCTCCGATGCACCCGAAGGATCGAGGCGGCGCCAATAGGTTTCGATGAGGTCACCTGCGTTGACTAGCGTCGTCGGTTCGGAGGTCATGATGCGATCGCAATCTGCCGCACAGACGTCCTGCATCTCGCCGGCAACACGATCGATGACGGGCACCAGAATCACATCGATCACTGAGTCCGGAAACAATTCACCTTTCAGGGCCAGACAATCGTCGAACAACAGCCGGCAGAGATCGTCGGCGCTGGTGACCTGAAGCGCAGCGACGATAAGATGTGCGAGTGCTGCCAGGACCGGTTCGCGATCGACCCCTATGCGGCTCACGCGCACCATGAGATATGGGAGGTTCACGAAGGCGATGTGAACGGTCTGGATTAGCTTCTTGGGCGTTGCCTGGGCTGCCCATGGGCGATCGTTAATACTGCCATGTGCGAACTCGTTGGCGATAAGCGCGAAGCGGTCGAGCGGGTCGATTTCGATGGCGTTGCGTTCACTCCAGAAGGTGCGCAATGCTTTGACGGGCATATATTCGAGCCGTTCCCAGAAGCGCTGCCGGATCACCTTGAGGAGGCCAGACGGGCTCAGGGCCTCGGAGAAGAGTCGCAGGACGACGTTGGGATGCTGGGTGAGGAGACGTTCCAGCGTCCCCTGATCCCAGAGCTTGACGCGAGGGTGGGGATGGTTCGCCTGCCATTGCTTGACCCAGTCGCGGGTCGGGTTGGAGAAGTTGCTGTTCGTGACGATGACGAGATGGGCGAGATTCGCGAGTTGCATGCTGTTGTTGACGGCGCTCTTCACCTCGTCAGGCTCGACGGTGCCTTTGCGCCCCTTGCATTCGATCCACCAGAGCTGTGGTTCCATCTCGCCATCGGGACCGGGGATGTAGAAGGTCGCCTCCAGATCCCGCCCGCCATCTGCAGCCCCACCCCCTGTTCCGCCGATGCGCCATTCAAGGTCCCGGGCGCCCATGGCGTCGAGCAGCCAATAGACGCACTCTTCGAGATCCCGTCCCTTGATATCCGCAAAAGGGATGCTGGCGGGGAGTATCCAATCGGTGTCCTTGTCCATCAGCATAGTCTAGGACAAGATTGGCTTTTCCGTCCATGCGATGTTGTAGATCGCACGGGTCATCACGCAAGAAAAGAACTGGATTTCATGCCGGGAGCGACAAGACATACAGCCATCATTGGCGACGCGGTCGGAATGTGGTCGAAGCTGGCGTGGGACGTCGACGTCTTTCGCGATATTCAGGTCTGCTATCCCGACGAGGACCAGCCGCTGGCCTATGCGGCGATTAACGTGTGCATCGCAGCTGCGAGCTTGCGGGACTGGGTCAAAGCGGCGCTGGAGGCTGAAGCCAAAAAAGCCGGCAAAATATGGCGCGACGAAGCCTTCTATCGATCCGTCGATGCCGCTATTCCGGAGTTGCTGTCCTGCGTCGCGATCGCCAACACGGCAAAGCATGCAAATTTTCGCGAGCGAGGCTGGATCGATGGCGAAGTGGTGATGGCGTATGAAGAGGGCGATGAAGATGTGCCACCCGGCTATGTCCTCTATCATATGGTGGCCGGCAGACAGAGCCTGGGTTTCGCGGTGAGCCGCTTCGATGCACTTTGCCGGAATTGGTGGGCGTTTCTGGAGGCCAACGGACTTGACGATGGGCAGGCTAAGATGCCGAGGTGGCGCACCAACAAGCTCAACAGGATATTCGGCCATCACCGAATGACGCCCCCGTCCTGAGAAATAGATCTTCAGGGGTGCTGCGACATGGCTTCGCAAGGGCCGGGGTTCGGCACCCACGGAAGTTGGTCGCCGCGCCAGACCGCCGTAGAGCCGCCATGCCGACGAAGCTGGTGCAGCCTGCTTCCTAGTCCCTGCCGATGCCGACCGCGTACACGCAGATCAGAGCCCTATCGCGGCCTTTATCAAGACACTGGTCCCCTGGCTGTGGTTGCGCGCGCCGAACGCGCAGGATCTTCAGATCGATTCCCGCCTTGCGCATATCGGCGTGGAGTGCAGGCCCGATTGCAAAGACCGTGGTGCGCGCGCCATCGGCGCCCACGATCGCGCCATATTGCCTGTCGTCGGTGATTTGCGTGAGGACATAGCCGTTCACGCGGGTGCGGACCTCGGGGGCGAGCGCATAGCTCGCCGTTCCGCGTCATCGGCAGTGATCGTGGAGCCGATCGCACGAATCTGGTCACCTTCCACCAGAATGTCGCCTCGCACCATGTTGCCGATGCCTCGATCCATGCTGATGATCGTACCGCCACGCAGAAGCAGACGGCCTGTGGGCGCGATGGGCGCGAGCTGGCTGATCGCGCGCGGGAGGGGCGACGTGTCGGTCATATCTGTCCTCGAAAAGGGCTGTGTTTTGGTCGAGGCGGATATCGCGCGTCGGCACGCCGCCCGGAATGCGCGCATTCCGACAGGAGCTATGAAGCGTGGAATATATAATCTGAGGCCAGTCGGCTCTTGATGCCGCCTGTGAACATGCCATGTTGCAGCGGTGCGGACCCGATGGCCGGTCTGCCCCCGGTCAGGAGCGGCAAGACGATGCGAGGCGCCAAGTTCGCCGAATTGAAGGCGTTCGCCACCGTTGCGGAGCGGCTCAATTTCGCGCGCGCGGCCGAGCAGCTCGCGGTTTCGCCATCGGCGCTCAGCCAGACGATCAAGGGGCTAGAAGATCGGTTGGGCGTGCGCCTCCTCCATCGCACGACCCCTACTATGGCGTTGACCGATGCAGGCAGCCGACTGCCAGACCGGATTGCACCTTTATTCGACGGGTTCGAGGAGATCAACGAGTTCAGAGGCAAGCCCGCCGGCACGATCCGCATCTGCGCGCCGCAGATGGCGACCCTCCATCTTCAGCGCGGACCGCCTGCGCCTCTCCTGCTCGACTGGTCGCGGCCCGCCGCGGCCTTCTATCTCTATCATCCCAGCCGGGTTCAGATGCCTGCTGCCCTGCGCGCCTTCATCGACGCGCTGACGATCGGCATTCCTGTCGCAGTTGCGTCGATCGAGAGGGACGACGAGACGGGCGCTCCGATTGAGGTCTCGTCCCGGCCGGCGCGCCGCGGAAATACACTGTACTTTTCCTGTCTTGCATAGTTTTGTGCAGTTTGCGTCTCACCCAGACAAGTTCGATCTCGTTACAGGAAAACCATGGCACTTCCGCCCGCAGCAACAATCACGATCCGCGAGACGCTCGCCATGCTTGATGGGCCAAAGCGTGAGATTGCGCAGGGCGTCGCAAATGATCAATATGTCTTCTGGCTCGGCTCGGGGATTTCGCGAGAGCGGATGCCGGATCTGCGGGACTTGGCAAAGCGAGTTCTGCTGACGCTCCATGCTCGGGTGGATCGCGCCAACGCCGACTGCCGCTTCAAAAAGGCGCTGGGGAAGGTGGTTGCGCTGGCTGCGCCCAGCGAACAGGAATGGGCCGAAATCGACTTCGCACAAGCGCCTGACCAATGGCCTGTATTCGCTGCGCTGTCCGGCAGGCTCGTCAACAACTATGCCCGGATGCTCAATGTCACGGTCGACGGCGAGGAGGCGGATTTCCTGCTCTGGGACGTGCTCGATGCCGCGAATGTCTATTCGGATGAGACAATTGAGCCGGATGCGGAGCATTTGTGCCTGGCGGCGCTCATGATCGAGGGGGTCGCATCGGAGATGCCGTCGGCCAATTGGGACACGCTTGTCGAAAGGGCCGTTACCATGCTCGCGGGCACTCTTCCGGTGCTGCGCGTGGCGGTCGCGCCGCAGGATACGCGCTGGAATCGTCGGCGCGGCAATCTCTACAAATTTCACGGATGCGCGAAAGCCGCGCGTGATGACGTTGCATTCCGCCCGCTGCTGGTCGCGAGACAGAACCAGATCAATGGCTGGGTGGCTAACAATGCGGTGATGGCCGGCTTCCTCGTCCATCTCATCACGACGAGAGCAACATTGATGTTGGGGCTGTCAGCGCAGGACTCGAACATCCAGGGGCTTTTCGCGGCTGCCGAAGCCCAGCTGGCATGGCGCTGGCCATCGCATCCCCCCGCCTACGCCTTTGCCGAGAACGCGCTTGGGGGCGATCAGGAGAGCCTTCTCCAGAATGTCTATCATCTTGACCATACGCCCCAGAACAAGCCGGCGATGGATGATGAGGCTCTGGTGCAGGCCTATGCCAAGCCGTTGTTGCTGGCGCTCTACCTCCATGTCGTAACCGCAAAGCTGCAGGCCCTTGTGGGACATGCCGCGCTTCAATTTCTCGACGCTGATCGTGACAAGCTGACCGCAGGTCTTATGCATGGGCGCGACCTGCTCGCCGATGCGATCTCTCCCTCGGCGGAGCATGTGCTTGAGGTTTTGTTGCTCATCGGACGGACCCTGGCGCTGCTGCGCGATGGTAACTTGCCGGCGTATCGGTCAGGTCTCTATGCGCCACTGACGCCCGATCCCATCGACCGGATGCCTGCGGACCCGACCCTTGGAGGAAGCGGTGTGTGTGAGTTCGCCGTCGCGACCGGGCTGATCGGAATCGGTCTGGAGAGGGGTATGTGGACCGTGGAGAAATCGCAGGTGGGCGATCCGCAGTCCGGCTCCATGACGCTTGTTGGCCGCAGCGGACCGGCGCGGGTCTATTTCGCCGCGACGCCCCAGGCTGCGATCCGGCTTGGCCTGAATGGTCTTATTGCGGCCAATGACGACGCTGTGATCGTGCACAGCCACGATAGCCCTCCCCCAATGCAGCGCGCGCCTCGCCGTCCACCTGGCAGGACGGGGCTGGCTACGATCCGGGAAGCAAGCATCGCGGAACTGTTGGCTGAAGGGCGTGAGGTCGAGGATCTGCTTGAACGCTTTCGCGGTAAGGTGGCGCTGTGAGCGCGTCCATTCCCTCCGAGCGGGTCGCCGACTTGCTTGTCGCGGCGGGCTATCGCCGGATCGCATCGCCACTTGAGGTTGCGGGCCTGACCTTCGACGTCGCAGGGGCGTTTGTGGGCGGCGGCCATTCGGCCGATCTCGTTGTCGTGGGTGACATGGCGGCGGATGGTGAACGCAAGGTCGTCCAGCAGATTGACGGGATCGCGCGCGCCCTCGACGTGATGCGGTCGCATCGGCCGTTGACCAGTGTCATCGTGGGCCCGCGGCCGGTTGGGAAGGCGCTCGAAGCGCTTGCGCAGGTTGGCCGGATGCTGGCCGTCGAGGAAGCGAGCGATCCAGCGGATCTGCGTGATCGGCTGGCAATCCTGCTCCCGCTGGAGGTTCCCGCATCGATGAGCGAGGAGCGCGATCTTGGCGCTGGCGAGGAACTGATCCTGCCGGAAGACGGTATCGCACAGCGATTGTTCGACGCCTCGGAGCTTGGCGAGGACGCCGTGCGCGACGTCTTTCATGAAGCGCTGAGGGCGGCGTTCGATCCGGACGGCGACGACTTTGAGGAACTGCTCGGATGACGCGGCTCAAATCACTTTATGTGAAGGATTTTCGCAGCATCGACGGGGAGGTCAACCTCTCGTTCGATGCGCCGATCGTGCTCATTCATGGCCCCAACGGCGCCGGAAAGACCAGCCTTCTCTCTGCGATCGAGCTCGCGCTGACCGGTTCGGTCCCGTCGCTTTCACGTGCCGAGCCGGACTATCTCACGTTCCTCCCGCACAAGGATCGGCCGTTCGGCGAGGTCCGCCTCGAGATTGCGGATGAGGTTGGCGCGACGAGGACCGCCGATATCCGGGTGACGGCGGAAGGGATCACCGGCGCGCCGCTTCTTGCCCGTGACCAGGCCGACTATTTCAGCGAACGCAGCTATCTCGCTCAGTCGACGCTTGGTCGGCTCCTGGAAATCTACCAGCATTCGGAAAAGAAGGCGGACTCGCCTCTCACCCGCTTCGTGAAGGAGCTACTTGGCCTTGACCGCATGGAAGCGCTGATCGGCGGGCTCCATAGCGCCGGCAACATCGCCAGGCTCAAAGCCCCTGTCCCCGCTTATGGCAATGCGCGCGATGAGATCGCCGCGAAAGACAGCGAATTTAACAACCTTCTTCTGGACGAAGTGCAGGTTGAAAGCGCCATCAAGACCCAAGAGACCGCGCTTCGCGAGCAACTCCTCGCCATCGATCCGTCGCTGGTCGAACAGCTTGGAGACCTTTCCGCTTTACGAGCGCAGCTGGAACAGGATCCTGATGAGGAACGCCTTCTCAACCTTGTGAGACTGAAGCGCGAGCTCGACGTCTCGCAGGCAAGCTGGGCGAATGCCAACGCAGCGCCGGGGGCTGCCCAACGGGCAGCGATCGAGACCGAGAATAGCGCGGCACGCGCGGCACTTGAGACCTGGACGAAAACGCAGGGAAATGATCTCGAGGCGCTTTTCAATCGGGCCGCAGATCTGTTTCCCGATCTCTCGGACACGTCCGCTCCGGGAAATGTGGACCGAGCGGACATCTTCGCTCGGCGCATTAGCCCGGAAACAACGCATATCGCTGCATCCCTCGACTCGCATGACCAGACTTTGGTTCAGCGCGATGCTCTGGTCCGCCAACGGGACGAGGCCAGGACGAGGCTCCGCCGTCTTGATGAGCAGATCGCCCTTGCCGCCGAAGCGAATGAGGGACTTGCGCGGGCGCTGTCAGACCTTGGCAGTCACGTCCATGGTGACATTTGCCCGGTCTGTGACAGGGATTTCAGCGAGACCGGTCCGAGGTCGCTTGCAGCGCATATAGCGGCAAAGGTTGGCGCGATGGTCGAGCAAGCCGGGCGCCTTCAGTCGCTCTCGCGCGACCGGACGAATTCCGCAACCGCTTTGGCGCAACTTGAACGGGAGCTTGCCGACGCGACCAACAGCCTTCTGCCGGACGCCGATATCAGCAGGCTTAAAGCGCGACATGCCAACCTTGTCGAGATCGGAAAGGAGCTGGATGCGCGCCGCGATCTCATGGTGGAAGGGGATGCTCTTCGCAGTGAAGCCGCGCGGACAGCGCGGGCGCTCGTTGTCGGGCAGAATGCCGACCAATCCGCGGTCGTACTGCGCAACAGCCTAGACGATATTGCACGTCGCGTAGGCGTGGCTGTCAAGGGCGATGACCCGACGGATGATCTTATCGCTCGGATTGCGGAAGCAATTTCTGCGCGTGATGCGGGCTTGTCCGCGCGACAGCAATCCCGCCGGGTGGCAGTTGACAGCCTCCTTGCCCTGGGAAATGCGCGCGATGGCAAGGCGACCGCACGACGGGCTCTGGCGGCGACCGAAGCTGAGCTTGCGATCCTGCGGGCCCAGAAGGCCGAGGCAGATCGAATGATCGAGGTTGCCAAAGATCTGGTCCGACAAACGCGCGAAGCCAGAGGACGGGTTGTGCGCCGCGTGTTCAATGACGAGCTCAATGCCGTATGGCGTGATCTGTTCGTCCGCCTCGCGCCCGAAGAGCCATTCATCCCCGCCTTTGCGATCCCGGCCGGCCCAGGCGCAGACATCGAAGCCATTCTTGAGACTCATCATCGACGTGGCGGCAAAGGCGGGAATCCGCGAGCAATGCTCAGCGCCGGCAATCTCAATACCGCCGCCCTCACGCTCTTCCTCGCGCTTCATCTCTCGTCAAAGCAAAAGCTGCCCATGCTCGTTATCGACGATCCGGTCCAAAGCATGGATGAGGTCCATATTGCCCAGTTCGCTGCACTTCTGCGGACCTTGTCAAAGCAGATGAAGCGGCAGGTAGTGATCGCAGTGCATGAGCGCTCGCTATTCGACTATCTGTGCCTGGAGTTGAGCCCGGCCTTCGAAGGCGATCGCCTCAATGTGATCGAACTCGGAAGGAATGCCATAGGCCAGACGATCAGCCGATGGGATCCCAAATTGTTCGTCGCGGATCGGGCGATTGCCGCCTGACAATGCAAACCGCCCAGATATCACAGGCCAAGCCAGATGCTGGATCGGCCGCTTCTATTCGATCGCCCCGGTTTATCGCGACGCTCGATTTGGCCTAGCTTCCGGGTTAATATCGTCGCCCCTAGAATAGGAAATAGTCGGCGATCATGAGCGCATCGGAGGTCGCAGGCGTATATTCCGGTAACCTGCAGAGGAACCCGACATCGAAGGGACGGTCGGCCCGATAGGCGGTCAGGGTTTCCATTGCGAATGGGACTGGCGGCAAAGGCACATCCGGCGGAAGTTTCAGGAGCGCATGGTAGTCGACCACCGAGCCCATGCGCGGCAAATCGGGACGGGCGTAGGATTTCCTCTCGATGAAGCCCGAAGTCTTGTCCGACCGAAGAAAATGGATGGGAGACAGATCGTCACTTTTTTTGGCGGGATGGGACGAACAGGAGTCTAAATATGAACTCTGCCGTCAACGCGTAGGCCAGCCAGGTCCCGAGGTTCAGCCCCTGATTTGCGCGGCGAGGTTGATGACGTTCGGAGAGCGGCTTGCCGACATGAGAGATGAGATCGACCCAGGAAGGATCTCCCATGCCCAGATCGGCATGACCATCGACATGGACGACGTCGAGTGGCCCAGATCCCCAATCGTATCGATCAAACAGCAGCTTCAGGACGGGGCGTTGAAAAAAAGTGCGCGCAACCTGTACGCCAGCGAAAACCAACACCCCGCCCCTGCTTGGCGATGCTCTGTGCAAGCATGATCGATCTGCTCATAAGAAGAAATCGCGCCCGCCTGAGTCCAGAGGAGGAAGACGAGCCCATCCGCCGCCACGCCAAACGCGTGTCGCCGGATCGTCCGGCGCGGCGAGAACAAGAAGGATCGGCGTCGGCGCGACCGCAAACTCCCAGCGCGGCCAGTTCATCAGGAGATAGCGCTAGCAGCGCCAGCGCAACCTCCATGAGTCGGCGAATGGAAGCGGGACGCTCAAGATGCGCCGCCCCAGTCGCGCCAGCGCTGGAGCGGACCGCCTGTCACTGCAGTGTCGGCGGTTGCTCGCCGTCGAGCGATCGCCGCGCGGCCAGAATGTCGTCGATCGGGACGGGCGCGGGCGCCGGGCGGTTTGCGAACGGATGGCTGCCCTCTGACGGCGGATCGGTCCGACGCCCAGGATGCCAGGATCGCGCGCTTGACCTCCGGCTCCAGTGTCGGGTGCTCGGCAATGTCGAATGGATGCAAATAGCGGGAAATGGGCTGCGACATGACTGTGCCTCCTTTCGCTTCAGGTCGCCGCAAGCTTATGGCCGAAACGTTCGGCGGAGATGGATTTGGAAATGCTTTGTCCGCCTTCAAGAGGCGACGGCCGCCGACTTGATATCCCAATTTCACTGTCGGTCGACTTGCGTCAATGACGCGAACCAGTCCGCGTAGGGAGTGTTGCGCGTCATATGGTGATTGAGATCGGGTGCACCGTCAGCCACCAGGCCGACCCGCGCTCGCCGAGCGCTCGCTTGGCATGGCCGACGTCGGAATGGGCTGATGCCCCGGCATCGGTATCGCCCGCACGCTTGGCAACGCCCACGGCGCGTCGCGCAGCCATCAGCGCCTTCACCAGCCGATCATGCGTGTGCGGATCGAGCGATGGATTGGACCGTCGCCACAGCCGGCCGCGCACGACAAAGTAACGGCAGTCAGGGGGCGCCGGCGAGCGGTCGGCCCCCTCGCCGGTCAGTCTTTTTTATCGGGAAGACCTTTTCTCTTCGTGCTGGCAAACTCTTCGAGCTGATCTTCCGACATGGACTTCTCCATCTGTTTGGAAGCGCCTTTCAGCTTGAATTTCGGCGCTTCGCCGCGTTTGGCGGCGAGCGCTGCACCGGCAGCCTTTTGCTGGGCCTTTGAGGTGGCAGGCATGATCAATCTCCTTCTGCAGGCTAAACGCGCGAGCGATCATTCCGTTCGGCAAGGGTTCTGCCCTTGTCGGAGAGGCTGCGGAACGTGACGGACCACCGCGAATGGTCGAGCGGCGCGATGCTATGCTCCCAGTCGTGCCGGACCTCGCCAGAGAGATGGTAGATCGAGCGCGGAGCCAGCGGAACACCGACGCGGTCGAACCCTATCGCGCATCGCCGCCGAAGCCGCAACGTCGCTTCGCTTCCGAGCGAAATGCCGACGACGTGTTCGAAGACTGGCCTGTCCTTGTGCCAGCCGATGCCGGCGCCAGGATCGTATCGGATGAGCAGTGCTTGGACGAATGCGGCAGGATTGAGCCCGGCAAACCGCGCTGCCTTGGCCCGAAAGGGAAGCAACCAGTCGGGCATCGGTTCGGCCGGCGTGAAGCGGCCGCTTTCGAAATCGTAGCTCCAGCCATAACTTTGGGTCAGGCGCTTTCCCTTCCATTGGTGAAATTTGAACGGGCTCAGCTCGGCTCTATCGATGCGCGTGATAAGCGCATCTTCCTCGGCCTCCGTCAGCACGGCATCCCTGTAGTCGAGCCCGGCAACGAACGGCGTGGCAAACAGATCGGCGGTTGCCGCCCTCACGATGGGATCTCGTCGTCCATCAGTTCGGCGATATCAGATCGCGTGCGGGAATGCGCACCGGTAACCGTTTTGGCCGCTGGCGACGTGACGGCCTCAGGGCCGGTCCAGAAACGAATTCCGGCCGCGGCGCGCCGTCGAAGGTCCGTGGCGATCAACGCGACCGTTTCCGGGTCGCCGCCATAGCTCGCCGCGCTTCGTTTCAGCGAATGCGCCATTGCCGCCGGTTCAACATCGGGCATGTCGCGAAGCGCCTCATCGGCCTCGCCGCGTGCCCAGAAATCGGGCGTGTCCCACATGCGGCTCATGATCCAATCCTTCCTGGGTCGTTCACAAGGCAAGCGCCGCCTGCACGGCGCTCGCGCCGATCTCCTCGACGATGAAGGTGCGCGCCGGCGGCGTTGCGATCAGGTCGATGTCAGGGACGGTGCGATCGAGCCACTGCATGACCTGGCTGCGGTGGATGATCGCGCCGTGCCGGTCTTGATAGCGCGCGACCTCAGGGTTCGCGTCGACGGTGACGACACGATAGCAGAGCGGCCACTCACACATGGCCGGCTCCCACACACCGGCGAGATAGAAGTGATTGCCGCCATCCAGCGTCACCCGGTAGCGTTTGTCGCCGACCATCATGTGGAACTCGCTGGCCGGGATCAGGCAACGATGGCTCGGGAAGGTCTGCCCCTCGGAGCGGACGAAACGGTAAGCGATGCCATCGCTGAAGCGTGGGTTCGAACCCCAGGTCGCCTCGACCATCTCGATTTCGCTGGCATCGTCCGGATTTCGGCGGATGATGGCGCGGCGGCTTCCAAGCGGGGCATCCGAATCGAAAGGCGTGGGCGACTCCATGTCGGGAACATAATGTGAACAAGGATGAGTCGCAAGGAGGGCTAAGCGTCTCGTGTGCAACAATTATAGGCTGGAAGTCGACATCGCTTCGATCGTCGAGGACTTCTCGGACCTGAAAATCAAGATCAAGATGTCAGAGGGCACGCCGAACGTCGCGGCGCGCGAGGATATCAAGATTAGCGACACAGCACCAATAGTACGCGGGATCGAGGGCGACCGCGGTGCAGGCGATCTGATCAACCGCAAGTGGAGCTGGCCTGGTCAGAGCGGCAAGCCGGTCTACAATTTCCGCTCGGAAGGTCGCGCGTTCAACAGTGGTAGGTGCCTTATCCTCGCTGACGGCTTCTACGAATTCACCGATCCGCTGCCTGGGGAGAAGCGTAAGACCAAATGGCTGTTCACGCTCAAGGATCACGACTGGTTCTGCATCGCGGGCATCTGGCGCACCGATCCTAAGACCGGCGAGGCGTTCACGATGCTGACCACCGAGCCGGGCGAGGATGTGGCTCCCTACCATCATCGGCAGATCATCCCGTTGCCGCGCGACCGGTGGGCGGACTGGCTCGACGGCGCTGTGCCCGCCAATGAGGTGCTGCGGGTCTTGCCGAAAGGCAGTTTGGCCGTCACGCGAGCCTTCCCGCCCGAAGCAACACAGGGAATGCTGGCCTGATGCCTGACGAGACCTCGCTCGATCGCTTCGTCGAGGCGCAGACCCTCGCCTATCCGACCGCGCTCGCCGAGATTCGGCGCGGCGCCAAGCGCTCGCACTGGATGTGGTTCATCTTCCCGCAGATCGCCGGTCTCGGTCAAAGCCCGACCGCGCGCCATTTCGCGATCCGCTCGCTGGATGAGGCCCGCGCCTATCTCGACAATCCGGTGCTCGGGATCCGTTATGTTGAATGTGTCGAGGCGCTGCAGGATCTGACGGTGAGCGACCCCATCGCGGTGTTCGGCGAGATCGACGCCATGAAGCTACGTTCGTCGCTGACGCTTTTCGAGCAGGCGCGCCTGCTTGCCTTGTTCGCGGCCGCGCTTGATCGCTGGTTCGCGGGAAAGCGGGACGACGCTACCTTGTCGTTGCTGGAGGAAGCGCCACCCTCGCGCTGACGCTCCCATCATCGTCAGCCGGTATCAGGCGTCGACCTGACGCCCTTCAGCGAACTCCTCGACGAGCTTGGCGCAGAAAGCCGGCAGATCGTCGGGCTTCCGGCTCGTTACCAGGCCCTCATCGACCACGACTTCCTGATCGACCCAATTGCCGCCGGCATTCTCGATGTCGGTGCGCACGCTCGGGAAGGACGTGAGTGTGCGGCCCTCGACGACGTCGGCTTCGACCAAAAGCCAGGGGCCATGGCAGATGACGCCGACCGGCTTCTTCTGGTCGAAAAAAGTTTTGACGAACGCGACCGCGTCGTCATCCGCGCGCAGCTTATCGGCACCGACACAGCCGCCGGGAATGATCAGACCGTCGAAGTCATCGGCGGACACGTCGGCGAAGGTCGTGTCGACCGCGTACTCGCCGCCGGGATCGAGATCGTGATTGTTTGTCTTTGCCTGCCCGCTCTCGAGGCTGATCACGGTCACGCTGGCGCCTGCCTGTTCGACGGCCTCCTTGGGTTGGACGAATTCCGGCTCTTCGGTGCCGCGCGGTGCGATGAGGATCGCGATCGATTTGCCTTTGAGGGACATGCTCAGCCTTTCGGTTCTACGCTTTTCAAGGGCGGTTCTGCGGGGAGCCGACAGGCGTCGGCGCTGCTGGAGAAGCGCTCGGGGATTAACAGCGTTCCCCAGCGCTACCCGTTTCAAAGTAGCGATGCGCTGCGCCGATCCAACAGGGAGGTGAGTGGATGGGCGATTAGGCCCGACTCCGACCCGGATGTTTTCGAACGTCCGGCGGTGGCCGCCTCAAGGATTTTTCTGACTTGCGGAATCAATCGGGCTCGTGGAACATAACACGAACACCCGAGTCGATTGCTTATGAACCATGTCGTCCAAATAGCGGAGCCGTCACGCGCCGACCAGATTGTCGCCCTCCGCGCCGAGCTGGCGCGTGCCCAGATCGCACGCGGGCCAGCGCTGGCGTTCGGGATCGCCGCCGTTGACGATCGACTCTCCGACCATGGACTTGACGGCGCCGGCCTTCACGAGATCGCTGCGGCACGACCGTCATCGAGCGACGATGCGGCGGCCACCCTGTTCGCCGCCGGGATCGCGGCCCGGTTCGCCTGCCAGCCCGGCTTCTCGGTACTTTGGGCACTGTCCAAATTCGATCTCTATGCGCCGGGGCTCGAGCAGGTCGGGCTCGGCCCCGATCGCATCTTCTACGCGTCGGGTCGCAAGGACAGCGACGTGCTGGCACTGGCCGAGGATGCCTTGCGTGACGGAGCGCTCGCCTGCGTGATCGCCGAGGTGAAGGCGGCCGACCAGACCGCGACCCGTAGACTCCAGCTTGCCGCCTCGGACGGCAAGACGCCGATGCTGCTCTACCGCCGACACCGGGCGCGCGATCGCTGCCCGCTCGACCAGCCGTCCGCCGCGATGACGCGCTGGCGGATCGGCTGCGCGTCGTCCGCGCGGTTGCCCTATCCCGGCGTCGGCCGTGCGCGCTGGTCGGTCGAGCTGGTCCGCCAGCGGGGCGGTAACCCCTTTTTCCTCGAATGTGAAGCTTGTGATGACCAGGGTCGCCTCGCTCTACCTGCCCCAGCTCGCGATCGAGCGGCTGCGCAGGTCGGAGCGGCTAGCCAAGCCGCCTGAGCGAGCGCTCATCCCGGCCCAGCCGCGCTTCCCGGCGCCGATCGACGGCGACCCCGGCGCTTGCTCGGTCCCGCGCGGGCTTGGCTGGCGGCCCGGCGCGTGCTGGGCCTTGGCCGATCACGGCGCCGCCGAATGGCCGCGCGGCCGCGCGGCGACAGGCAGGCCAGACCAAGCCAAGATCGACACGATGCCCGCGCATCAGCGTCCGACGATGCGCGAGATGGGCCGGCGCAGCGAAGCCGCCGAGCATCCGTTCAAGGCGATGCCGCCGGACGAAGGCGCGCCGGGGTCAGCCTCGACGGGGATGGCGCCGACATGGTCGACGCTGTGGGGCCGGCCGACCATCCTGATCGAACGCAGCGGTCAGCGCGAGGTCGTCACCGCCGCATGTCCGATCGCGCTGGAGTGTGGCCTGCGGCCTGGCATGGCGGCCGCGCACGCCCGCGCGCTCGTCACCGAACTAGACGTGCGCGAGGCCGCGCCCGAGGCGGACCGGGCCTTGCTCAACCGGCTCGCGCTGCATGCGGTCGGCCATTGGACGCCGACCGCCAGCGTGGCCGGCGCCGATGGCCTCTGGCTCGATCTGGCGGGAACGACGCACCTGTTCGGCGGCGAAGAACGTTTCTGCCGACGGCTGCTCGCCTTCCTGCGCCGGCTTGGCTTCACCGCGATGGTCGCCATCGCCGGCGCGCCGGGGGCGGCGCATGCGCTGGCCCGCTATGGCGGGGCCGCGATCACCATTCTGCCTGCCGGCATGGAAGCTGAAGCGCTTGCCGACTTGCCGCTGGCAGCGCTGAGGCTGCCCCCGAACGCGCTGACAACCGCGGCGCGGTTCGGACTCGAGCGTGTCGCCGACCTGTACCCGATGCCGCGCGGGCCACTGGCCCGCCGTCTGGGGCTATCGACGGTCAAGCGGCTCGACCAGGCGCGAGGCGTCATTGGCGAGCCGATCATCCCGATCGTGCCGTTCGACATGCCGCGCGTCGAACGCCGCCTGCTCGAACCGATCGGCACCGCGGAGGCGATCACGCAGGTCATCGGAGATCTTGTCGACGACCTAGCCGCCGTGTTGCAGGCGCGGGGGTTGGGTGTCCGCGCCGCGGTTCTCGCCGCAAGCGTCGTCGACGGTGGCACCCAGCGCATCGGTATCGGCACCGCGCGCGCCACGCGCGACGCGCGGCATCTCAAGCGCATGCTTGCCATGCGTGTCGAGCGGATCGATCCTGGGCTTGGCATCGAGGGGATGACGCTTGCCGCACCCCGCGTCGAGGCGCTCGCACCGGAGACATTGACCGCCGTTTTCGTCGATGGCGATCGCACGCCCGATATCGCGCCCTTGGTCGACCAGCTTGGCGGCAGGGTCGGCCCCGAGCAGTTGTTCCGGCTGTCCTCGGTAGAGAGCGACGTCCCCGAACGCGCCGTTCGCCGCAACGCGCCGCTGGCGCCGACATCCGGCTGGCCAGCATGGAAGCGGCCGGTGCGCCTGCTCCGCCAACCCGAGCCGCTGTCCAACGTCGTCGCCCTCCTGCCCGATCATCCACCGCGCCGCTTCACCTGGCGCGGACAAGCCTACCGCGTCGTCGCCGGCGACGGCCCCGAGCGCATTCACGGCGAATGGTGGCGCCGTCCGGGCGAGCTCTGGGCGGTGCGCGATTATTTCCGGGTGGAGGCGGAGGGCGGCGAGCGCTTCTGGCTGTTCCGGCGCGGCGACGGCGTCGAGGCCGCGACCGGCGACCTCAGCTGGTATCTGCACGGCCTGTTCGGATGAGCCTAGATTTCGATACCGTTCGGCGCGGTGAACACCGCGTCCTGCACGTTCCCGGTGTTCACGACGCCGGTGGGCTCGAACATCAGCACCTCGGCCTCCTCGTCGGCGGCGGTGCGATGCTCCACCCCGCGCGGGACGAGCACGAACTCGCCCGGTCCCATGTCTGCGATATGGTCGCGAAACTCGACGCGGAAGCGGCTGCGATGGACGAGGAAAATCTCGTCGGCATCGGCATGGCTGTGCCACGGGAACACGCCCTGCACCTTGACCAGCTTGACCTCCTGGCCGTTGAGGCGACCGGCGACCTTGGGCCGCCAGTGCTCATCGATCAGCGCGAATTTTTCCTGAAGGCGGATGACGTCCATGGCGCGGGTTGCGGTCGCGCTCGCGTATCCGCCGCGAGCGTCATGGCATGACCTCCTATGTCGAGCTGCAGGTGACAAGCCACTTCTCGTTCCTGCGCGGCGCGTCGTCGCCCGAGGAGCTATTCGCGGCGGCCGCGTTACTCGGACACAGCGCGCTCGGGCTCGCCGATCGCGGCAGCGTCGCCGGCATCGTTCGCGGCTGGGACGGCCAGAAGGCGACCGGCGTGCGCATGATCGCGGGTGCGCGCGTCGACCTGACCGACGGTCGCGCCATGCTGCTCTACCCCATGACGCGCCCGGCCTGGTCACGGCTGACCCGGCTGCTGTCCGTCGGCAAGGCGCGCGGCGGCAAGGGGTTCTGCATCCTCGACTGGGCCGACGTTGCAGCGCACGTCGAAGGCGTGATTGCGATCCTGCTGCCCGACATGCCTGACGCGCGGACCGCGTCGGACCTCGCCGCGTTGCGCGATCTGTTCGGCAAGCAGGGTTTTTGCGCCTTATCGCTGCGCCGACGCCCCGACGATATGGCGCGCCTGCATGAGCTTGACACGATGGCGCGAATGGCTGGCGTCCGCAGCGTCGCGACCGGCGACGTGCTCTACCATACGTCTGAACGCCGGCCCTTGCTGGACGTGGTTAGCGCGATCCGCGAGAAGACGACGATCGACGCGCTCGGCTTTCGCCGCGAGCGGTTCATGGACCGCGACCTGAAGTCGCCTGCCGAGATGGAGCGGCGCTTTACGGCCTTTCCCGACGCCATCCAGGCGACCGCCGACATCGCCGCCGCCTGCACCTTCGATCTCGGCGAAATCCAGTATCAATATCCCTATGAGCAGGTGATCGCCGGCCGCACCGCGCAGGAGGCGCTGGCGGCGCTGACGGAGAATGCGGCCGCGCGGATGTTTCCGGAAGGATTACCGCCAGCCTATGTGAAGCAGATCGATCACGAGTTGCGATTGATCGACCAACTCGGCTATGCGCCCTACTTCCTGACCGTCAACGCGATCGTCGCCGAGAGCCGGCGGCGCGGCATCCTCTGCCAGGGGCGCGGCTCGGCCGCCAACAGCTGCGTCTGCTATCTGCTCGGCATCACCTCAATCGATCCGATCCGTCACGAACTGCTGTTCGAACGCTTCGTCTCGGGCGAGCGCAAGGAGCCGCCCGATATCGACGTCGACTTCGAGCATGAGCGGCGCGAGGAAATCATCCAGTGGATCTACGAGACCTACGGCCGGACGCGCAGCGCGCTCACCGCCGTCGTCACCCGCTACCGCACCCGCGGCGCCGTAGCCGAGGTGGGTAAGGCGCTGGGCCTGCCGCGTGATCTGACCAAGATGCTGACTGGCTTGGTCTGGGGCTGGTCGATGGACGGGATCACCCCCGAACAGATCGCGACGCTCAATCTCAATGCCGAGGATCACCGTCTCCGGATGACGCTCGACCTCGCACGGCAGCTGATCGGGACGCCGCGCCATCTCTCCCAGCATCCCGGCGGGTTCGTGCTGACCCAGGACCGGCTCGACGATCTCGTGCCGATCGAGCCTGCCCGGATGGAGGACCGCCAGATCATCGAGTGGGACAAGGACGATATCGATGCCTTGAAGTTCATGAAGGTCGACGTGCTGGGCTTGGGCATGCTCGGGTGCATGAACCGCGCGTTCAACCTGCTGCGCGACGCCAAGGGCATTGATGTCGGAATGGCCGACCTGCAGGACGACGATCCGTCCGTCTATGCGATGATTCAGAAGGCGGACACGCTTGGCGTCTTCCAGATCGAGAGCCGGGCGCAGATGTCGATGCTGCCGCGGATGAAGCCCAAGGAATTCTACGATCTCGTCATCGAGGTAGCGATCGTCCGCCCCGGCCCGATTCAGGGCGACATGGTCCATCCCTATCTGCGTCGCCGGGAAGGCAAGGAGACGCCGGAATATCCCCGACCCGAGCTGCGCGCCGTGCTCGAGAAGACGCTGGGTGTGCCGCTGTTCCAAGAGCAGGCGATGAAGGTCGCCATCGTCGGTGCCGGCTTTACCGCCGTCGAGGCTGACCAGCTGCGTCGCGCTATGGCGACGTTCAAGCTCACTGGGGGCGTCAGCCATTTCTACGACAAGCTCGTGGGTGGCATGGTCGAGCGGGGTTATCCCAAGGAGTTCGCCGAGCGGACGTTCAAACAGATAGAGGGGTTCGGCAGCTACGGCTTTCCCGAGAGCCACGCCGCCTCCTTCGCAAAGATCGCCTACGCCTCCTGCTGGATGAAGCATCATCATCCCGACGTGTTCTGCGCGGCGCTGCTCAATGCCCAGCCGATGGGCTTCTACGCACCAGCGCAGATCGTCGCTGATGCGCGCAAGCATGGCGTCGAGGTGCGGCCGGTCTCGATCAACGATAGCCATTGGGACTGCACATTGGAGCCGACCCGCGGACGCTATCTGGCGGTGCGGCTCGGCTTCCGGCAGGTGCGCGGGCTCGCCAATGTCCATGGTGCAGCGATCGTCGGCGCGCGTGGACCGGAGCGATTTGACAGCGTCGAAGAGGTCTGGCGCCGCGCCGGCACCCCGCGCATGGCGATCGAGCGGCTTGCCGAAGCCGACGCTTTCCACTGCATCGCCGAGAATAGGCGCCAAGGTCTTTGGAAGGTGAAGGGGCTTGGCGAGGCGCCGCTACCGCTGTTCGCGGCAGCCGACGAGCGCGAGGCCAAATTCGCGCCAGAAGGGCTGGAGCCGATGGTGGCGCTGCGCGCGATGGCCGAAGGCCGCGAGGTGGTGGAGGATTACCGCTCGACCCAGCTGTCGCTGCGCGGCCATCCCGTCAGCTTTCTGCGCGATGAGCTCGACGCGTTGCGGATCGTTCGCTGCGCCGATCTCGCCACGATCCGCGACGGCCGCAATGTCGAGGTGGCCGGGGTCATCTTGGTTCGCCAGCGGCCGGGCTCGGCCAAGGGCGTCCTGTTCATCACGATCGAGGATGAGACCGGCATCGCGAATGGCATCCTCTGGCCGGACCGCTTCGAAATCTACCGGCGTCAGGTCATGTCTTCATCGATGATCGCGATGCGCGGGCGCCTGCAGAAGGAAGGCGAGGTGATCCATATCATCTGCGACCGCATCGTCGATCACGATGACATGCTGCGCTCAATCGGACGGACAGCGTTCGCCGTCACGCCCATCCGCGGCGACGGGGCGACCAACGGCGCGGGGCCGGACCCGCGCAACTCCGGTATCCCGCGCGGGCGGACCTTATCTCATCCGCCGTTCGACGCCGTGCTCACTGACGAGGAGTTGGTTAGGATCAAGAGCCATGATTTCCGTTAGCCGAGCGTCTTTCCAATAGCTCAAAGACCGGGAGTGTTAGGACACCCATAACGCAACAACCCGCCAGACTTGGTCTGACGGGCTGTTGTGTTGACGCTAGATCGGTATAACGAGGAAGTTATACTGACGCTGGTTGCGGGGACCCGATGCCCCGTCAGTATAACAAATCTCGGAATTATACTGACGTTGGTTGCGGGGGCTGGCTTCCCCTGTTGGTATAACTTTGAATCCCGGAGTTATACCGACGTTGGTTGCGGGAGTAGGATTTGAACCTACGACCTTCAGGTTATGAGCCTGACGAGCTACCGGGCTGCTCCATCCCGCGCCACCAATTTACGGATCTTCGCGCAGAGCGCGGTCCGTAACAGCAAAAGGCCGGCATTGCTGCCGGCCTCTAACTTTGTGAATGGGTTTTCCAGCGATTTTTTCCTCACGCCGGCCACAATGCCTGGCGACGTCCTACTCTTCCGTTGCTTAAGCAGCAGTACCATCGGCGCTGTCAGGTTTCACGGCCGAGTTCGAGATGGGATCGGGTGGGTCACTGACGCCATGGTCACCAAGCAATGAAGCCGGCGTGGGTCAAAATCGGGTTTCAATCGATGTCCGTGCAATATTTGTCTGACTACAATCATCCAATCGCGGACAATCCTATCAGGAGTGTCGTTGATGGTGGGACTCTTAAGTGCGAATAGAGCAATTAGTATCGGTTAGCTCCACACGTTACCGCGCTTCTACATCCGATCTATCAACGTGGTGGTCTTCCACGGCTCTATGAAATCTTATCTTGAGGGAGGCTTCCCGCTTAGATGCTTTCAGCGGTTATCCCGTCCATACATAGCTACCCTGCTGCGCGGCTGGCGCCACGACAGGTACACCAGAGGTATGTTCAACCCGGTCCTCTCGTACTAGGGTCAACTCCTCTCAAATTTCGACGCCCACGGCAGATAGGGACCAAACTGTCTCACGACGTTCTGAACCCAGCTCACGTACCACTTTAATTGGCGAACAGCCAAACCCTTGGGACCTGCTCCAGCCCCAGGATGTGATGAGCCGACATCGAGGTGCCAAACGATTCCGTCGATATGAGCTCTTGGGAATCATCAGCCTGTTATCCCCGGCGTACCTTTTATCCGTTGAGCGATGGCCCTTCCACTCGGGACCACCGGATCACTATGACCGACTTTCGTCTCTGCTCGACTCGTCAGTCTCGCAGTCAGGCAGGCTTATGCCATTGCACTCTTGCAGACGGTTTCCAACCGTCCTGAGCCTACCATCGCGCGCCTCCGTTACTCTTTAGGAGGCGACCGCCCCAGTCAAACTACCCGCCACAGAGGGTCCCTGATCCAGTTTCATGGATCGAGGTTAGACATCAGAAAACAACAGGGTGGTATTTCACCTATGGCTCCACGTCAGCTGGCGCCAACGCTTCAAAGCCTCCCACCTATGCTACACAGTTCTTTCCTAATGCCACTCTGAAGCTGCAGTAAAGGTGCACGGGGTCTTTCCGTCTAACCGCGGGTACTCCGCATCTTCACGGAGAATTCAATTTCGCTGAGCATCTCCTGGAGACAGTGGGGAAGTCGTTACGCCATTCGTGCAGGTCGGAACTTACCCGACAAGGAATTTCGCTACCTTAGGACCGTTATAGTTACGGCCGCCGTTTACCTGGGCTTCATTTCGCAGCTTGCACCACTCCACTTAACCTTCAGGCACCGGGCAGGCGTCAGGCCCTATACGTCGTCTTGAAGCCGACTTAGCAGAGCCCTGTGTTTTTGCTAAACAGTCGCTACCCCCTGGCCTGTGCCCCCTCAAACCGGTTGCCCGGAATGAGGGCCTCCTTCTTCCGAAGGTACGGAGGCAATTTGCCGAGTTCCTTCAGGAGACTTCTCTCAAGCGCCTTGGTATACTCTACCATCCCACCTGTGTCGGTTTAGGGTACGGTCTATAATGGAGGGGCTATTTCCTGGAACCTCTTCAAAGCCTGCTCAATCCAATAAGAGCAAACAATTTACGAGATCCGTCACACACCTCCAGGCCCACGAATATTAACGTGGTTCCCATCGACTACCCCCTTCGGGCTCGTCTTAGGGGCCGGCTTACCCTGCTCAGATTAGCTTTAAGCAGGAACCCTTGGGATTTCGGCGACAGGGC